>DATECU010000134.1:0-17215 GCA_035286745.1 Vicinamibacteria bacterium | reverse complement strand
ACGACCGCGTTCCCCCAAGCCGTAGACGGCTGTGGGCTTATGGCCAGCTTCCGGCAGTCAGTTCCGAAACGGCTGGCTCCCCGCCAGCCAGCGTTGACACCTCCCCGCCGGGCTCCTAGAATGCACTTTCGCTTCCGCCCCCCTTTGCCGGAGTGGTGGAATTGGCAGACACGCACGTTTGAGGGGCGTGTGGGGAAACCCATGCGGGTTCGAGTCCCGCCTCCGGCACCATCCTTGAGCAGGGGGGCGCTTCCGTCGCGCCACCCTGAGCCCCCCCGCCGCCTGCGCCGAAGTGAATTCGGCTCCGCGGCGCGGTCTGTTGCTTACCTGCGGTGCTTCCGGCGCGGTCTGTTGTCTAACCTTGGGGCGCTTCCGTCACACCCCCGCGAGCCCCCCTGCTGCTCCGTCGAAGTGAGCCCTCTCGCCCCGGCAAGCTGCCAGGGCCAGCAGGGCAATCGGTAGGCTCAGCGCCAGCGCCGCCACCTGAGGCGACACCAAGAGCCCCAGCAACAGGAACGCGGCCGCCCAGAGCAGCCGGCGCTCATCCTCCCCAAGCTCCCGCGCCACCACGACCGCTCCCGCCACCGCCAGCATGGGCAGGATCGCCCCCAGGGCCCGGGCCAGCCACCAGGCTTCGGCGCCCCAGTACAGGAATACGTTAGACATGCCAAGGCCGGCGGCGGGACCGATCTCCGGAAACAGCTTGACCAGCGTGAGGCCGGGCGAGACCAGGAGCCCCGGCAACTGGCCAAGCAGCCATCCCCCGATTGCCCCCAGCCCTTGCCGGCGGCTCCTAGAGGTAGCGGAGAACAGCACGAAGGGCAGCGCGAACAGGAGCATGGGAATCCACGCCGCCGCCACACCCAGGACCCCTCCCGCTACGCCGGGCCAGCCTCGCCGCCCCAGCCACCAAGCGAAGGCCAAGAACGCCAGGCCCAGCAGCTCGGGCGAGCCCAGGGCCGCCCCCAGGGCCGCTCCCGGCACCAGGAGAACGGCCCCGCCGGCCGCCAGGCCTGCCCCTCCGCGAAGCCGCCTTGCCGCCGCCAGCAGCCCGAGCCCGGCCATCAGGGTCAGCACCCGGGGGTCGCCAAGCTTCGTAAGGCGCAGGAGCCAAGCCAGAGAGGATGGCGCCGGGCCGGACAGCAGAAGCGGCGGTTCCTTCTTGAAGCTGCTGCTCCACGCCTCCCTCACCTCTCGGCCCGGCATCGCTTCCGCCAGCCATGGGTCCTGGGCGCGCACCGGGAGCCCCCGCCCGACTGCCTCAGCGCTGGCCCGGGTCATGAGGTAGGTCGGCACCAGAACCGCCACCAGGGTGGACGCGATGAGCAGGCCGCGGCGGATCCGAAGGCCCGCGCCCAGCGATCCCCAGGCTGCGTACGCCACGCCGGCGCCGGCCATTGCCGCACCCACCAGGAGTCCCAGCGGGTCACGCGTCAGATCGGGCCCCGCCCCCGGTGCCAGCACCCCCAGCGCACTGCTAAGGGCCGGTGTCGCCTGCTCCCAGGTCAGCCGGAACACCTCATGCTCCACCACCTCCACTGCCGTCGCCAGCAGTAGGAGGGGGACCAGGGCCACGTCGGCGGCCACCGAGCCCGCCAGGCCAGCCAGCGGGAGCAGCACCGCCACCAGGACCAGGTAGTTGGGATGAACGACCCGAGAGAAGTAGAGCGAGGCCAGAAGGGCCACGCTGCCCAGGGCCAGCGCCGTGGTGAGGCTCCGGTCTCTGAGCTGTCGCCGCAGCAGCAGCAGGCCCAGAGGGGCCAGCAGGACGTAGAAGATGCCGAAGGGGAAGTAGTCCCCAAGGCTGTGGACGGCACCGTAGTCGATGAGGAAGTTGGCGAAGCCGAAGCCGGGAGTGCCGCCTAGCGGATAGTTGTCGGCTCCGGGGAGGCCCACGTTGTAGACGACGATGTCACCCCAGAAAGCCCGGAGGTCGCGAGCCGCGATAGGCGCCACCACCGCCAGGAAGACCGCGAGCAGCGCCGCCAGCGGCCGCGCCAAACGACGGATAGCGGGCGGGCGAAAGAGGTCGCGGAAGTTCTCGGCCCCCGACACGGTCAGCAGCAGGAAGGGTGCGAAGGGCCAGGCCAGTTGCTTGGTGGCGCAGGCGAAGCCCAAGACGGCGGCGCCCCAGACCACTCGCCCGCGGCGGAAGAGAGCGAGCGCCGCCAGCAGCAGGGCCACCAGCATCACGTCGTTGGCGCCGAAGACCTGATGCCAATACACGAGGGGATTCACCAGCACCACCGCCGCCGCCGTCAACCGCCGTGCCGGGTCGGCGAACAGCAGCCAGGCCAGTGCGGCCGCCAGCCCCCAGGCCGGGAGGGTGACCAGCCGGGAATCGAAGAAGCCTAGCGCGTTCTTGCCCAGGAGATAGGCGGGGAGCATCAAGGCGTGGGTCCCCGGGAGGTAGGCGTGATGGCGGAGGATGGGGTTGCCCCCGTGCTGGTCCCAGAAGCTGGAGACACGGGCCTGCTTGCCCAGGATGCTGTCGGAATAGTCGGCGCCGTAGGGGCTGTCGCCGGCCAGGATCTTGTCCAGGGCCAGCGGAATCTGCACCACTCCCCCATCCTGGCCGTAGGGCCTCCCGGTGGCCACCCCCAGGGCGATCAGGCCGGCGGTGGGGGCCGCCACCACGACTAACGCCGCCGAGCCGAGCAGCCAGGCGCGCAAGCGGGGGCGAGCCCCCAGCAGGGCGGCGAGCAGGTAGGCCAGGGCGAAACCGGCGGCGGCGGCACCCAACAGGAGGGCGATGGGGTCGGCGTCCACAGCTCCGCTGGGTCGTGGCAACAGGGTTCTGAGCCAGGCGGAGACCTGGCCCAGACGCGGGTCGTGAAGGAGGCGCCAGGCCAGCACCCGCAGCGGGTCATGCAGGAGCAGGTCGCGGGCCAGCAGCAGCAGCAGCGCCGGGACCACGATCCCGTCGAGGCCTACTTCTCGCCGCTCTTCTCGACCTTGTTGGGGTTCGATGCCAGCTCCGGAGGAGTGATTCGCGCCCCGCACGCGCACACGATGCTGCGAGTCGCCCATTGGATGTTCAGGAGGCGCCCGCAGGCGCCGCAACCCACGTAGGTGCCGGGGCGGCGGAGAAGGGTGCGAGGAGACTGTGGCCGCCTCGGGTCCGCCATCGGTCACCTCCCCACGGCCTCCCAAGAGGAGGCGGGCCTTGAGCTTACGCCGCGGTTTCCTCGCCGGTCAAGAGGGCGAGGCCCCAGCAACCCCAGCAACAGAAGCAACCACGAGACACAGAGGCACAGAGAGAACGAGCGGGGAGCAAGGCCCCGCGCCGGAGACGTGGGAGCCATCGGCGATCTGCAACCGAAGCGGCCCGGTGAGACGACGAACGGCCGCCCGTCGTTTGGCTGCTTCCTCCCTCTGTGTCTCTGCGCCTCTGTGGTTTCCCCGCTGTTCCGGCCGCCGCGCGCGACGGGTCGGCTACGCCAGCAGCTCGCCGAGAGCGCAAGTGAAGCCGGGCACGACGTCGCCGCCGTCGAGCCTGCCGTCGCGCTCGACGCGGCACACGTCGGTGAGCGACCGGAAGACCGCCGCCGTGGCCGTCTCCGGGTCGATCACCCACACCAGGCGTACGCCGCCGCCGAGGTACTCGCCGACCTTGTCGAGCACCTCCCGCTGGCCATCGCCGGGAGACAAGACCTCAACGGCCAGATCGGGCAAGAACTCGGCGAACCCCGCGGGCAGCTCGCCCGCTGGAAGTCGGGACGCGCTGACGAAGCTCACGTCGGGACAGCGCACGTTGCCGGCGGGCAAGCGGTAGCCCGTGCTCGAATCCAGCACCCGCCCCAGCCTGCGCTCGAGGACGAACGCCCCCAGCTTCAGCGTCAGCGCGACGCTCACGGCACCGTGGCGGAAACCCGCGGGGCTCACGCGGATCTCCCCATCGACCAGCTCGTACTTGCGCCCGTCGCGCGGCATCCGGAGCAGCTCGGCGTCGGTGACGGAGAGGATTTCGGTCGCCATGGGCTAACCACGGCGATTGTATCAGCCTCGGGACCGGCAACGCCTCCGTGAGCCTATGGTCGCGTACGGACCACGGTCGCACGCCAAAGCCTTACCCCTGATCTACTACTCCCGAGAATCGTCGCGGCGCGCGAAGAAGTCCGTGGTTTCTCGACTCTGAACTCTCGACGCCCGGCTTCGCCGCTTTCGGTTGCGGCGGAGCCGCGCTACGTAGCGGAGACAACACCCCCCGGTCGCTCGCGCCAGTAGGTTACTGCGACCTCTTGCGCTAGGCGGATCGTCCCAGAGGAAGCCCGCGGGGGTTACGAACGCGGCGTCTGATAGCTCCTGGTAGGCGCACCGCCGCTCAGAGCGCGGCCAGGCGGCGGCTCCTCAGGCGGAGGGTGAGGGCAACGATCAGCAGGGCCAGCGAGAAGCTCGCGATCACCCAGGAGACGCCCAGGCGCGCCACCAGCGGGCCGGCCAACAGGCTGCCCACCGGCATGCCCCCGCGAAAGGCCAGGCCGTAGATGGCGAGCACGCGGCCCTTGAGCGCGGTGGGGATGTTCTCCTGGACCAGCGAGTTGAGGGTCGAGGTCCCGGTCACCAGGCTGAGGCCGGCCAGGAAGAGGAGCGCCATCGCCCACTCCTGCCGGGGCGCCATCACGGCAAGGGCCGAGGCTGCGCCGTAGCCGGCGAAGCCGCGCAGCATGATTCGACCGCGGCCCGGGGCCTGGCCGCGTTGGGCGGTGGCCAGGGCCCCGACAATGGCGCCGGCGCCGAAGCTCGAGAGCAGCAGGCTGAAGCCGGTGGCTCCGCTCCCCAGCCGCTGGCCGGCGATCACCGGGAGATAGGTGACAAGGGGGAAGGCCAAGAAGCTGGCGGCTCCGCCCAGGGTCACCAGCAGCGCCAGCAGAGGGCTCTCACGGACGTGCCTCAGGCCTACACCCACGCTCTCGCCCAAGCCCTCCCGGGTCCTGGTCGGATCGTGCGGTGGCACCTGGATGCGGGTGAGCGCCACGATCACCGCCAGGAAGGAAAGGACGTTGGCGGCAAAGCAGGCTCCGGGCCCCAGCTTGACCAGGAGCAGCCCAGCAACCACCGGCCCGATGGCCCGAGATAGGTTGAACTGGAGGGAGTTCATGGCCACCGCGTGGGAGATCTCAGTCGGGGGCACCACGCTGGTCAGCACCGCCTGGTAGGTGGGCGCCGACTGGGACTGGGTGAGCCCGGTCAGGAAGGCGAAGAGCAGAATGGGCAGAATGCTCAGCCGGCCGGTCGCGTACAAGACACCCAGGCAGGCGGCGAACGTCATCTGCAAGACCTGGGAGACGAGCAGGATCCGGCGCCTATCGAATCTATCGGCCAGGGCTCCGCCCACCAGCATGAAGGCGAGAAGCGGAGCCTCGGCGGCGAAGGCCCGAAGGCCCAGGTAGGTGGGGTTGCCCAGCGTGCTGTGGATCAGCCAGGCCAGGGCCACGTCCTGGGTCCAGGTCCCCACGCTGCTCAGGAAGGCCCCCAGCCAGAGCCGGCGGAAGCTGGGGAAGGCGAAGGCACTCAGGAATCGAGGGCGCGGGAAGCCGGAAAGCAATCGAGCCACGAGATCGAGAAACCGAGGAGGCGGCGCCCAGCCACTCAGGGCGAGGCCGACGCGGGGCAGCCCGCTCCCAGGCCGGCCCCGCACAAGACGACTAGCTCTAACGTTTTGTGGGCTTCTTGACGGCGGCGGCTATGGCGGCGCGCTTGCGGCCCTTGAGCGCCTTCTCGCGCCGCTTGCGGCGGCGCTTGATCTCTCTCATGCGTTCGATCATTCCTCGTCCTCTCTTTCGCCGTCCGATGTCTCGGCGGCCTTGCGAGTCTCTGCGATTCTCTTGCGGATGATCCTCAGGTAGGCGCGGGGAGCCCTCTGCAACAACGCCAAGAGCTCGCCCAGGTCGGTCTTGACGTTGGTGCCGGCGCCATCGTCGCCGTAGACGAGGTTCACCACCCGCCCCCGAACCGTCACCGGGAACAGGGCGGCGGTAGAGCCGCTCCGCTTGGCGAGGGCGCGCAGGAAGCGCTGGTTCTCGGGTTCGGGGCCGAGCCTACCGATGAACACGGTTCGATCGCGGGTCACGGTGCGAAAGACCGAGGGCTGGTCGAGCGGCATCTTCAGGCTGGCAGCCAGGCTCTTGTCGATGCCCTCCCCGGCGCCCGCCCAACCCAGCACCCAGGGCTCGCGCACGATGAAGAAGATCACCCGGCGGAAGAAGCGCCGGCTCAAGGCCACCACCGCATCCACCACCTCGTCCCGGGTGTTGGCTTCGTCGATGCGCGCCGCCGCGGTGGCTGCGTCCTGGGGCTCGGGGGGAAAGGCCTTCGGACGGTGGGTGTCGGTGTAGCGCCAGCGCTCGTCGATCCCGTAGTAGTCCCGGAGCAACTGGATCATGCGGAACTCGGGAATCACCGTGGGCTTCACGATGTAGCCGAGGGAGTAGCCCACCTTGGCCACCGCGGCGTGGTCGCCCGGGTCCACCATCAACAGGAACAGGGTCTTGCCCTTGACCCGGTAGGGGAACACCTTGTGCTTGGCGGCCATGGCCTTGGGAATCAAGGCCACCGCGTCCGGCTGGATCTCCCTGAGGTCCACGATGATGCCGGGCACGCCGTGGGCGCGGGCCAGGGCGCTCTGCAGGCGCTCTTCGGTGATGAAGCCCAGCTCAAAGAGGCTGGTCCCCAACCGGCCTCCGTACAGCACCTGGTGCTGGATGGCCTCCTGGAGCTGGCGCTCCGTAACCACGCCCCGGTCTCTCAGAATGCGGGCCAGGATCGACAAGGTCGGCTCAACCTCCGCGGACCGTGTATTCTAGTGGCCCGGCCCTCAAATGTCCCAGCCTTCGGTCCGCGAGCCCGCAAGCCGCAAGTCCACCGGCCCAGCCGGGCCCGCCGGGCCCGGCCGGTCGTTGGAAACGTCGAGCGGCTAGGCTATGATCGCGATAACTGCAGAGGGAAGCACCCCGCCGGTCGTTTTGCTTTTTGGTTTCCCTCGGTAGCCGGCATTCATGGCCTACCGGCTCGATAGCCTCAAGACGCGAACGGCCCTGGCCATCTCCTCGGTGGTCGTCGTGATCTTGGTCGCCAATGCCGTCTACCTGATCGTGACCAAGCGGTCGGAGATCCGGCGGGACGTGCAGGCTCGAGCCATCACCTTCGCCCAGCTCACCAAGGCACCCATCTGTACCGGCTACGAGCTCTTCTACGCCTCCGGCTACTACAAGTTCCGGGAGCTGATGCTCTCCACCATGCGCCTGAACGAGGACGTGGAGAGGATCCTGATCGTGAACGTGAACGGCCAGGTGCTGTTCGACTCCGAGGAGCTGGACGAGGGCCGATCCCTGCCGGCCCGCCCCCCGGCGGCCCGTCTGGTGCAGGAGCCGGAGCGCCTGGAAGCCGTCAAACGACTGGAGGCGACGCGGCTGGAACCGCGCCAGGTCTCCGGGCAGCCGGGATTCGAGATCATCGCTCCCCACGTCGAGGACTGGGGACGTCACAAGCTCTCGGTCATCTACGAGGTGAGCTATCGCAACCTGAGACCCAGCATCGCCCGGCTGGTCTACGCCATCGCCGGGCTCACCCTGCTGTCGATGCTGTTCTCCTTCCTGGTGGCAGCCACCCTGGCGCGCCGCATCACCCGGCCTCTGGAAGAGCTGACGGCGGGCGCTCAGGACGTGGCCCTGGGCCACTTCGATCGCCGGCTCAGAATCCAGGGCAGCCTGGAGCTCTTGATCCTGGCCGACGCCTTCAACGAGATGGCGGGCCGCCTGAAGGAGAACATCGCCAAGCTGGAAGACTCCAACCGGCGTTTGGCGACGCTCAACGAGGAGCTCAAAGAGCTGGACCGCATGAAGTCGGACCTTCTGGCCAACGTCAGCCATGAGCTGCGCACCCCGCTCACCGCCATCAAGGGCTACACCGACTACATCCTGGAGCACCGCCTGGGTCCCATCACCGAGAAGCAGGAGAAGGGGCTGCTGGTGGTGCAGCGCAACCTGGAGCGGCTCTCGCGCTCCATCGGCGCGCTGCTCGACTTCTCACGCATGGATCTGGGCCACATCAGCCTGACCCTCCAACCGTGCCAGTTGGGGAGCCTGCTCGAGCAGGTGGCGACCACCGTGCGTTCCGAGCTGGACCGCAAGCGACTCCGCTTCAAGATCGATCTGGAGGCCGACCTGCCGCCCCTGATCGCGGACCGCGAGAGGCTGTCGGCGGTGATCGAGAACCTGGTGATCAACGCCATCAAGTTCACCCCCGACCGCGGCAGCATAACGGTTTCGGCCCGGCGCGTCACCGGCAGCGAGCGGCCCCAGGCCGAGATCACGGTGGAGGACACCGGGATCGGCATCCCCCCGGATCAAGTGGGCCGCATCTTCCAGCGCTTCCACCAGGTGGACAGCTCGAGCACCCGCCGTTTCGGGGGCGTGGGGCTGGGTCTCGCCATCGTCAAGAGCATCCTGGATGCCCACGGCGCCGCCGTCACCGTGGAAAGCCAGGAGGGCCTAGGCACCAGCTTCCGCTTCCGCTTGCCCTTGCTGCTTCGGGGCGAGGCCGCCGCCGCTCCCAGCCGTCAGACGGTCGCGGTGGCGGTCGACGGCGGGAGCGAGGTCCTCACCTCGGTGCGCGCCGATCTGGCCGAGGCGGGGATCGACCTGCTGCTGGCGCCGTCGGCGGCCGAGGGAGCCGTCCTGCTTGCCGAACGGCGGCCCGACGTGGTCCTGCTCGACCCCTTTCTGCCCGACGAGGAGCGGGCGATCCTGGGCCAGGAAGCGGGCAGCGCACAGATCCCGCTGCTCCTGGTATCTCCGCTCGGCGCGGCTCCCGACACGCTGCCCTTGCCGATGGCGTCGGAAACCGTGGTCGAAGCGGGTCCCGGACAGGCTCAGGACCTGATCGCCGAGATCCGACGTCTCATCGGCCCCGCAGCGTCTCGGGGAGCCAAGCGAGCGAGTCTATGAAGAAGAAGATCCTGGTGGTCGACGACGAAGACGACATCCTCCACTTCCTGGAGCTGGTGCTCCAGGAGAAGGGCTTCGATGTCCTGACCGCGTCGGGAGGCCATGAGGCTCTGACCCGGGCTCAGATCGAGAAGCCCGACCTGGTGCTGCTCGACATCATGATGCCCCAGATGGACGGCTGGGAGGTTCTGAAGTTGCTCCGGGTCGACGAAGAGACCAGCCGCATCCCGGTGGCCATGCTCTCGGCTCGCATCGAGGCCAAGGACCGGGTGCAAGGCCTGCAAGAAGGAGCCATCGACTACATCTGCAAGCCCTTCTCGCTCCAGGAGCTCTTCGAGAAGATCGACAGCATCTTCCAGCAGGTCGAAGGGCAGTGACGCCTCCCCCATGCCGGCTCGCCCTGGCAACAAGATGAGGTCGCTGGCACCCCAGGAAGCCGACTACGTCCGCCTGCGAGCCGAGTGGCTGCGCTTCAAGAACCACTGCATCGACGCCGACACCGAGCTGCCCACCCTGGCCGGGGTCATGGACGACGCACGGCGGCTGATGGAAGAGCGGGGCCGCGTCACCTTGCTCTACATGGATCTGGGCGGCGACGGCCAGTTCGAGGTGCTGCACGGCTGGCAGGCCTACGACGACGTGGTCCGGGGGTTCGCCCGCGCGCTGGTCTCGTTGCGCCGCGACGGCCTGCTGGCCCCCAAGGACGTGCTGGCGGTGATGAGCGTCCGCTCCGACAAGTTCCTGGCCTTCCTGCGGAGGCCAGAGAGCGACACGCTGTCACCCCAGTCCCTGGCGCTCTCCGTTCGGCGCACTCTGGAAGAACGGCTGCCCCGCTTCCTGCCCCCCTTCTACAAGGCCCCCTTCGGCTTCAGCCAGGGCTACGCCCCCGTCTATCGGGATCCCATGATCCGCACCGAACGCCAGATCCACCGGGCCCTGGACGAAGCCATATACGCCGGCCTCAAGCAACGAAGCCTGGACGAAGGCCAGCGCCTGCGCGGCCTGGACGAGATCCTGCGCGGCAACGGCATCGTGACCATGGTCCAGCCCATCTTGTCGCTGGCCACCTTGGAGGTGATCGGCCACGAGGTGCTGAACCACGGCCCCGCCGGCAGCCCCTTCGAGGACGCGGAACGCCTGTTCGCCTTCGCCGAGCGGGCGGGGCGGGTCCTGGAGCTGGAGCGGCTGTGCCGGGCTCGCGCCCTGCGCTTCGTCCCCGCGCGGGTGGGCCGGGGCACCAAGATCTTCCTCAACACCTCGGTGCGCGCCCTGGCCGACTCCGAGGTCGCCGGGGCCGGGTTCATTCGCGAGGTGGACGGCCAGGGCATCCGCCACTCGGACGTGGTGCTGGAGATCACCGAGCGAGCTCCGCTGGAGGAACGCCCCGCCTACCGCGAAGCTCTCCGCGCGCTGAAGCGCGAGGGCTTCGGTATCGCGGTGGACGACATGGGAGCCGGCTACTCGAGCCTTCAGTCCCTGGTCAACCTGGAGCCCGACTACCTGAAGTTCGACATTTCCCTGGTCCACCACATCGACCGCAGCCCCATCCAGCGCAGCCTGCTCGAAACCCTGGTCGAGATCTCGGAGAAGATCGGGGCCCAGGTGATCGCCGAGGGGATCGAGGCCGAGGCCGAGCTCACCACCCTTCGCGACATGGGCATCCCGTTGGGACAGGGGCGCTACCTGGCCCCGCCTGCCCCGGTGCCCCGAGAGACCCGATGAACGAACCCCTCGCCACCTGTCACCAGATCCTCCCCTCCATCGCCGACGAACTCGCCGAGCGCGGCAGCCGCGCCATTCTGGTGATGGATGCCTCGGCCCTGGGAGTGATCGAGGACGGATACGGCAGCGATGCGTATAACGAAGTGCGCAACCGGGTCCTGAGGCTCCTCGAGGAGCAGCGGGGCAAGGACTTCCGGAGCGATGACGTGGTGGCCCTCGACCAGCCGGGGGGATTGCGCTTCGTCTTCTTCCTGGGGCCCAAGCGGCGACGGGCTCTGCCCACCGGCACCACCGACCTCAAGGCCATGAAGGCGCGCATGGCCACCTCGCTGGCGCCGGCCCTGGCCCGCACCGCGTTCCCCTACCTCAAGGTCGCGCCGCGCGTCGAGCTGGGCTACGGCCTCGCCCTGCACAACCCGCTGGTGCGTCCGGAGCGGCTGGTCCAGCGGGCCCTGGACGACGCTCTGGAGCTGGCCGCCCACGAGCGCGCGACGGAGCGACTGGCGGTCCGGGAGCGGCTGCTCGACATCATCCTGCGCGAGCGAGTGATCACCGCCTACCAGCCCATTCTGCGTTTGGCGGATCGCACGGTGCTGGGCTTCGAGGGGCTCTCTCGCGGCCCCAAGGGATCGGGCCTGGAGGGGGCTGACGCCCTCTTCGGCGCTGCCACCGAGCACAACCTGCTGGTGGAGCTAGACCGCCTGTGCCGGCGGCGGGTTCTGCTCTCTTCCGGCCGCGTCTCCTCCAACGCCCGCATCTTCGTCAACACCCTGCCCGCCACCATCCGCGACCCCCAGTTCCGAGGCCGGCCACTCATCGACTTCCTGAGCAAGGCTCAGGTGGCACCCGACCGCATCGTCATTGAGATCACCGAGAAGCTGGTGATCGAGAACTACACCTTGTTCCGCGAGGCCATGGCCTACTACACCGACCTCGGCATGTCCTTCGCGGTCGACGACGTGGGCGCCGGCTACTCCGGCCTGGAGTCGATCGCCCGCTTGAAGCCGACCTTCCTCAAGATCGACACTGTGCTGGTGCGCGACGTGCACGCGAGCTTGGTGAACCGCGAGATGGTCAAGGCCATCGTGGCCATGGGCAAGGGGATCGGCGCCACCGTGATCGCCGAGGGCATCCAGGCCGAGGAGGAAGCGGCGGCACTACAGGCCATGGGCGTGGCCTGGGGCCAGGGGTACCTGCTGGCCCGCCCCGACACCGGCCCGGAGTAGGCGGGTCCCCAACAACAGAAGACCACAAAGACACACACAAAGAACGGAAGGAACGAGCATGGCAGACGCGCCCGCCGCGATGCGCTATGCGTACTCGTAGAGGGGGGCGCTGCGATTCGGCGTCTCGCCCGCGCGTAGGATTGCCTGGATGCGCTCGACGGTCTCGCCCGAGAGAAGGGTGTCGCCGCAAAGGGAGCAGACCTCAGCCGGGACGTGGTCGATCACCATGACGTTGCCATGCTGCGGACTGTATGGACGATCGTCTGCTGCTCGTAGTCCCCCGGACAACCCCTGATGCTGCACCGCATGCGACAGGCCTCCTCTGAGTCGGCGAAGGCCATTTGGGCGGCACAGGTTCGTAGACCGCGATGAGAATGAGGAGCGGTTGCTGGGTCGTGCATACCAGTGAAGAGGCCTCTCAAGTACAGTATCGCCCGGCACCAGGCAGGATGGACCCCTTCGGTCGTCGGGGTACTCCTCCAACAGCTCGCAGCCGGCGAGCGCTTCCAGTACCTCCTCGATGGCTATCGACTCCTGCACCATCTCCTGGTGGGCGTGGAGCGTGAGGCGCAGGCTCCGATTTCCGTGCTCTCTGTGCCTCTGTGGTTGCTGTTCTTTGTGCTCTTTGTGTCCTTGTGGTGGCTTTGTCGTTAGACACCGCGGGCCACGGGGTCTTCGCCCTCAATGACGAACCGGCAGCGGGCGCGGGCGAAGCGTAGCTCGTCACCGTGGTGCAGCAGGCGCTCCTGCACCGCTTCGCCGTTGACTCGCGTCAGGTTGGTGGACCCGAGATCGACCACCCGAAAGCCGTCAGCCTGCCGCTCCAGGCGGGCGTGGGCTCGCGACACCAGGGGCTCGTTTACCCGGATGTCGGCGGTCTCGTCGCGCCCCACGGTCAGGCTCTCGCCCTGCAGTGCAAAGCGCACTTCAACCCCGTCGGGACGCTGCCAGACCAGGGAGCACGGCGCCTGGTTCACCTCGACCATCAGGAGGCGGCCCGCCGGGAAGCCAGAGCCGCCACCGCCGGCCCGTCGTTGTTGAAGAGGGTGGCGTCCTTGGCCGCCGCTGCTCCGCGGTAGGCGTCGAGGGCTTCCTTCTTGTACCCCAGCCGCTCCAGGGCTACCCCCAGGTAGTAGAGCGCGGTGCCCTGCGAGATCCCCGGCCGCTGGGGCAGCTCGCTCTTGGCCTTCAGCAGGTGCTCATGGGCTGCGGCATAGTCGCCGAAGTGCATGGCGCAGATGGCGAGGTTGAGCCGGGCGTAGGCGGCGGCCTCGCTCCCCGGGTAACCCTCCACCTGCTGCCGGAGGTCCATCATGACCTTGTTGTAGAGCAGCGAGGGCTCGTTGAGCGGGATCTCCTGCGGGGTCTGAGCGATGATCAGCTCCACGCTGCGAGTGCCGGAGGCTCCCCGGAAGAGCAGCGCGGCTCGGTCCTTGGCCTTCTTCTGGGAGATCGCGCTCAGGAAGTCCGCGGTCTGCTTGACCGGCTTGCCGTCGACCGCCACCAGGATCTCCCCCGGCTGCAGCCCAGCCTGCGCCGCCGGGCTTCCGGGTACCACGCGCAGCACCGGCACGCCCTCGTGGAGGAGGGTGTCCACGGTGACCAGGCCGGTCCAGGGCCGGTAGACGGTGGCGTGCTGGTTCACCATCTCGTTGAAGCGGAGATAGGACGCCGCCTCGGTGAAGGTCACGTTCCAGCGGTCGGCCACCGTGTTTCCGGCCGCCAGCAGGTGCAGGGACGCGGTGCGGCGCAGCTTCTCCTCGGGCAGGGAGGCGATCAAGAAGCCCTGGACCTCCAGGGCAGCCGCCATCTTCTCGGTCACCTTGCGTAGGAGATCGGGGTCGGTGCCGGCGCCGGGGATCAGGCTCTTCCGGGTCAATCGTTCGGCGTCCAGGATGCGGTCCACGGTTTCCCGAGGGGCGACCAGGAAGTTCAGCGAGGTGATCTTGGACAGGTTCTGGACGATCTTCTCGTCGGCGTCGCTTTGCGCCCCTTCGGCGGCTGCGCTCTCCGCCACCACTCCCAGGAAGGCCAGGCTGGGCCGAATCGGGCAGTCGATGGTGACCGATTCGTTCTTCTCCAGAACCACGTCCTGGAGGAACTTCCCGGAAGCGTGCTTGACCTCGATTCGGTGCTTGCCCGAGCAGACGCCCTCGATCTCCTTCGGCGTCACCCCCAGCGCCTCCCCGTCGACGAAGATGCGAGCTCCCGGCGGGTCGGAGCGCAGGCGCAGGGAGGCCAGCGACTCCTCCATGCGCAAGGGCTCGGTATCGTAGTCCCGCGGCTCCAGCACCTCGATGGTCTTGCGTACCGTCTCGTGGCACTTCTTGCGGAACTCCACCACGTGCGAGCCTAACGATAGATTGGCAACCTCGGTGCGGGCCGAGGCCCGAGAGGGCTCGAGACCCTTGGCCCTCACCACCGGGATCAGCTCCGGGCTGAGCGCGCCCGCGGTGGTGGCCCGCTGCTGGCCGTCCACGAAGATGTCGACCGCGGCCGGCTCGGTGATGAAGAAGGCGCTGGCCAGGGTGCGCTTGAGCTCCACCTGGAGGGTCTCGGTGGCCCGGGAGGCAATGCTCAGGCTGCGGGTCTCGGTCTGATAGCCGTCCCTCACGATCTCCACCGTGTATTCCCCGGCCAGCACCTCCAGGGGAAAGAAGTCGGTGAGACTCAGGAACTCCCCGTTCAGGGATACCCGGGCGCCCGGGGGCTTGGTGGAGACCGCGATGTAGCCGACCAGCGCCTTCTTGATGGAGTTGAAATAGTCGACGACCTTGGGCGACACCTTCTCCCGCGAGATGCCGTACTGGGGCGAGAGCTGGACCAGGGAGCGAAAGCTGTCGGCGGCTTTCTCCTGGAGCCCGATGTTGTAGTAGGCACGGCCGCGCAGCTCGAAGGCCTGGGCCAGGATCTCCCGCCCGCGGGGAGGCAGGGTGCCCTGCCGGCGCACGGCCTCCAGGCGAGTGACGATCTCGTCGAAGACGACGATGGAGCGGCTCTGCTGGCTGCCCTCGAACTCGGCGGTGCCGCGAGCCAAGAGGTCCTGGACGGAGCCCAGCTCCTTCTGCACCGCCTCCGAAAGCGGCGGCTGGGCGGCCGGCTCCTGCGCCCCCGCCAGCGGCGCCAGCAGGAAGGCCAGCCCGGCCAGCCGCCCCCATCGCACAACCAGCCTGCTCATGGCGCTCCTCCGTCTCCTGGCGACCATCACTTGTACCGCAACACCCGCTCGGCCTTCTCGTCGTACACGAGGACGGCTCCCGAGGGATCGAGGGTCAGAGCCGTGGGCCGGCGCAGCTCCGGCCCGCTGAGGGCGATGAGCAGTTGCCCTTGCGGGGAGAAGACCAGGATGCCCGCCTCTCGATCCGCCAGGTAGAGGTTGCGGCACGGGTCCACCGCCACATCGACCGGCCGGTGCAGCTCATACCCCGCGCCTCGAGTGGGGATGGACCTCAGCAGGCGGCCGGACTCGTCGAAGACCTGCACCGAACGTGTCCCCTGGTCCAGCACCACGATGCCTCCTTCCCCGTCGACCGTCATGCGGGTCACGTCGCGCTCGTTGCCGTCGGGGAACAGACCCTGATACTGCTGCCTGGGGTCGAATCGGTAGATGTGCTTCTTCTTTCCGTCGGCCACCAGCATGGAGCCCGCCGGCGTCATCACCGCGGCCTGGATCCGCTCCAGGGGTTCCGGCACCCCTGGCTTGTCGGTGGGAATGGCGAAGCTCCTGATGTCGCGGGGGCCCACGCGCACGCCCAGGCGCGCGGAGGCCAGGAGATCGCCGCCCGGCGCCAGGGCCAGGCTGCCCAAGTCGACACCGGGAACGCTGGCGCCCATCTTCCCCTCGGCGCCATAGGGCACCACCGATTTCACCTTGTCGGAGGCAATCCAGAGGGTGCCGGCGGGGGTCATCAAGAGAGCCCGCACGTCCTTCAGGATGTCCCCGGCTCCTATCGAGTAGCTCGAATCGGCGGCGAAGCTGGGCTTGGGGGAACCGTAGAGGCGATAGAGGGCGGTGATGCGATCCAGGGCCCGGGGCGCCCACTCGCTGCCGCGAAAGCGGTTGCGAATCTGCTGGTACTCCTCCATGGCCGGCCGCGGCTCTCCCATGAGGGCCAGCACGTGCCCCACCTCGAAGTGGGCGGCCGGGGCGGCGTCGCTGTTCGGGTATTCGAGGAACACCCGCCGGCCCGCCTCCACCGCCTCCTGGAAGCGGCCCGCCTTGCGATGAGCGGTGGCCGAGGCGTAGAGGGCCTTGGGTACCCATTCGCTTCCCGGGTAGAGCCGCTGGACCCGGGCGAACTGAGCCAGCGCATCCTCGATCTCGGCGGCGGCGGCGGTCCGGGCCAGGGTGAGCATGCCCAGGTAGAAGTAGGCGCCGGGCGCGCCGTCGCTCTGCGGAAATCGTTTGGCGACCTGCTCGAAGGCCTCCCGCGCCTTGTCGGGGTTCTTCTCCACCTCCATCTGGTAGCGGCCGATCTCGAGCAGGGCGTCGTCCACCGAATCGGTGGCGGAGAACCCGGAGACGATGGTGTTGAAGTTGTCGAGCGCCTGCTTGAGCTTCCCCTCCTTCAGGTAGGTGCGGCCGTCATCCAACAGGCCCCGCGCCTGTTGATCGGGGGAGGTCTGGGCGGAGGCAAAGCTGGCGGCGGCCAGGGCGACGGCGAGGAGGATCCCTCGAGTCATTTGTCGTCCTTTCGTCCCATGACGTAGGCGGGGATCCCCGCCAGAATCTGGACCGCCTGTTCGTCCCGCCGGCCATCGGGCCACTCGAAACGCACGCTGTGGCTCCCCACGGCCAGACCGCGGTCCAGGATGGGAGGATAGTCCACGAAGGTCCCGTCGATGAAGACCTGGCAGTTGTCCGGGTTGGCGCGGATGTTCAGGGTTCCCAGTTGGGGAGCCGCCACCTCGGCGGTCTCCCCGGCTCGCACCTCCACGCTGACGCTGGCTTTCAGGAAGTGGGCGGGGGAGACCAGGGTCAGGGTCTGCCGGCCCGCCGGGACCGGGACCTCGGCGCTGGTGGCGGCCCTGGCCAGCACCCTCCCGCGCCATTGCACGTCCAGCGGGTAGGGCGAAGTCACCACCACCTTGCCTAACGGACCTGCCGGCTCCAGCGCCAGCTTGATCTCGGGAGGCCAGGCCCCGGGCGAGAGGCGCGTCTCCTGGGAGACGTAGCCGTCCTTGCTCAGCGCCACCCGGTGAGCCTGCCCGGTGCTCAGCGACAGCTCCAGCGGGGTGACCCCGGGAACCGGCTTGCCGTCCACGCTGACGCTGGCGCCCTTGGGGTCGCTGCTCACCGAGAGCCTGGAGGTTGCCTCG
>DATECU010000133.1:0-4144 GCA_035286745.1 Vicinamibacteria bacterium | reverse complement strand
CACGGCCAGTCATCTTGGGCATCAAGGAGCAGCCTACGCCAAGCCTGACTAACCGGCAAGTGCTTTGTTTACCTTTTACAGAAACGCTATACTAGCTTGGTTTCCCTCTCACCTTCATCTCTTCTTGCGGTCCGCGGTGCTCAGGACCCCGTCCTTTTTCACATCACTCGACCGGCCGCCTCGCTGGCCCCGGTCCGAACTTCCCGGCTGCCAACTCCGGCTGCTCCGGGAAGCCCGCATCCAGACGAGCCCGTTCCCATTTGCTTCCGCCTGAACCTGGCCCGGGATGTCGCCTGGACAGCCCCGGCGGTTCGGCCCGGTGTCCGCGGACGCCGCGGTGTCGGTCGACACGGCCCCGGAGAGAAGCCCCGGTGGGAAGTCGGGCTCATGGAAGGACGCTTCCATGACCAAAGATCTGATCGTCAGTTCCACGCCCCAGGAGGTTCGGGTGGCCTTGCTGGAGGACGGCGTGGTCTCCGAGCTCTTCATCGAGCGTGAGGCGCATCGCGGCATCGTCGGCAACATCTACAAGGGACGGGTCACCCGGGTACTGCCCGGCATGCAGTCGGCGTTTGTGGACCTGGCCCAGGAGCGGGATGCCTTCCTCTACGTGGCCGATGTCTTCGACGAGCTGGACGAGAACTTCCTGACCCCCGAAGAGCTGGGGAACGGCGGCGGCGGCCAAAGCCACGCGCCTATCGAAGAGCGCTTGCGCGAAGGCCAGGACGTGCTGGTCCAGGTGGTGAAGGAGCCGCTGGGGACCAAGGGGGCGCGCATCACCTCTCACGTCTCCCTCCCCGGTCGCTACCTGGTGTTCATGCCCACCGTCGAACACGTGGGGGTTTCCAGGAAGATCGTGGAGGACGAGGAACGACGCCGCCTGAAGACGATGCTCAAGGAGATCCGCCAGGAGCGCGGCGGCGGCGGCTTCATCGCCCGCACCGCCGGGGCGGGACGCAGCCGGGAGGACTTCGAACGGGATGCCCGCTACCTGGTGCGCACCTGGGACGAGCTCAGGGCGGTCGGGTCCCGAGAGCGGGCGCCGGCCCTGCTGCATCGGGAGCTCAGTCTGGTGCAGCGGTTGTTGCGCGACCTCCTCTCCGGCGAGGTCGCTTCCATCCACCTCGACAGCGAGAAGGAGTACCAGCGGACCCTGGACCTGGTGAACCAGTTGCAGCCGGAGCTGGGGCCGAGAGTCCGTATGCATAACGGTGGTGCCCTCCTGTTCGAGGAGCACGGGGTGACCGGCGAGCTGGAGCGGGCCCTTAAGTCCAAGGTCTGGCTCGACTCGGGCGGCTACATCGTGATCAACCACACGGAGGCCCTGGTGGCCATCGACGTCAATACCGGGCGCTACACGGGCCAGAAGAAGCTGGAAGACACCATCCTGCGAACCAACCTGGAGGCGGTGCGGGAGATCGTGCGCCAGATCCGCCTGCGCGACCTGGGGGGCATCATCGTGGTGGACTTCATCGACATGGAGGAGCGCAAGAGCCGGCAGAAGGTGATGTCGGCCCTGGAGCAGGAGCTCGGCCGGGACCGCTCGCCATCCAAGGTGCTGTCGGTCCACGAGTTCGGCCTGGTGATCCTGACCCGCAAGCGGGTCCGCCAGTCGCTGGAGCGCACGCTGTGCCAACCCTGCCCCTACTGCACCGGCAGCGGGATGATCAAGAGCGTGGCCACCGTGTGCTCGGAGATCTACGACGAGGTCCGCAAGCTGGCGTCGGATCTCAAGGGTCAGAGTCTGCTCCTGCGGGTGAACTCGGAGGTGGCCCGGGCCATGGCGGGGGAGGAAGCGCTGGTGCTCAGGAGCCTGGCCGCCTTGCTGGGCGGCGATGTCCGGGTGCAAGCCGATCCCCTGTTGCACCAGGAGCAGTTCGACCTGGTCCCCCGGTGAAAGACCCCGAGCTGGAGGCCTACGTGGAGGCGGTCGAGGGCCATCTGAGAGCGCGACGCGGTGTCGACCACATCCTGACGCCCCGCGACTTCGCCCTCGCCCGCTCGTGGCAGCGGGGTGGTCTGCCGCTGGCCACCGTGCTGGTGGGAATGGACCGGGCCTTCGCAAGCGGGGACGCCTTGACCTCGCTCGCTCACTGCCGCCGCTTCGTCGAGGAGTTGGCGGCGTCGGGTCCGGTGCCGCAGCGGCGGGCGGGACCGCCAGCGGAGAGCGTTCCGGTGAGCCAGGTGACCGAGCTGCTCGGTACGCTCTACGAACGGTTGCTGGCGCTGCCCCCGCTGCCCCGAGCCTCCTTCGAGCCCCCGCTGCGGAAGGTCCAGGAGGTCCGGGATCTTCTGGCGGTGGCCTCCCGCCCCAACTGGAGCTACCTTCGGGAGAAGCTGCTCGAGATCGATGACGACGTTTCCGCGGCGGCAGTGGAGGCTTTGGGGGAAGCCGACGCGGTGGCCCTTCGACAGGAGGCCAACCGGGCCGTGGAGCGCTATCGGGGGCGGATTCGCGAGGACGCGCTAGAGGACGCCCAGGCTCGTTTCCTGGTCCAGCGGGCTCGCGAGCGCCTGGATCTCCCGCGGGTCAGTCTGCTCTGAGCGCCGACCCTCGGCGAAGCTCAGCGGTCTCCGCCTCCCTCCTTGAGCTGGCGTTCCTTGATGGCCATCAGGCCGTCATCGATGATGGCGGCCTTGCGCTCCCCCAACAGGTCCCGGGCCAGGGCCACCTCGATTTCCAGCAGACGATCCAGGCCCTTCAGGTAGCGCGCAATCTCGTGGCTCACGATGTTGCTGCGTAAGGCGATCGAGTCCAGCTCCCCACGACCGTCCACCGCCACCCCGGCGAACAGGTCGCCGTGTTCGGCGCTCGCCTGCTGGAAGACCCGCTCGAAGAAGAGGGGGGCTTGCTCGCGAAGCTGGTAGTTCACCAGCTCGAAGAGCAGTTGGTGCAGTTCGTTGAAGCGCTCGATCTCCCGCCCCACCGAGGCTCCGGTGAGACGTTCGGCGTGCGGCTCGGTCTTGTCCCGAAGCGGTGTTTCCTCGGCAGCATCCTGGGGCACCCGGTCCAGGGCCCCCACCGCCCACAGCCCGTACACCGTCCGGCAGGCGAAGAAGTCGCTCTGGCGGACGGCGGCACAGACGGCTTCCAGGCTCATCACGCCGTCCAGCACCGCCAGCAGGGCTAGCTCGTCTTTGTCGAGGGACATCGAGGAGAGGATGGCGGCGGGGTCGGCGGCCAACAGATAGCGCTGGCCCAGGGAGCCCACGCCGGCTCGGATGCGACTCCAGCGGTTGAGCCGGCGGATTCCCTCCATGATGAGGTCGGCCGTGGACATCCTGAGCACGATGACCTCTCGCGAGGGAAGATCGCCCGCCGTGAACTCGAAGTCCCCCTCCTCGGCCAGGAACAGGCTCAGGATGATCTCGCGAACCTGTTCCGTCACCCCCTCGATCAGGTCTCGCGACCGGATGGCGCCGCTCTCCACCAGAATGGTGCCCTGGCGCTTGCCGGCCTGGAGAGCGCGCACCGACTCCTCCAGCCCCGCATAACTGATGAGGCCCTTGCGCAGCAGCATTTCGCCCAGGCGGTCGTCGGGGTCGGCGGAGCTGGCGAAGATCAGGCGCCCCTCGCTCAGGTATGCAGTCTTGGTGAGGCTGCCCCGGGCAAAGCGAAGTAGTCCGGTCTGGCGGTGCCGGACCAGCTGTCGGAGCAGGGCCGGCAGGGCCGAGGCCTGGGCGCTGCCGCGCAGGGTTTCTGGGGCGATCACGGCTCGAGCCCGTGCCGAGCCAGGTCCACCCTGCCTCGCTTGAAGCCAACGCCCTCGGCCCGCAAGCGCTCACGCTGCCGCCGCCCGCCGGCGCCCGCGGGGAGAGAAATGCAGCCGCCGGCGGCCACCACCCGATGCCAGGGCACGCGGTGCTCTCGCTTGGAGGTGAGGCCGTGGAGCGCCCAGCCCACGGCGCGCGCTCCCTGAGGCACCCCGAGCAGGCCCGCGACCTGCCCATAGGTCAGGACCCGACCCTCGGGTATGCCGCGGACCAATTCGTACACCTGCTCGAAGAAGGAGTCGCCCTGCCCCATCGGACGCTCGGATGCTAGCACGACCTCCCGGGCGTCAGCCCTGGGGAGAGGGCGGCGTGGGCGCGGGGGTGGGGTGGGGTGGGGCGGGAACGGCGGGTGGGGCCACTCGCTCCGGTA
>DATECU010000132.1:0-7635 GCA_035286745.1 Vicinamibacteria bacterium | reverse complement strand
CCCTCGCCAGGGATTGGGCCCCGCGCTTGCCCACCGATGTCTGGCTGGACCAGGACAAGCTGGCGGCGCTCTCCGCCCGCGGCCGGGAGGTCATCGGCCGCTTCTTCGAGGTGGCGGGCCGGTAGGGGAACCTCGTGGGGGGAACCGGCCTGCCGGGACGACCCGGGAATCGGCTATAGTCTCAGTCGCCCCCGCGGCCCGCCATGCCTGGACCCGACCCCGAACGCATACCGTGGCGCCCGATCGAGCCCCTCGGGGCAGAGGCCAAGCTCGCCAATGGCATGCTCGCTGCGCTCGATGCCCTGCGGGACGAGTGGGCCCGTCGACTGGGAAGCCTGTCCGAGAAGGAACGCGCTCGGGTCCGCCAGCGGAGTCTGCGCCGGTTGTCGGTCGAGACCGGGATCTTGGAACGCCTTTACGATCTGGAGTGGGGCCTAACGCTTACCCTGGTCGCCGAGGGCTTTACGCGCGACGTGGTCGAGCGCGCCGGCGGCCGGGTGGATGACCGCACACTGGCCACCTTGCGCGCGCAGATGGACAGTCTGGAGTTGGTGCTGGACTTCGTTCGGCAGCAGCGATCTCTCTCCGCTTCCTTCATCAAGGAGCTGCATCAAGCGATCACGCGGACTCAAGACACCTACGTGGTCACCGACAGCCTGGGTCGCGTCGTGGAAGCGGTGCTGCCCCGGGGACAGTGGAAGTCCCAGCCCAACCACGTCCTTCGGCAGGACAACACCCTTCTGGAGTATGCGCCCCCAGAACAGGTCGCCTCAGAAATCGATCGCCTGGTGGCGCTTTGGAGCGACCTCGAGGCCGGAGAAGGCCACCCCATCGTCAAGGCGGCTTGGCTCCACCATCGGTTCGTCCAGATCCACCCGTTTGCCGATGGGAACGGCCGAGTGGCCCGGGCTCTCACGCTCCTGGTGATCGAGAAGTACCACTATGCCCCTCTGGTGGTGGATCGGTGGCACCGTGATGCCTACCTCCGGTGCCTGAAAGCTGCCAACGACGGCAACCTGGCCGACCTAGTCCGGCTCTTCGCGAAGCTCGAGGGCGGTGCGCTGACCGGCGAGTTGGAGCGGCCTCCCGAGATCGACCGCGGCGGGGTCGCGGTCCGCGTTGCTCACACCCTGGCCGCCCAGCTCGTCGAGGCTCGACGCTCCAGCCAGATCGAGCTTCAGCAGCGGCTGGTGGCCCGAGCGCTGGCGGTTGGCGGGCGGCTGAGGGCGTGGTTCGATGGCAAGCGCGAAGAGCTTTCCGGGGTCTTCGCCGGCCAAGGCCTGACCGATGTGGCCGTCTTCTCTGACTCAGAGATGCCGCCAACCCCACTCAAGACACACTGGTTCAGGTGGCAGGTCACCGAGTCGGCCCATGCTGCCGGTCACTACGCGGACTTCAGTGTGTTCACGGGCTGGGCGAGCCTGCGGATCCGCCTGGACAGCTGGCTGCTCCGCTACGTGGCGTCGCTCCATGGGGCGGGACGCGACCCCGGTGTGATGGCGGTGACCACGTTTGCTGAGATCGAGCCGGTTGTCCCAACCCCGGAAGATGAAGCCGCACCACGACGGCAGTACGTTCAGACCACGGCCGACGCTTTCCGCTTTGTTCACGCGGAGAGTGCCGAGCACATCCACGATCGCGCCCAGGAACTGGAAGACCTGCTGGACGAAGGCCTGGCGGTTGCTCTCTTGGAGCTAAGGAAGAGGGCGTAGATCCGCACCTCCGCACCACCCTGGCGACGCCAGAGGCCGGGCCTTGGATTACAATGCCTCTTGATGATGCCGGGCGCCCGGGTGTGCTGCGGCTGAGGCCGAGGGTGGCTGAGATCAAGGGCGTGCTCCTGAACGGGTGGATGCGCTTCTTGAGGGAGCGCTTTGGCGCCGAGCCGGTGGCTCGAGCCATCGAGACCTTGGGGCCCGAGGACCAGCGCCTACTGGCTAGCGTGTTCCTCCCCTCGAGCTGGTATCGATACGACGCACTTCACGGTCTGCGCCGGCTGACGCGGCTCTTGGCCCCCCCGGCCGATCGGAACCTCGCCGTCGAGATCGGACGGGCGATGGCTCACCAGGCCTTCACCGGCGTGTACCGCCCCCTACTCAAGACCGACCCGATCAAGCAGATCGAGCAGTTCGCCGCCACCGCGGATTTCTTCTTCCGGGAGACGCGAACCCTGGAGACGGAAGTGCTCGATGCCTCCTCCTGCATCGTGCGGCACGTCTACCAAGAGGGGGCCAGGCCCACACGCGCCATCTGCGCCAGCATCATGGGGTTCTGGGGCCAGACCCTGGAACTGGCCGGGGCCTCCACGGTGGAGTCGGAGCACCCCCGGTGCGCGGCCCAAGGTGGGTCCGTGTGCGAGTACGCGTTCCGGTGGCAGAACTGATGCCCCGCACTTGCCGTTGGCCGCCCTTGCGCCGAAGTTCCGTTAGGCCCGCCGGCTGGACCCGCGGCGCGCCCCGCGGGTAGGAGCATGCATCGAGAGCCAAGAACCGGTTTCGCCTATTGCGATCAGCCGCTTGCCTACGCTCCCGGCAGCAGCCCCTTTCACATCAAGGGCGAGTTCTATCGGCAGATCACCGAGGCGCTCGGGCACTACGACAAGAAGAGCGGGGGCGCGCTCTTGCCCCGGCTCGAGCGCCAGGGACTGCGTGATTTCGCCACCCAGCCCTTCCTGGCATCCGCGCTCTATGACGTCCTCCCCATGCCGCGCATCGTCATGGTTCTCGCCGAGCTGCTGGGTCGCGACGTCCACGAGCTGACGAGCCGGATGGGCAAGGCGGCGGTGGAAGGGCAGATGAAGGGAGTCTACGGTCGCATGCTCGCCGCGGTGACCCCCGAGAACTTCTGCCAGCGCTTTGAGCAGGTGATCAAGCTCTTCTACGATTTCGGGCCGGTGAGCGTGGAGCCGGCAGAGCGGGGAGCCAGCCTGGTGCGGCGCGGGGTGCCCCTGTGCATCGCCGAGTGGTGGAGTCTGGTGACGGTGCCGTTTGTGGAGATGCCGCTTACCGCGGCCGGTGCCCGGGATGTCAGCCTCGAGTGGCGCATCGAGCCGACTGGCGTTGAGCAAGGAGTCAAGGTCGGAGACGTCCACTGGGACATCCGCTGGACTACCGGCTAGGCGTCGCCGGGAAGCTGCAAGGACTTGACCTCCAGAAACTCCTCCAGGCCGAACCGGCCCAGCTCGCGCCCGTACCCGGACTGCTTGTAGCCCCCGAAGGGAGCCAGCGGGTTGAACCTGGCGCCGTTGATGTCGACCTGGCCGGTGCGCAGGCGCCGGGCCACTCGTAAGGCGCGCGCCAGGTCGCTGGACCACACCCCCCCGGCCAGGCCGTAGATGGTGCGGTTGGCGATGCGGATGGCATCTTCCTCGTCCTGGTAGGGGATGATGGCGAGCACCGGGCCGAAGATCTCCTCCCGGGCAATCGTCATCTCCGGGCGCACGTTCGCGAACACCGTTGGCCTAACGTAGCCGCCTGTCGAAAGGCCATCCGGTGCCTCGGCCCCGCCCAGCACCAGCTCGGCCCCTTCCTGGATTCCCTTCTTGATGTAGTCGCGCACCCGCTCGCGCTGGGCGGCGGACACCAGGGGCCCCAGCTTGGCCTGGCCGGCAAAGGGGTCTCCCACCGTGAAGCTCCGGGCCACCTCCACCGCCAGGCGCACCGCCTCATCGTGCTGGCTCCGCGACACCAGCAAGCGGGTGTGGGCGGTGCAGGTCTGGCCCGAGTTCAGGAAGCAGGAGCTGACGCCGGCCTTGACGGCCCGGGGCAGATCGGCGTCCTCAAGGATGACGTCGGCCGACTTCCCGCCCAGCTCCAGGGCCACCCGCTTCAGGGTGCGCGCCGCCACCTCGGCGACTCGCTTGCCGGCGGGCGTGGAACCGGTGAAGGAGATCATGTCGATCCCGGGGTGGGCGGCGATGGCCTCGCCCACCACCGCGCCGGTGCCCGACACCAGGTTGAAGACGCCGGCCGGCAGGCCGACCTGGTCCACCACCTCAGCCAGGATGAAGGCGTTCAATGGCGCCTCCGCGCTGGGCTTGAGCACGACCGTGCATCCGGCCGCCAGGGCCGGCGCCACCTTGGCCACGATCTGATGCAGCGGGTAGTTCCAGGGCGTGATGCACCCCACCACGCCTCGCGGCTCGCGCAGCACCAGGGAATGCCCCACTCGCTCTTCGAAAGGAAAGCCGCTCAGGATCTCGGCGTAGCTGGCCATGATGGTGACCGGCAACCCCGCCTGGATCGACCTGGAGAGGCCGAGGGGCATCCCTACCTCGCCGGTGATGGTCATCGCGATCTCGTCCGCGCGGTCCTTGAGACCCGCGGCCAGCCCCCGAAGCAGCCGGACCCGTTCCTCGATCGAGGTGGCGGCCCAGCTCTCGAAGCGGTTGCCCGCCGCCTGGACCGCGCGATCGACATCGTGCGGGGTTCCTTCCGGTATGCGCCCCATGACCTGCTCGGTCGAGGCGCTCAGCACCTCGATCGAGCCTGGACTCGAGGCCGGCACCCATTCGCCGTTGAGATAGAGCCTTTCGAAGATCCGCATCGGTCACCCTCCGGTGGTTGATGATTCTAGATTCCCAAGCGCGCTCTTTCGAGACACAATCCCCCTTCCGATCCCCGGAGGAGGGCAGCGCTTGGAAGGAGCGTCCATGAAGGCAGCGGTTTGCTACGAGAAGAACCAGCCGGTGCGCGTGGAGACGGTGGAGCTGGACGCGCCGCGGCGTCACGAGGTCCTGGTTCGTCTGGCCGCCAGCGGGGTTTGCCATACCGACCTTTCGGTGATCACCGGCCTCATGCCCATGAAGCTCCCGGGCGTGCTCGGACACGAGGGCGCGGGAATCGTCGAGGCGGTGGGCGAAGGGGTGTGGCAGCTGGCCCCTGGCGACAAGGTCGCCCTCTCCTGGGTCACCCCCTGCGGGTCCTGCTTCTACTGCCGCATCGGGAAGGCGAACCTGTGCGAGGTGGGGGAGAAGATCAACGCCCATCACCGGATGCCGGATGGCAGCACTCGCCTGCATCAGGGCGATGTCGATCTCTCGGTCTTCTCGGCGCTGGGGACCATGGCGGAGATGGCGGTGGTGCCGGTAAACGCCGCCGTCAAGCTGCCGGAAGATGCCCCGCTGGACAAGGCCGCGCTGCTCGGCTGTGCGGTGATGACCGGGGTGGGGGCGGTGTTCAACACCGCGCAGGTGACGCCGGGCAGCCGGGTGGCGGTGTTCGGAGCCGGGGGGGTGGGCCTCAACGTCATCCAGGGGGCGGCCATCGCCGGCGCCGAACGGATCATTGCCGTCGACACCAACCCCCGCAAGCTGGACTTCGCTTCGAGCTTTGGCGCCACCCACCGAGTCGATGCTTCCCGGGAGGATCCCGTCCAGGTCCTGAAGGAGCTGAGCGACGGCCGCGGTGTCGACTACGCCTTCGAGGCCATCGGCCGCAAGGAGTCGATCGAGAAGGCCTGGGCCTCGGTCCGCCGGGGGGGCACCTGTGTCGTCATCGGCATCGGTTCCTACCGCGAGTCGGTGAGCCTGAACGTGTTCGCCCTGCCGATTCAGGAGAAGCGCCTGCTGGGGTCCTGGTACGGCGGGGCCAACGTCCACCATGACTTCCCGCGCCTGCTGGCCCTCTATCGCGCCGGCAAGCTCAAGCTGGACGAGCTGGTGACCCGGACCTACGCGCTCGAGGAGGTCAACCAGGCCTTCGCCGACATGACCGAGGGCGTCAACGCCCGGGGTCTCATCCGGTTCCCGTGAGGCGCCCGTTGCCCCGTCCGGCGAAGACGAGAGCCGGCCACGCGGTGGAGGCTGCGGGGCCAGGAGCGTAGGAGCCCATGTCCAATCACGAGGACATTCCCCCTGACGTGCTCGCTCTCTGGCAGGCGCTCTTCGACCCCCGGCCCATGCGCAGAGGCTCCATCGCCGAGCGTTATGTGAAGTGCAGCAAGAAGGGCTGCCCGTGTAACGAGCAGGCGGAGCTGCGCCACGGCCCCTACTACAGCCTGACGCGTGCGGTCGAAGGCCGCACCCGCTCCCGGCTCCTGGGCGCGGAAGAGGCGCAGGTGGCCTCGCGGCAGATCGAGGCCGGCCGCTTGTTCCGAATCCAGCTCGGAGCCTTCTGGGAAGCCTGCGAGCGCTGGGCGGATCGAGAGATCGAGGGCGGTGCCGGCTCGCCGGCGACCGGGAACGGCCGCAGTCCGCGGCGAGCCCGGCGGAAGTCCTCGTCGAAACCGAAGCACTCCTAGGCAGGTTCTCTCCTGGCGAGACCCGCTGTTCGGCGACCTACTTGAGCTCCCGGCTCGAGTAGCCCAGGATCCGGCGGGCCACGATGAGACGGTTGATCTGGCCGGTTCCCTCGAAGAGGTCGTTGATCTTGGCGTCTCGCATCCACTTCTCGAGCGGAAGCCTCCGCGAGTAGCCCAGGGGGCCCATCAGCTCGACGCCCTTCTGAGTCACCTTGGTCACCACGTCCCCGGCCTTCACCTTGCACATCGACGACTCGACGGTGTTGGGCCGGCGCTGGTCCATGAGCCAGGTCGCCTTCAGGGTCAAAAGCCAGGCGGCCCGGAGTTGGGCCTCCATGTCCATGACCTCTCGCTCGACGGCGGACAGGAGGTTGCGGGGGACCTGATAGCGGATGACCACGCCCTGCTCGGCCAGCAAGTCCTTGAGCAGCTCCACGGTGGCCCGGGCGATGCCCAGGGCGCTAGCTGCCACCGCCGGCCGGGTGGCGTCGAAGGTGGCCATGGCACCCTTGAAGCCCTTGGTGTGATCCACCACCTCGGCGCTGCCCAGCAGGTTGCCGAGGGGGATCCGGCAGTCCTCAAAGACCACCACCGCGGTGTCGCTGGCCCGGATCCCAAGCTTGTGCTCGAGTTTGGTGACGGTGACTCCCGGAGTCCCCGCCTCCACCACGAAGGGCTTCATTCCCGCGCGGCCCGCCGAGGGGTCCACCGTGGCCCAGACCACCATCAGCCCGTTCGAGTCCCCTAACGACTTCTGTCCGCTGGTGACGAAGATCTTCTCTCCGTTCAGCACCCAGTGCTCGCCGTCCTTGACCGCGGTGGTGCGGATGGCTGCCGTGTCCGAGCCGCAGTGGGCCTCGGTCATGGCCATGCTCGCCCACTTGGGCTTGCCCTCGCGGAAGCGGGCCAGGAAGCGCTCCTTCTGCTCGGCGGTGCCGGTGGCGGTGATCGCCGCACCACCGAGGCCGGCCCCGGGAACGCAGAGGTAGAGGCCGGCATCGCCCCAGGACAGCATCTCGATGACGTGGATGAGGGTCTGGCTGGCCAGGCTCGAGCTGCCCGGTTGGGCCGCCGCTCCCGAGCGGAAGCTCTGCCCGGTCTTCAGGGCCTCTTCCCACATCAGGGTCACGAAGTCCCAGGGGACCTCGTGTTCGTTCTCATCGTAGTGGCGGGCCTCGGCGCGCATCTTCTCCCGCGCGACCTTCTGCACGAACACCAGCCGCTGCCGGATCTCTTCCGGCATCTCGAAGCTGATCATGAGCGCAACCTCCTTGCCGCCTTCACGCGATGGCGATGCCTTCCATGACCGCGAAGCCGCGGGCGTTCCTAAGCCACATCTCCACCGGGTAGTCCCGGATGTAACCGTGGCCGCCCAGGATCTGGACCGCCCGGTCG
>DATECU010000131.1:0-6105 GCA_035286745.1 Vicinamibacteria bacterium | reverse complement strand
CCATTCGACCCGCTCCCCCTGTGACCGGCGAGCCGTGAGGATCCGCGAGTACGGGACGTCCGGGCCACAGGTGCTGGTTCTGCACGGCGGGCCGGGGGCACCGGGCCCCATGGCACCGGTCGCGCGCGGGCTCGCCGGTTGCTTCCGGGTCCTCGAACCCCTGCAGCGCGGGAGCGGCGGCGAACCGCTCACCGTTGCCCGCCACCTGGCGGACCTGCACCAGGTGGTCGAACAACGTTGCCAAGGGGCGCGGCCGGCTCTGGTCGGCCACTCCTGGGGCGCCATGCTCGGGCTCGCCTACGCTGCGGCCCACCCCGGACGCGTGTCGTCGCTCGTCCTCATCGGCTGCGGTACCTTCGATCGCCTGGCGAGGGCGCGGATGGAGGCCAGCCGCCAGGCGCGCATCGACGACCGACTGCGCCGCCGCCTCGAGCGTCTGGCCGAGGACTTCCCCGACCCCGACCAGCGGCTCATTGCGATGGGTGGCCTCTTCTTGGTGCTCGATTCGTGCGACCTCGCCAGCACCGACCAGGAACTCGATCCCTGTGACGCTCGCGCCAACCGCGAGACCTGGGAGGACATGCTCCGGTTGCAAGAGCAGGGCGTGTACCCCGCGGCCTTCGCGGCCATTGATGCACCCGTCCTCATGCTGCACGGTACCGTCGATCCCCATCCGGGGCCGATGATCCGAGAGAGCCTCCAGCCCTATCTTCCACAGCTCGAGTACCGCGAGTGGGAGCGCTGCGGGCACTACCCGTGGATGGAGAGAGCCGCCAGCGACCAGTTCTTCGCAGTCTTGCGCAGCTGGCTGGCCCAGCACTTCGCGCAGGACCCGCCGGCGACGAAGACACCGACATCTCCGACCAAGGCGAAGTAGCGCGGCCCCATGCTCCCCGAACCCTGCTTCCTTCCACCTCCCCGCAGCTCGCGGGCACCCGCGGCCAAGCAGCGCCAGCGCTCCGCGGCAGATCGGTCTGGCATGGAGAAGGCGCCCTGATGCCCGCTCAACGGGGAACCCGCATGGTGAGCCGCGCGGCGGCCTTCCTGACAGCCGGGGTCGGAGTTCTTGTGCTGTGCGTCCCCCTGAGCATCCTCTTCACTCTGGTTCTCCTCCCCCTCTGGAGGTGGCTGGAGAGGACCTACCACATCGAATCCGTGGGGCACTCGGGACCGGCGGAATGGTGCTTCCTGACGATCTATGCGGCCTCGGTTGCCATCTCGGTGGGAGCCGGCTGGTTCACCAAGAGACGGTGGGAAAGCGGTCGAGGCACATAACCCGTCGCTTGCGGCAGAAGTTGAGCGGGCGCTCCCCCGCGCTATCGGAGCGCGTCTTCCAGGGCCGCCGAGGCGTCGGTCTTCTGGTCGCGGTACTTGACGATCACCGGGGCGGCGAGGCTCAGGCCGTGGCTTTCCGCGAACTCGCCCCCGAGTCGACGCGAGCCGGGGACCACCACCGCACCTTCCGGGATCCGCAGCGGAGCCCCCGGCGTTCTTCGGTAGGTGCAGCCCTTGACCACGTCGTAGACGGTGATGCCACCGGTCAGGATCACCCCCGCCCCCAGCACCGCCCGCCGGCCCACGATGGTGCCTTCGTAGACCCCGCAGTTGCCGCCCACCAACACCTCATCCTCGATGATCACCGGCAGGGCCCCCACCGGCTCCAGAACGCCTCCGATCTGGGCAGCGGCCGATAGGTGCACGTGCTGCCCGATCTGGGCACAGGATCCCACCAGAGCGTGGGAATCGACCATAGTGCCTTCGCCCAGGTAGGCGCCGACATTGACGTAGGATGGCGGCATCAGCACCACGCCAGGAGCCACATGAGCCCCGGAGCGGATGGCCGTGCCCCCCGGCACCACCCGCACCTTGTCGGCCAGCGCCAGCCGCCGGGGCAAGAAGGTGTCCTTGTCGAAGAAGCGCAGCGGGCCCGCGTCCTCAGCCGCCACCACCCGGCCCAGCCGGAAGCCCAGCAGGATCCCCTTCTTCACCCAGGCGTTCACTTGCCATCCGCCGGACATCGGCTCGGCGGCCCGGACCTCGCCTCGCTCCAGCGCTCCCAGAAAGCGGTCGAAGCTGGCCCGCGCCTCGGACCCCAATCGCTCCGCCGGCAGCTCGAACGCCGACTCGATCTCCTGCTGGAGGCTCGGACGAGCCGTCACGACAGCAGGCCCAGTTCGCTAAGCGCTCCGCGAAGAGCCTCCCGGGTGCTCTCGGTCGGCGGACACAACGGGAGCCTGAAGCTCTCCTCGCAAAGGCCCATGAGAGCCAGCGAGGCCTTCACCGGAACCGGGTTGGACTCGATGAAGTTCAGGTTCATGAGCTTGAGCAGCCGCTGATGCAGCGAGCGTGCGGTCTTGAAATCGCCACCGGCGCAAGCCGCAGTCAAGTCGTGCATGGGACCGGGGACCTGGTTGGCCGCCACCGAAATCACGCCCTCGCCGCCCAGGGCCATGAAGGCCAGGGTGTTGGCGTCGTCTCCCGACAGGACCTCGAAACCGAGAGGCCGATCGCGCAGGATCTCCATCACCTGGCCCAGATTGCCGGAGGCCTCCTTGACCGCCGCGATGTTGGGATGGGTCGCCAGGCGGAGCTGGGTCTTGACGTCGATGTTGCTGCCGGTCCGGCCGGGCACGTTATACACGACGATGGGGATGGACACCGCATCGGCGATGGTCGCGAAGTGGCGGTAGTAGCCCTCGGGTGTGGGCTTGTTGTAGTAGGGGCCTACCGACAGAATGCCGCTCGCGCCCAGTGCGGCCGCGGCCTTCGACTTCTCGACCGCCACCCGGGTGTCGTTGGCGCCGGCTCCAGCCAGCACCGGCACCCGTCCCCCGGCTTCCTCGACGGTGATGGCGATGACGCGCTTCTGCTCCTCGGCCGAGAGCGTCGCACTCTCGCCGGTGGTTCCGCAGGGAACCAGGACGTCGATTCCGGCCTCCACCTGACGCTTGACCAGACGCCTGAACGCGGCCTCGTCGAGATCGCCCGACTTGGTGAACGGCGTGATCAGAGCCACGCCGGCTCCGGCAAAGGAACGGCTCATCGGTCACCTCGCAGCGCGAACAGAGTATTCCACAGAGGCACGAGAGGCATAGGAGGAGGAAGTCTAGCTCAATCGGCACCAACCAACGAGCGGCCGCGGAGAGCAACCAGGCGACGAAGACGACGCCCCCGCGGAGGTCAGGGGGCAGCATGGCCGGAGCCAAACGAGAGGACCACCGAAGCGACCAGGATCATGGCCCGAGGTGGGCTCCACCGGGCGATCCGGAGCCGGGCGACGCCATGATAGATGGTACACTCATGCCATGAAGACCACCATTGATCGGGCAGGTCGTGTGGTCATCCCGGCGGCGATTCGCCGCCGTGCGGGCCTCACTCCGGGAACCGAGTTGGAGGTGTCCGTCGACGACGCCGCGGTGCGCCTGGAACGGAAGGCGCCCGGCCCTCGTCTGGTCCAGGTCGGCCGCCGCCTGGTGGCGCGGCCGTCCGTGCCAGCGGGTCGACTCCCCGACCTGGATCTGGCCGCGCTCGTTGAGGAGGAGCGTGACCGTTGGCCCTGGTGAGTCAGGCCTTCTTCGACACCAGCGTGCTCTTGGCGGGGCTCATCGAACTGGGACCCACCGCCGAGTCCGCCCAGGCGCTCTTCGGGGTCATCGCCGCGTCCAGGTCGAAACCCGGGAGCCAGCCGAAGACGGCCTGGCACTGCTGTCTCGAGTTCTATGCGGTCTCGACTCGGCTTCCACCGGAGTTCCGACTCCGGCCGCAGGACGCGCTGACCTTGGTGGAGCGGGAGATCCTGGAGAGGTTCGAGGTCCGCGATCTGGAGCCGCCGCTCCGGCTGGGCTTCTTGCGAGCCTCGGCCCGCGAGGGCATCCGGGGGGGCCGTCTGTACGACGCCCACATCGCCGAGATCTGCAGGCAGTCGGGATCCCGGCTGGTCGTGACCGAGAACACGCGCGACTTCGCCTCCCTGGAGAGACAGGGCATTCGCGTCCTGACCGCCGCCGAGGCACTCGGGGAGCTGCGCGGGAGATAGCCGGTCGCGGGCGCGGTCGAGTTGCTGGCGGATTGGGGCCTGGCGGCGAAGGCGGTCCTCCCGGACTGCGGCGTCTGTTCGTTGATCGCAGCCGCGGCGGCGTCATGTGTCTGTGGTTACGGTCGTTTGGCGGGGAGGGTCCGAGTCAGGGCGGACAGCCGGCGATCACGTAGCCGAGGGCCTTCAGGGCTTCGCAAGTCTCGGGACCGACTTTGGTGTCGGCCGGGGCCTCGCCCACCAGGCGGCGGGTTCCGGCCCACTCGCGGTCGGCTCGCTCCAGGAACAGCTCCAGCTCGCGCCGGGGGAGCCGAAGCGCTTCCGGCCGGCGCGCGCCGAGATCCCTGGTTTCCCCGGGATCCTCGATCCGGTCGAAGAGCGCATACCGCGTGGCCTTTTCCCCCGGCACCGCCACCGCCTTCAGCCGTGCGTCCCAGGTGGCGCTCAGATTGCGGTCGTTGCGCGCGAACAAGCGGTCGCGGCCCGCCTTCCCGTGAAGCGCCGGCAACAGGCTGCTTCCCGCCAGATCGGGTGGGTAGGACACCTTCACCGCGTCAAGGAGTGTGGGCACGATGTCGAGGGTCGAGGCCAGGACCGGGCTGCGAACCCCGGGAGCGCCACCGGGCACCGCCAGCAGCAGGGGAATGCGGAGACTGGGGTCGAAGAGGTCCTCCCCGTGATCGAAGTAGTAGCCGTGTTCGCCCAGGCTCTCGCCGTGGTCGGAGGTCAGCATCACCACCGTCCGCTCCGACAGCCCGCTGCCCGCCAGGGCATCCAGCACCCTGCCGATCTCTCGATCCACGGTCGCGATCTCGCCGTCGTACTGCGCGATGTAGTAGCCGAGCCGGTTCTCCCCGGCAACCGCCCACTGCTTGGGGATGCCGTCGTGATAGCCGTTCACGACAGGCAGGGCGGACCCCGACCGACTCCGGGCGTCGAGAAAGGCCCGGTCGTAAGGCGGGGGCGGAGCGTACGGCGCGTGGGGGTTCACGTAGTGCAACCACAAGAAGAAGGGCCGGTCGCGCCCGGATACCCGCAGGAAGGCCACCCCACCGTCGGTGATGGCGCGCGTCCGGTCCATCTCGGTCGCCAGGGCCTTTTCCTTCCAGGTCTCGCGGTAGGCGTCGAAACCCTTGTGGTAGCCGTACTCGGAGGCCAGGTTGCCGTTGTCCACGATAGCCGCGGTGCGATACCCGGCATCCCTCAGGACGCTGGCCAGCGTGGGGTTGAAGTCCAGCACTACCGGGTGGCTCTTCCCGTAGCCGGTCTGGGAATCGCGGCGTCCGGTGAGCATGGCCACGAAGCTGCCGCGGGTCTTGGGCCAGTAGGTGTAGGCCGACTCGAAGACGGCCGCCTGGGCTGCCAGGGCATCGATCCGAGGGCTGGTCGGCTTGCCGTACCCGTAGGCGCCCAGATGGTCGGCGCGCAGGGTGTCGATGGTGAGGAGCACGACGTTCAGGTTGTTGCCGGAGGCCGGCGTGGGCCGCGCCGACCGAGGCGGCCTCCCCCCCCGGCCTTCACAGGCCGCAAGCAAGACGACAAGCACCCCCAGGACTCTCCTCAATTCGGGTTCTCCTCGATCACGATCCGCCTCCGGTCCTCGCCGCTATGCTCCAGGCGCACGCGGACGGCCCGCCCCCAAGGGCAGAAGGCCAGCCGTTCGGCCCATTCCACCGCCAGCACGCCGCCGGGCCCCGGCAGCTCATCGAGTCCCAACTCCAGCTCGTCGCCGTCGCCCCGCAGCCGGTAGAGGTCGGCGTGATGCAGGGTGAGCCGGCCCGGGTAGGCGGTGAGCAACACAAAGGTGGGGCTCGCCACCTGCCCGGGGTCCGCGCCCAGCCCTCGGGCCAGTCCCCGCACGAAGGCGGTCTTGCCCGCGCCTAACTCTCCTGACAGCAGCACCACCTCGCCACCCCGGAAGCCGGCCGCCAGCGCCGAGGCCATCGCCTCGGTCTCGGCTTCGGAGTCGGTCACCCGGTCAGGAATCGCGGGCCTCCAGGCTGCGCAGGGCCCGTGGCAGCGCCGCCAGCAGATCCCCGGCCAGGAGCGCCTCCTGTCCCAGCCGGCCCGCC
>DATECU010000130.1:0-8741 GCA_035286745.1 Vicinamibacteria bacterium | reverse complement strand
GGGGTGCTGCGCTCCCACCTCCAGTGGGTCGCCGACCAGCAGCCCGCGGGAACGCTCGACAAGATCTGCGCCCGGGTCTCGCCGGAGACCGCCAAGATCCTGGGCAGCCCCATCCTGCCGGTTTCCTGGTACCCCTTCCGGGCCATGATCGAAGCCGACCGGGCCATCGCCGCGGTGGCGGGCACCCGAGACGAGAAGGCCCTCATTCGCGAGCTGGGACGCTACTCGGCCCAGATCAACCTCACCACCAACTACAAGGTGTACAACCGGGAGGACCCGCACGCGTTCTTCCTCTCCGCGGCTCAGCTCCACGCGCATTTCCTCGACTTCGGCCGGGAGGACTACGAGAAGACCGGTCCCACCTCCTGCCGGATGACCAAGCTGGACTACCCGTGCTACTCCAAGGTCTTCTGCTGGAGCGCCCTCGGCTACTACGAGCGCGCGACCGCCCTTCAGGGCGGGACCGACCCGGCGGCGGAGGAGACGGAGTGCATGTGCCGCGGGGCCCGGGCCTGCCGCTTCGAGATTCGCTGGAGCTAGGCCCGTAGGACCCAGCCAACGGCCGCCGGGCCCGGTTCCAACCTTCCCCGGCCGACCGCCATCTCAGCAGTCGAACGTGGAGACGCTGGGTGCGACGGCCGACCGGGGTACCATCCCTTTCACCGTGCAGGCCGACGACGCGCGGGCCGTGGAAAGGGCCCAGATTGCCAAGGCCCGCTCTGGGGATCTGTCGGCCTTCGAGGCCCTCTACCGCGCCAACGCCTCCCGCATCTATGGACTCTGCTTGCGCCTGTGCGGCGACCCCTCGCTCGCCGAGGACCTGACCCAGGAGGCGTTCGTGCGGGCCTGGCAAAAGCTCGACTCCTTTCGCGGGGAGAGCGCCTTCTCTTCCTGGCTCTACCCGCTGGCCGTCAACGTGGCCTTGACCGAGAGACGTTCCCGCCGCAGGCGGGACCTGCGCCTGGTGGTGACCGATGATCTGGCTCCATTCGAGAAGCCGGACCCTGCCGCAAGAAGCCAGGGGCCGGAGAGCCAACTTGACCTGGAGCGGGCGCTCTCCAGCTTGCCACCGGGGGCCCGTTCGGTCTTCGTCCTTCACGACGCCTACGGCTTCAAGCACCAGGAGATCGCGGAGATGACCGGCGTCGCCGCCGGCACCTCCAAGGCGCAGTTGCACCGGGCGCGAAGACTGCTCCGGGAGGTGTTGAAGCCATGAACTGCCCCGATGTCGAAGAGCGGCTCTCGGCCTATGTGGACGGCGACCTCGGCGAAGCCGAGTTCCAGGACCTTGAGCTGCACTTGGCCACCTGTGTCGCCTGCCAGAGCGAGGAGCGTGAGCTGCGGGCGCTCCTGATCGAGGCACCGGGGCTGGCCCAGGAGGTGTCCCCGCCCCGCGACTTGTGGCCGGGGATCGCGGCTCGCATCCGCACCCAACGCAGGCCTCGAGTCTTCACCCTCGGCTCCACGCTGGCGGCCCTGGCAGCCGGCCTGGCGCTCCTGGCCATCCTCACCGGTCGCGGGCCGTTCCTGCCGGTTGCGCCCAACGCCCAGAGCCACGCGGCTGCGGCCGGCGAGGCCGCGCGGCTGGCCGAGCTGGAACGCCAGTACGACCGGGTGACCGCCGAGCTGCTGGCGGTGCTGAACGCGCGGCGGGATAGCCTGCCCCCCGAGACCATGGCCGCCGTCGAACAGGACCTGCGCTCGATCGACGACGCGCTGGGCCGGGTCCGGGTGGCGCTCGCGAGCGATCCCACCGACCCCGGTCTCAACCATCTGCTGGCCTCCACGCATCAGAAGAAGGTGAACGCCCTGCGCCACGTGGTGAGACTCGCCGCGCAGCTCTAGGGCCATGAGGTCGATCATGAGGACAAGTCAATGGCTCGCCTGGACGCTCCTGGCCACGCCGCTTCTCGCCCAGGAACGAGTCGAGGAAAGACGCGCCGCCGCCAAGGACGGGCGGGTGGAGATCGAGAACCCGGCCGGTTCGGTGACCGTCATCGGCTGGGACAAGGCCGAGGTGGCGGTCACCGGCACGCTGGGCCGGGGCGCCGAGGGGCTGAGCCTGAGCGGCGGGGGGCGCACCACGCGCATCGAGGTGGAAACATCGCATAACCCGTTTGGTACGCTGTCCGACCTGGAGATCCACGTGCCCAACGGCAGCCGGGTGGAGATCGAGTCCTTCGCCGCCGGGATCAAGGTCTCGGAGGTGAAGGGCGGCGTGCATGCGAACACCGTCAAGGGCGACATCAGCGTGACCGGAGCCGCCAAGGAGGTGGAGCTGGAGACGGTGAGCGGCAGCCTGGAGATCAGCGGTTCCCCCAGCCGAGTGCGAGCGCAGTCCGTGAACGGCCGGGTGGCCATCCATGGCGGGGGAGGGGACATCGAGGCCTCCACCGTGAACGGAGAGCTGCTGCTCGACGGGCTGAGCTGCGAGGCCTGCCGCTTCGAGACCGTGAACGGCGACCTGCGCTTCGAAGGCAGCCTGGGCCCGCGGGCCAACCTGGAGGCGCAGTCGGTGAGCGGCACCGTGGAGCTGCGCCTACCGGGCGATGTCTCCGCCGAGTTCTCGGTCACCACCTGGAGCGGCGAGGTGGAGAACGAGCTGGGCCCGGCGGCACGCAAGGCTAGCCGTTACACGCCGAGCAAGGAGCTGCGCTTCAGCACCGGCGCCGGCGGCGCCCGAGTCGAGGTCGAGACCATGAGCGGCACCGTCCGCCTCAAGAAGCGATAGGGGGAATCATGAGCCTGTTGCGGAACCTCGTCCTCTTCGTGCTGGGCCTGGTCCTTCCGGCCGCCGCCGCCGAGTTTCGCTGGAGCGAGCGGCTGGCACCCGGGCAGACCCTGGAGATCAAAGGGGTGAGCGGAGACATCCGGGCGGTGGCCGCGCCCGGAGACCAGGCGCAGGTGGTGGCCAGGAAGCACGCGCGGCGCAGCGATCCGGCGGCGGTCGAGATCAGGGTGGTGCCTCATGCCGGCGGCGTGACCATCTGCGCTCTCTACCCGGGCGGGTCCTGGCGTAGGCCTAACGAGTGCGTCCCGGGATCGGGCGGCCGCATGGAGACCCAGGACAACGACGTGAGCGTCGACTTCGAGGTCCAGGTCCCCGCCGGCGTCCGCTTCGTCGGCCGCACCGTGAACGGCGAGGTTGAGGGTCGTGACCTCCCAGGGGACGCGGAGGCGGCGAGCGTGAACGGCGACGTCGAGGTGGCGGCGGCAGGCCTGGTTCGGGCCCGGAGCGTCAACGGTTCGGTCCGCGTCGAGTTGGGGAAAACCAACTGGGAGGGCGAGCTCTCGTTTGAGACCGTGAACGGCAGCCTGACCGTGACCTTGCCGGACACGGCCAGCACCGAAGTCAAGGCTCGCACCGTGAACGGCGACATCAGGACCGACTTCCCACTCGCCGTTCGCGGAGGCCTGGTGGGCCACAAGCTGGAGGGGACGCTGGGGTCGGGCGGCCGCTCGCTCAGCCTGGAGACGGTGAACGGGAGCGTTCACCTGCGTAAGGTGCGATAGCCCAACGCTCCGCGATCGAGGCTCGGCCAGCCCACACCGACGTCCGAGGTCGGCGCGTTGGTCCGGCCCGGGGACGGGGGGCGGGAGTCCCCCGCTTCTGGTAGTCTCCCGGCGTGCTGGAGCGGCTCTTCAGGCTCAGGGAGCGCGGGACCACGATACGGACCGAGGTCCTTGGCGGCACCACGACCTTCCTCACCATGGCCTACATCGTGGTGGTGAACCCCGCCATCCTGAGCAGCATCGGCATCCCCTCCGGTCCCAGCACGGTGGCCACCATCCTGGTGTGCGTCTTTGGCACCTTGCTCATGGGCCTCTACGCCAACCGGCCCATCGCGGTGGCGCCCTACATGGGCGAGAACGCCTTTATCGCCTTCACCCTGGCGGCCCTCGGCATCCCCTGGCCCAAGGCGCTCGGCGCCGTCTTCGTGAGCGGGCTCCTCTTCCTGATCATCACCCTGCTCGGCATCCGGCCCTGGCTGGCAGCCGCCATCTCGCCCTCGATGAAGCGCAGCTTCGCCGCCGGCATCGGTCTCTTCCTCGCCCTGATCGGCCTCTACGAGACCGGCATCGTCACCAGCTTCGTCACCGGCATGCCCCCGGCCGCGCTTCAGGGGCCGACCGGCTTGCTGCGCGCTCCGGCAGCGCCGCTCAAGATCGGCGACCTCCACGATCCCCGGGTGCTGCTCGCCATCTTCGGCATCCTGCTGACGGCACTCCTCATTCAGCGCCGCCTGCGAGGCGCCATCCTGATCGGCATGGCGGTGACCGCAGCGCTCGGCGGCCTGCTGGGCTACGGTGCCAGGCCCCAGGCTCTGGTCGCCCTCCCGTTCACCGGCGCCTACGACGTCTCGGCTCTGGCCTTCAAGTTAGACGTTGTGGGCGTCCTTGAGATCGGCTTTCTCCCGGTGCTGCTCACCCTGGTCCTCATGGGCTTCCTGGACACGCTGGGAACCCTGGTGGGGGTGGGAGCCGCCGGCGGGATGCTGGACGCCCGGGGCGATCTCCCCGACATCCAGAAGCCGATGCTGGTGGACGCGACCACCTGTGTCTTCGCCGGCCTGGTCGGGACCACGACCAGCGGTGCGTATATCGAATCCGCCGCCGGAATACGCGAGGGGGCCCGGACCGGGCTCGCCTCGGTGACGACGGCGGCGCTGTTCGCGGTTTCGCTCTTCCTGATCCCGCTCTTCGCGCCCTTGCAGACCCTGACCTACGCCTACGCCCCGGCTCTGGTGGCGGTGGGGTTGCTCATGCTCTCCTCGTTTCGCGAGATCGACTTCGAGGACCTGACGGAGCTGATCCCAGCGTTTGCCACCATCGCCATGATGGTCTTCACCTACAACATCGCGAACGGTCTGACCGCCGGCCTGGCCCTCTACCCGCTGGTCAAGGCCGCCGCCGGGCGCTGGCGCGAGGTGACCCCGGGAGCGGTGGTGCTGGCCCTGCTCTGCGCCGCCTACTACGTGTTCGGCCTACCCCACTGATCGCCGCGCAACGCCTGCCCCTACGGTTCGGGGCCGGGGGCTCGGAGGGCGGGAGCCCCCCGCTTCATAGCGGCGACCGAATTCACTTCGGTCGCCGCGCTCAGAACGCCAGCCCGCCCAAGAAGTAGGCGCGGGTCCCACCGCGCGTCGCGAAGCCGTGAGCGACGCCGGCGGTGGCGGTGAAGGGAAGGCCGTGGGCCAGATTGAAGTCGGCACCCAGGGCCACGCCGGCTGCGGTCTTCACGTCCGCGACCGCGAAGTCCCTGGTCCAGGCGTGGGCCGCGTCCAGGAACGCGGCGCCGTGGAGGTGCCGCAGGAAGACCGGGTAGGAGCGGAAGCCGCGCTGGGGCTTGAGCAGGGGAAAGCGGTACTCGAGGTTCAAGTGGGCGAAGCTCCGGCCGGTGAAGGCGTCGTCGGGGTAGCCGCGGAGGACCGAGTGGTTGGTGATCGCTACGTCGAACAGCGAACGGGATTCGATTCCGCCTACCGCATAGGACTTCTGGAAGGTCGGCCGGCCGAAGGTGGCGCCGCCGCCCGCGCGCAAGGCCAGGGTGTCCGACTCCCCGAAGAGGCGAGCGTAGAGCCGCGCGTCCCCGTACAGCTTGGCCAGCGAGACCCGGCTCCCTAGCGCCGGATCCTCCTTCAGAAGCGCCAGACGCAGTCGCGAGCCATCAAGGGGAGAGATCGAGTAGGGGTACTTCTTGACCGAGCTCAAGTTCCAGGCCAGCTCGATCCCCCCCAGGTCGAAAGGCGTGGGATCCGTCGAGGAGGTCTCCCGGCTGCGCCGCCAGCCCAAGGACAGGCTCTGCACCGAACGCAGGGACCGTTGCAGGGGAACGGATGCCCGCAGCTGCAGCTCGCGGGTGTGCAGGATGGCGTCCTTGGGGCCGGGGTCCCGCGCGTCCTTCAGGGCCAGCAGGAAGGTGGGAAGCCAGCGGTCGTACTGGTAGTAGAGATTGCCGCTCAAGCGACCGGTCTTCGAGCCGTGGTAGAGGTCGCCGCCGTAGAGATGGCGAAACAGGGGATCGGCAGCCGCGGTCAGGACGCCAAGGCGGGTCTCGTCCGAGACGCTGTCGAAGTAGGGGCTCCAGAAGCGGGGCAGCGCGGTCGGGAATGCACGATAGGGTCGGCTCTCCACACCCACCGGGGCCGGGTCGACTCGCGGCGCAGGATAGGGGTCGAGGAAGGGCTCGGCCGGGGCGGCCGCTTCGAGGTCGAGCGGGGCGGTGGCCAGGTCGTAGCCCCGGGAGGAGTAGCTGGCGAACGCCAGGGTTCGGCCGTCAGGAGAGAGGTCGGGCAAGAAGGCCCCGCCCAGCACATTCGTTATGCGGAGTAGCGCGCGGTCGGACAGGCGCAGGGCGTAGAGGTTGGAGACGCCGTCCCGGTCGGAGCGAAAGACCAGGTGGCTCCCGTCGGGCGTGAAGACGGGTTCCACATCTTTGGCCCGATCCTCGGTGAGAGGTGTCACCTCACCGCTCTCGGCATCGACCAGCACCAGGTCGAGCCGCCCCCCCGGCTGATAGCGCGAGGCCGCCACCATGGCACCCCCAGGTGCGAAACGCGGGTTGCTCCACTGCACGCCGGGTGCCGAGCGGGTCAGGTCCCTGGCCGCGGATCCGTCGAGGCCGATGAGCGCCAGCTCGCTTGCCTCGGCTCCCTGGCGGACGAAGACCAGGCGGCGGCCGTCGGGCGCGACATCGGGTTCGCGGGCGCGCAATCCGCGCGTCAAACGCCGCACCTCTCCGGTCTCGACATCCACCCGCCTCAGGTCGCTGCGAACCCGGAACAGGCGGTAGCTCTCAGGCTCGTCGTAGACCAGGGAGCGGCCGTCCGGCGTCCAGGCCAGCGCGCTTCCTCCATTGCGCACAGCCAGTCGATGGTCGCCGGTGCCGTCCCGGCGCATCAAGCGAATCTCCCGGAATCGCGTCTGGCGCTTGCTGGTGTAGGCGATCCAGGTCCCATCGGGGCTGAAGCGGGGACCCGTTTGGCGAATGCCCCGGGTGGTGAGCAGGGTGAACGGCGTCAGCTCGCGATCCCGAAGCACCCGCGCCTCACGGAAGGCCCCCTCCCGGGTCGCCTGTCTCCACTCCCGCCAGAGGGAATGGAAGCTTCGTCCGGTGACGCTGCGGGCGGTGAGGTCGTCGAGGTAGGGAATGGGCCGGCCGGCGTGGACCCGGGTCAACTCGGGAATGGTCTGGGGGCCGAAGCGACGCGACACATCGCGCAGGAAGGCCTCGCCGAAGAGGTAGGCGGCCTGGCCCCCCGGCCAGTCATCGAGCCCGAGAACCGGCCGGTCCTCCATGGGAAAATCTCCCTCCAGGGCGGCCATACGCAAGACCATGCGGGAGTCCGGGTTGCGGCCCCGGCCGAAGGCAGTGCCCTCGGTCTCCTCGAAGGTGGCCAGGCCCTCGATCATCCAGGTCGGCGTGGCACCGTTCGGGAACAGGAAGGGGGCGCGGCCGAGGACCTTGCGGCTAACGCCCTGCAGGCCGCGAGCCTGGTCGAGGTGAACGACGTGCGCCAGCTCGTGGGTGAGCACCACGCGCAGCCAGCTCTCGTGGTTTCCGAACTCGTCGGCACCGCGAGGGGCCGCCGCCCGCACCTGGACCAGAGGATAGGGAAGAGGAGATGCGAAGCCGTTCGGATCGTCCTCCACGTCGACCAGGACGATCTGCACCCGGCCCACGCGATGGTCGTAGCGAGCCTGGAGACGTTCCAGGATCTCGGTGGCCAGGGCGGCGGCCTGGCGCGCCATGGCTTCCAGCTCCTGCGGGAAGTGCACGGTGACCCGCTGGGTACTGAGGCTGCGGAAGCGCAGCTCTGGGGGCATCGAGGCGGCGGCGGCTTGGCCCGCGCCGAATCGCGCCAAGAGCCCAAGGACCACCAGCAGGCGAGGGAGCGGCCCGGGCTGTGCCATGAGGGCGGAGCGTAGCATGAAGGGCGCCATCCGGAGCGGGAGGCCTGATACCATCACCGGCTTGGGGCTTGCCCGGGAGGATCGATGACGCTCACTCGGCGAAATCTGCTTCAGCTCTCCGGAGCCGCCGCGCTGGGATCGGCCCTACCTGGCGTGGCGGGTGCAGCGCCAGGCGACGAGCCTCCTGCGCCTATCGCAGTCCTCAAGCCGATGACCGCCGGCATGACCCCGATCGGCCTGGAGGAGCGCCAGGCGCGCCTGGCGCGCGCGCGGAGGTTGCTGGCGGAGAGTGGCCTGGACGCCATGGTGATCGCCGGCGGCAGCAGCCTCGGCTACTTCACGGGCGCCCAGTGGGGGAACAGCGAGCGGTTCTTCGGCGTGATCGTGACCCGCGAGGGCGACCCTGTCTGGGTCACCCCTGCCTTCGAGAAGGACCGGGCCCTGCAGCAGATCAAGGTCGGCTCGGACGTGCGCGCCTGGGAGGAGGACGCCTCGCCGTATGCGGCGGTGGCCCAGGTCCTCAAGGACCGCAAGGCGAGCGGGCGGGTAGGCATCGAGGAGACCATGCCCTTCGTCTTCGCCGACGGGATCGGCAAGGCCCTGCCGGCCACCCGTCTCAAGAGCGCCACGCCGGTCACCGCCGGCTGTCGCATGGTGAAGGACGCGCACGAGCTGGCCCTCATGCGGCGTGCTTGCGAGATCACGGTGGCGGCGCACCGCGCGGTCTTCGCCTCGCTCAAGGAGGGCATGACGCAGAGCGAGGTGGCGCGCCTCGCCAGCGAGGCTCACCGCCGGTCGGGCATTGCTGGCGGGTCGCTGGTGCTGTT
>DATECU010000129.1:0-19291 GCA_035286745.1 Vicinamibacteria bacterium | reverse complement strand
GCGCCCGCAGCCAGTAGCCGTTGGACAGACCGAAGAACCGGCACAGGCGCAGGTCGGTGCCCGCCGTGATCGCACGCTTGCCCGCCACGATGTCGCCGATCCGCTGGGCAGGCACACTGATCTCCTTGGCGAGGCGGTATTGCGTGAGGCCCATCGGGATCAGGAACTCTTCGCGCAGCAACTCCCCGGGCGTCACGGGCTTCAGCTTACGCATCGTCTTCCTCCGTCAGTGGTAGTCCACGATCTCAACGTCCTCCGCGCCCGCAGCCGTCCAGCGGAAGCACACGCGGAACTGATCGTTCACAGGGATACTGTGCTGCCCGGCGCGGTCGCCCCTGAGCGCTTCCAGCCGGTTCCCCGGCGGCACCCGGAGATCTTCCAGCCGGCCCACGATCTGCAACTGCCGCAGCTTGCGGCGCGCGACCGACGCGATGCTCACGAACCGTTTGACGCGCCGGCCTCTCGACAGAGCCTCCGTGTCGGCGCACTTGAACGTCTCGATCACAAGCCCATAGTAACGTGTCGTGTGATTAACGTCAAGCGTGATGGTCTGCTTCACCCCCGGCGCGCACAAACGGAGTCGCCTTTGACGCCGACACCAAGAAGGCGCGGCGGGACATGCCGGACCGCCTCGACCTTTCGAAGCTCCTCTCCGGCTCTTGTCCTCTCAACGTGCTGAAAACGTGGGGATTCGCTGGACGAAGGTCAACCGGCGATGAAGGGCGTTCAGGGTCCGGTGACACGATCCAGCACGATGCCACGCGTCATCAAGGTAGGGACGCTCCGGCCGCGAGCGGCGACGTCACGGATTGACGAGGTTGTCATGTTGAAAAGAGCTACATACCTGCGCATTGCGTCGAGGTTGGCGCTGACCCTCCTCGTGTCCGGGTCAGGTTCAGCGGTGTGCGTGGTGGCAGCCGGGGAAACCGGTCTCGTGCTGGGGCCCGCCGCCAGCCCGGGGCCAGCGCTCGGGAGCGTCGCCGCTGGCGACCGTCATGGCTGCGCCGTCCGCGCCGACGGGACGCTCGCTTGCTGGGGGGACAACTCCTATGGTCAGAGCACGCCCCCCGCTGGAACGTTCACTCAGGTCGCCGCCGGCTACGCCCACACGTGCGGAGTGAGGACGGACGGGACGCTCGCCTGCTGGGGGGAGAACGGCCAAGGCCAGAGCACCGCTCCAGGGGGGACCTTCGCTCACGTCGCTGCCGGCGGCTTGCACACCTGCGGACTGATCACAGACGGGACGCTCGCCTGCTGGGGCTTCAACCAGTTCGGCCAGAGCACTCCCCCCGCCGGCACCTTCACTCAGGTCACCGCAGGGAACGGCCACAACTGCGGACTGAAGACGAACGGAACCCTCGCTTGCTGGGGCTACAACTTCAACGGTCAGAGCACTCCCCCCGGAGGCGCATTCACCCAGCTTGCCGGGGGCGGCAATCACACGTGCGGACTGGGGACCGACGGGTCACTCGCCTGCTGGGGCGCCAACAGCGACGGCCAGAGCAGCCCCCCCACCGGCACGTTCACTCAGGTCGCCGGTGGCTACAATCACACGTGCGGACTGAAGACCGACGGGACCCTCGCCTGCTGGGGGTGGAACGCCTACGGCCAGAGCACGCCCGCCGCCGGCACCTTCACTCAGGTCGCCGGAGGCGCCTACCACACATGCGGACTGACCACTGACGGAGCGCTTGCCTGTTGGGGGCGGAACGACTCCGGCCAGAGCACGCCCCCCGGTGAGAGGTTCAGCCGGCGGCTCGTGACCGCCGGTGGTGTTCACACCTGTGAGCTGCAGACGGACGGGACGCTCGCCTGCTGGGGGGCCAACGGCTACGGCGAGAGCACGCCACCCGCCGGAACCTTCACTCAGGTCGACGGAGCTGACTCGCACACCTGCGGCCTGAAGACGGACGGGACGCTCGCCTGCTGGGGGCTCAACAACTACGGCCAGAGCACGCCGCCAGCCGGGACCTTCACAGAGGTCGCCGGCGGCGGCATTCACACCTGCGGACTGCAGACGGACGGAACGCTCGCCTGCTGGGGGCAGAACTCCTACGGCCAGAGCACGCCACCCGCCGGGACCTTCACTCAGATGGCCACCGGCGCCTTCCACAGCTGCGGACTGCAGACGAACGGGACCCTCGCCTGCTGGGGGCGCAACAACTACGGCCAGAGCACGCCAGCCGCCGGCACGTTCACTCAAGTCACCGCCGGCTACTATCACACCTGCGGACTGAGAACAGACGGGGCGCTCGCCTGCTGGGGATGGAACGTCTACGGCCAGAGCACGCCACTCGCCGGGACCTTCACTCAGGTCGCCGGGGGCTACGCCCACACCTGCGGACTGCACGCAGACGGGACCCTCGTCTGCTGGGGGGACAACTCCTACGGCCAGGGCACTCCCCCCACCGGCACGTTCACTGAGGTCTCGGCGGGAAGCGTGCACACGTGCGGAGTGAAGACGGACGGCGCGTTCGTCTGCTGGGGGGACAACGCCGCCGGCCAGGTCGACATGATCTTCAAGGATGGTTTCTGAGCGGTGACGCGTTTGGCCAACCGAGCCCGCGTCATCCAGTAGCGGGAAGTTCACGAACGGAGGAGACTCATGAGATACCTGATCTTGATGGTCGTGGCCCTGGTCACCGCCTGTGGCGGGGGCGTCACCGGGCCGACGCAAGGCCCTGAAACGCCAACCCCCCAGACCTCGGTGTCGCCCCCCGCGGGCGCCTCGATCTGGGTGTTCGCCTACCGGCCGGCCAGCACGCACACCTGTCCGGGGCCGGTCGCCACGCCGATCGACGGGGGCCTGGTCACCATGACCGTGGCGCCGAACGGAGGGATCTTGTCCTTGCTGGGACAAACCGAAGCGACGATCACGATCCCCACAATCGCCAACGACGGAACTGGGAGGTGGGTGTGGGAGGAAGCCCGCCCAGCCGGGAGCTACCTCAGGATCTCCTTCAGGTTTCTGACGCCGCTCCACGCCGAGGGCGAAGTCTCCGCATTCAAGACCATCCTCGCCGACGCCAGCGGAGGCACGTGCAGCGCGACCTGGCCGATTCTGTTGGATCGACAGGGCTGATCCTAGCCCTCCGAAGCCCCTTCTCGAACCCGCCGGTGGAGCCAGGCCCGGGCTAGGCGCCAGTCCCGGTTGACGGTGGCGAGGGACACGCCCAGAGTCAGGGCGATCTCCTCCAGGGAGAGGCCACCGAAGAACCGCAGCTCGACGACTCGACCCTGCCGCTCGTCCAATGCCGCCAGCTCGTCGAGGGCTCGGTCGAGCAGGATCAGGTCCACTTCGAGCGGAGCGACGGCACCGACGTCCTCCTGGAGGGCTACCCGGAGGCCAGACCGGGGGCGCTTCGCTGCCCGGCGGGCCCGAGCGTGGTCCACCAGGATGCGCCGCATCATCTGGGAAGCCACGCCGAAGAACTGGGCGCGGTTCCGCCAGCCGCTCCTCTGACCGACCAGCCGCAGGTAAGCCTCGTGGACCAGGGCGGTCGGAGGCAGTGTGTGATCCCGCCGTTCCCTGCGGAGGTAGGCGGCCGCCCGCTTCCTGAGCTCGTCATAGACGAGCGGGAGAAGCTGGTCCCGCGCGCTCTCGTCTCCCTGGCTCCACGCCTGAAGCAGGCTCGTGACGGCTTCCGGCGAGGGCGTGTCCACTCTTTCCTCTGGCAAGTGTTGGAAGCGTAAGGGCTTGGCCCAGGAAGGTCAACCGGTCTCTTCGCCAACTGGGCGAGCCGCGTGACGCCGCCGCCCAGGGTCTCCCGGCCGCCGTGCTATCCTCGCGGGTCCCAGCGGTGGACCCGGCTTGAATCGGGCTGAGTCGACCCGACCCGCGAGGAACCAAGATGTCCACCCACTCCCAGCTTTGCAGGCCCGCCGCTCCGCTGGCCGTCCGAAGACGGCCTTGGAGCGAGTGAGAAGCGCGGTGCCCAATCCGCCTGGGTTCCGAAACGCCCTTGGCCGGGAGACGGGTGAGGCCCGCCGTCGGACCAACGCCTGCCGGGTATGGTAGCGGCCCTGACCGACCGACCGGCCTCGTCTCGGAGACCCGTCTCCCCCGTTTGGCTCTTCCCGGCGGGGGTGGCGTTCTTCATGAGCGGAGCCTCGGCGCTCGTCTACCAGGTCGCCTGGCAGCGCATCTTGGCCCTGCACAGCGGTGTGGGCCTCTTCTCGGTGGCCATGATCGTGGCCGCCTTCATGGTCGGCCTCGGCCTGGGGAGCCACTGGGGCGGCGTGCTGAGCCTGCGGCTCTCCCCGCCCCGAGCCCTGGTCGCCTTCGCTCTGCTGGAGCTGGGGATCGCCGCGTTTGGCGCCGTTTCGGGTCCCCTCTTCTACGACTTCTTGTACCTCAAGGGACTCTGGCTCTACACGCCGGCCTGGCGGGCGGGCCTCCTGCACTTCCTGAGCCTCCTTCTCCCCACCGGCCTGATGGGCATGTCGCTGCCCTTCCTGACCCGGGCCCTGGTGTGGGAGGCGCCTACCGCCAGCCGCACCATCGGCTTCCTCTACGGCATCAACGTTCTGGGCGCGAGCCTGGGGGCGCTTCTAGCGCCCTGGCTCCTCATCCGGCACTACGGGATTCGCGCCGCCATCCTGGCCGCGGCCTGCGGGAACCTGCTGGCCGGTCTGGGCGCTCTGAGCCTGGCGCTAGCGCGAGGGCGTGCGACGGCTCCCGTGCCAACCGTCGGGAGCGAGGCGATGCGCCCGCTCCTCACCGAGCCCCCGGCCGCTTTCTCGAGCTGGCTCGCGCTCTACGCTCTCTCCGGTTTCTGCGCCCTGTCCCTGGAGATGCTCTGGTTCCGACTGCTGGAGGTGGCCCTAAAGTCCACCGCCTTCACCTTCGGCACCTTGCTCTTCATCTACCTCCTGGGCTCTGCGTTAGGCAGCCTGGCCGGCGCCCTGGTTTCCCGGCGCATCCGCCGACCCCTGGAGGCGTTCCTGCTCGCCCAGTGCGCGCTCCTCCTCTACTCGGCGGGGGTCCTTTGGCTCCTCACCGTGCTCCCGCCCGACACGCCGGTCCTGCGCTTCTTCCTCGACTACTGGAGCGGCCGGCTCTCCTACAACATCGGCGGCCGGCTGCGCTGGCCCCTCATCCTCAAGCTCTACGTCTTCCAGCCCTGCGTGCTCTTCGGGTTGCCCACCGTGCTGATGGGCTTCTCTTTCACCTTCCTCCACCGAGCGGTGCAGGATGACCCGGCGCAGAGCGGCCGCAAGGTGGGCCTGCTTCAGGCCGCCAACATCGCCGGCTGCGTGGCCGGCAGCCTGCTGGTGGGCCTGCTGCTGCTCAGCTGGCTCGGCACCTCGGGAACCATGCGGCTTCTGCTGGTGATGGGGCTGGTCTTTGCGGTCTTTGGGATTGCTCGCGCCCATCGCCGTTGGGCCTTTGTCGCTTCCGCGGGCCTTCTCGCCGCCATGGCGGTGGCCTTCCCCGGGCAGGTGGGCCTCTGGCGGCGCTTCCATGGCTTCGGGCAGACTCCGGCCTTCATCGAGGAGGACGCCACCGGAGTGGCGGCGCTGTCCCGCATGGACCGCTTCCGCTGGGCGGTGTGGACGACCGGACGCCACCACAGCACGCTTCCCTTCGGCAACATTCATACCGCGTTAGGGGCGTTGCCGGGCCTGCTGCACCCGGCGCCCCAGGAAGCGGCGGTGATCGGCCTGGGCTCCGGGGATACCGCCTGGGCGTCCGGCTGCCGCGTCGACACCATGAGCTCGGTCACCGTCTTCGAGATCTGTGCGCCCCAACGGGTGCTGCTGCGGCGCTTCGCCGAGGGCCCCGGTTCGTTCAGGAAGCTCTCCCAGTTCCTGGAAGACCCGCGGGTGCGCATCGTGGTGGCCGACGGCCGCAACGCCCTGGCCCGGGAGGATCGCCGCTACGACATGATCGAGATGGACGCCCTCTGGCCCACCAGCCCCTACGCCGGCAACCTCTACTCGCTCGAGTTCTATTCGTTGTGCGCCAGCCGACTCAAGAAGGGCGGGCTCATGTGCTCGTGGAGCCCCTCTCGTCGCGTCCACGCCACCTTTGGCCAGGCGTTCGCCCACGTGGTCGAGTTCCTGGGCGGCCAGGTGCTGGTGGGGAGCAACGATCCCATCGCCTTCGACCTCCCGGGCTGGGAAGCGCGACTGGCGCGCGAGGACGTGGGGGCCTATCTGGGCAGGGACCGGGCGGCCGAAGTGCTGGCCATCCTGCGCACCGCACGCCCGGGGAACCCGCCGCCAGCCCTGGAAGCGGAGACCAACCGCGACCTCCGGCCGCGGGACGAGTTCAACAGCCCGTAACCCCGGGCCTAGCTTCCGCTACCGCCCCGGAGGCGCCAGGAACACCGACCTCTTGCCTAACGTCGACAACAGCTCTCGGTCCTGCGCCGTCACCGCCACCAGGCTCCGGACCGAGAAGGTCCGGAGGGCGTCGTAGACGGAGAGAGTCCCCAGCGCCGAACCCTTGCGCCCGGTGAAGGGCAGCACGTCGGGACCACGCCGGCACTGGGTGTTGAGGTTCACCCGGCAGACCAGGTTCGCCAGGTGGTCGACCAAGCGCCCCATCGCCACTGGGTCACGGCCGAACACCGACGCCTGCTGGCCGAGGTCCGACGCCGCCATGGCCGCCAGCACCTCCTCGGGGTCGTCGAAGACGCTGACCGGCACCACGGGTCCGAACTGCTCGCGGTGAGCCAGCTCGGCCTCGGGCGGGACCGGGAAGACAAGGGCTGGCCGGAAGAGCGTCCCGCACCAATCGCCGCCACCTGGGTTCACCACCCGCGCCCCGCGCGCCACCGCATCCTTCACCAGCCCCTCCAGGAACCGGGGGTGATCGGGATCGGGCATGGGGGTGATGGCCACGCCGTCCTCCCAGGGCATGCCGACCTTGAGCTGACCGACGCGCGCCGCCAGCCGCTCGACTAACGGTTCCGCCACCTTGCGCGCCACCAGCACATGCTTGATGGCGGTGCAGCGTTGCCCGTTGAAAGCGAGAGCCCCGGAGACGATCTCCGAGGCCGCCCGATCCAGGTCGGCATCCTCCAGGACGATGCCCGGGTTCTTGGCTCCCAGCCCCAGCACCCAACGCAGGCGGTAGGGGTGGGGATGCTGGGACTGGAGGGTCTTGGCCGTGCGCGCCGAGCCGACTAACGCCAACACGTCCACCAGTCCGCTCTCCATCATCGGCCCCACCAGCGCTGGGCCGGGCCCGCTCACCACGTTGACGACGCCTCGGGGAAAGCTGGCGGCCAGGGCCGGCGTCAGCAGAGCGTTGGCCAGGACGCCGTAGCGCGGTGTCTTCATCACCACCGGGTTGCCCATGATGAGGGCAGGGATCACCAGGGTGTAGACCTCGTTCACCGCGTAGTTGTACGGCCCCAGGCAAAGCGCCACCCCTAACGGTGCGCGACGGACTCGGGCCGCGAAGCCCGACGCGGACACCGTCGGACCGTTGTCGCACTCCAACTGGCGCAGGGTTAAGGCGGTGTCACGGATGTACTGGAGGGTGCGGTCGAACTCGGTCAGGCAGTCGGCGTAGGGTTTGCCAACCTCCCACATCAGGGCGCGCGACACGCGCTCGCGGAGCGGCAGGGCGCGCTCGACGAAGTCGAGCACACAGGCGATGCGCTCCTCGACCGAGGCGCGCGGCCAGTCGCCGCGCCCGCCCGCCCAGGCCCGCGCCGCCGACGTCAGGGCAGCGAGACCCTCCGCGGCGCCGGTCAAAGGGGCAGGGCCCAAGTCCATCTGCGTCAGCAGGCCGCCAGCGTCCCGCAGACAGACGGCGGAGCGAATCGCCACCCTGGGGCCGCTCCATCTGGAGAGGGAGCCGTCGATCAGGAGCGTGAGCCCGCTCTCGTCGGGCAGGTGACGAAACGGCTCGGGGATTTCGGCGGCGGTGGGGAACGCGAGATCCAAAGGCTCGGCGGGACTCAGCATGGGCTCCTCCGGGGGGATTATCGGCCGGAAGCCTCCCTTTGCTTCGCCGGCTACAATCGCGCCGTGGAGTTGGTGCGACGCGACCCCTTTGGGGTACGCCCGTTGTACTTCGCCGAGACGCCCGCGGGCGTCGTCTGGAGCCAGTCGATCTGGGATCTCCTGGAGCGGTCCGGCGTGCCGCGGGCTCTCGAGCCGTCGGCGGTGGCGGCGTTTCTCTGCGGAGTGCTCGGGTCCGAGGCTAGCCTCTTCCGCGGCATTCGTCGTGTGCCGCCCGGCCATGCGCTCTCCGTGGAGGACGGCCGGCCGCGGCTTCGACGACACTGGATGGCGCCGGAGCCCGCTTCAGCAGCCGTCATCAGCCTGACGCGCGAGCAGGCCGGAGCCGAGCTGTTGCGCCGTCTGCGCGCATCCGTGGGCCAGTGGCGGTTGCCGTCGGCCTGCGCCCAGAGCGGCGGCCTCGATTCCGGCGTGCTCTTGGCACTGATGGCGGAGGTGGCGCCGCGGCCGCTGGCGGTGACCCAGGCCGACGACTTCACCGACGGCGACGAGTTGGCGGGGGCGCACCGGCTGGCAGAGCACTGTGGGGCCGCGCTGGAGGTGCTGACGATTCGAGAGGAGGATCTGCCCGACCACCTCGAGGCCACGGTTCTCGCCTGCCAGGAGCCGATCTGGAACGGCCGGGCGGTGGCCCGACACCTCTTCTTTCGAGCCGCTCGTCGGGCGGGAGTCACCGCGCTGCTGAGCGGCGTCGGCGCCGACGAGACACTCTGGGGAAACCCACCCGCACTACTGGACCTGCCGGAACGGGCGGAGGCTGAGCGAGCCATCGCCGAGACGGTGCTGACGCCGGAGGCTCGAGGCAGCTTGCCGGCAGAGCGATCCAACACAGAACGAATACCAGAAGAGGTTCTCGCCCGGAGCCGACAAGTCGTCCTCTCGCACGTCCTGCCCGACTCTACACTGCCCCCCGAGTGCCGCACGGCATCCGCCGAGGGGATCGCGGTCCACCTGCCCTACCTGTCGGACGCCGTGGCCGCGTTCGCACTCGGGCTACCTCTTTCGTGGCAGATCGCGGGGGTTACCGGCAAGCGGCTGCTGCGCGAGGCAGCGCGGGGCCTGGTGCCCGAGGAGATCCGGCGAGCTCCCAAACGGCCGCGCCTGGCTCCCAGCGGTGGACGGGGCACCCGTGCCCGGGCCAGATGGCACGACCTCTACGCTGCGTGGCTGACCAAGGCCCGCCTGGCCCCTCTCGAAGTCATCGACCCGGGTCGGGTCCGCCGGCTCCTCGGCCGGCACCGCATCGCCCCAGCCAGCGACGACGAAGGTCGCGACGCCCTGCTGTTGCGGCTGGTATCGATGGCGATTCTGAGGGGACTCGACAGAAACGGACGCATCACGCCGGCCGGTCCGGAGCCCAACGCCCACCTCACCGACGCCTAACTAGGCCCCGCGAACGGAGCACTGCATCCGCCCGCCGAATGAGCGCCTTGCATCGGGTGGCACTGCGGTCACGAGGATCGGGGTCCGCCCGGCCGGCCCCAGAGCCCCGCCCGCCCCGCCTCCCGCCGGAGGCGACGGAGGAACGACCAACGACTTCCGGCGGTGCTATCATCGCCAGGCCAGGTTGGCGCCTTTCCGGTCGGCCACATCGAACGCATGTACAGATACTGAAAACCTAGCCATAGAGTCACATGCCATCACAGCCCAGAGCCGCAACCTCCAGCCTGGGCTTCCTCATCGGGCTCGGGTTGGTGGTTGCTGTCGTCTGCTTGATCCCGCGGTGGGATCGCGGATACTCCGCCGGGCGATATCTCTGGGCCGAGGATGGGAGCGTCTTCATCAACCAGGCTCAGAGGCTCGGGCTGGAATCCCTGTGGACGCCCTACAGGGGATACATCCATGCCTACCCGCGGTTGGTGGCCCTGGTCGGCACCCTCTTCGAGCTGAGAGCCCAACCGTACGTCTTCTTGGTGGGGTGGGCGTTCGCCTTCGCAGTCATGACCGCCACCATGGTGGCGCGCGCCAGCCGCCTGGGACTGGGGCGCTTCCAGGTGTGGGTTCTGGTCGCACTCGTCGCACTCCAACCCAATGACGAGGTGTTCTTCAACATCACGAACTCGCAGTCCCTTCTGGGAACCGCTCTCGCCACCTGGACTCTGTCCTCAAGGAGCCGGAGGTCGTCCTTGCCTGAGTGCATCTTTCTGGCGCTACTGAGTCTCACCGGACCCTTTTCGATCTGGATCGCGCCGTTGCTGCTGCTGCGCGGTCTTCTGAAGGGGGAATCGAGACAGATCGCGTCCTACCTGGTTCTGGTCTGTGCCGCAATCCAAGCTGGGCTACTCCTCAGTTCGAATCGGTTCTCGCAAGCCGCCGGACTCGACCGGGACCTCGGGACATGGCTCGGTGCTTTTGGCTCGATGGTGCTGTTTGGCGCGCGACGCCCGGGGACGCTCGCGGCGGCCTGTGTCTTCTGGGTGGCGTTCTTGTGCGCTCTACTCCGTCCGCGAGGCGACGAGTCGACGGACGGTGTCGTCAGAAGGAGAGTGGCGTGGCTGACGCTCGCTGCTGCCATGCTCAGCGTGCTTGCGGCATTCTACACGGCGAAGGCGCATCCGACGGGAATCCTCACTCCCGAATCCGGGGGCAGGTACACATGGATTCCTTACTCACTCGTCTTCTTTGCTGCCGCGATCGCGTCTGTCGGCCTCACGAGGCTCTGGTACTTGACCGTCTCAACACTCGGCTTGATCTGCTGCGCGCACTTCCAGGTTGCGGTTCGACCGGATCTTCGTTTCGAGTCCTACGTCAATCTGGCCCGCTACCGGAGCGTCATCATTCCCATCGGTCCGGAGTGGCGGCCGCGCTATCCAGGATGGCACATCGAGAGCACCGACCCGGGGAACGACCCGTCGTCGATCCTCGAGCCCTACAGCATCGAGGACGTTGCCGTCGCAACCGACGGATTGGCCCTCGAACGATCTGGAAGCGCTCTCGCAGTTCAATCCGCAACGGCTGACCCCGCCCTCGTTCTCACCAGGCCGATCGTCTGTCCGGGTGCTTCTGACATCGGTATCGAGATCAAGATGGCCAGGAATCGCGAGGGGCTGATGCAGTTGTTCTGGGATCCGTCTGGAGACTTCAACGCAGCCCACTCCATCCGGCGCTTCTACCCTGCCGGCGAAATCCAGGCGCAGTTCGCCTTCCCTGCTGTTGCCGATGGCACCTATGTCCGCTTCGATCCGCTGGAGCAACCGGGGGAGGCCAGGATTTCAGAGATACTCGTCTACTGCCTACCCTGAGGACCTCCTCGGCCGGACGGGCCGAAGGAGCGACGGCCGTTCGGGCGGCGTACCAAACGGACCAAGCGCATTCGCGTGCGGGGACCGCACATCCGCACAAGACGAGTTGACATCCTCCTGGGTCTTTGCTACACATCCGCTTCGTCGCGAACCGACCCGGCCGATCAGACTGGATCCTCCCGCAGCCGCGGGCGACAGATGTCGGCCAGGGCGTCGGAAACCACCACCCCAGGAGGCAGGATGAGGATCGGCAGGACGGTATCGGTGACCTTGCTGGCAGGAGTTTGTTCCGCCACGTCCCCGGCATTCTCCCAGAACTTTCGGGGCGACGCGCCATCATTGGTTGGAAGCGTGGGAGCAGGGGCTCGCGCCATGGGCATGGGAGGCGCCTTCGTGGCAATCGCCGACGATGCGACCGCCGCCTCATGGAATCCGGCGGGCCTGTGCGTTCTTGAGAAGCCGGAAGCGTCCGTGGCCTACAAGCCGATCCAGAGCTCGCGTGAGGAGTACGCAGCCTACACGCTCTCCAACCTCTTCCCGGCGGAAGCACCGGCGAGCTTCTGGACTACCGGTCAGGCAGCTCGAACGCGCGCCACTTCCTTCCGCGCGCTGGACTTCGCGAGCGCTACGTTGCCCGTCAGGTTGGGGAGTCTGAAGCTGGTTCCGCAGATCAGCTACCAGCGGGTCGCCGATCTCAGCCGGCACGGAGCGGACTCGGCCATCACGACCAACTCTACGGGCCCGTACCGAGGTGCGCCCACAACCACCATTGTTGATACGCTGTACTCTGAAGCCGAGGCCTCTGGGGGTCTCGACGTGATGACCGGAAGCCTGGGCCTGAGCTTCAACTCCAGGCTCTTCCTCGGGGTCTCCGTGAACCGCTGGATGAATGGCGTGGGGGACGACGGCATCAACGATCGCAGGACGACAACGACCGACGCTCAAGGCTCGCGCACGTCCACGACCGTGCGCGAGTTCAGGTTGGAGGAGGATTACAGCGGCACCAACTTCGTGGCGGGTGTCCTTCTGAAGCCCTCGCAGAAGCTCCGGTTTGGCGCCGTCTGGAAGAGCGGCTTCGACCTGAGGAGAGACTACACTCGGAAGGGCAAGACCGCGTTTCTCGACGGGGCCCCCACGACCCTGGGAGACATTCAACGCAGCTCGATCATCAACTGGCCCTCCACCTGGGCCGCGGGCATCTCCGTTCAGCCGACGCAGTCGCTAACGTTCTCCGTTGACTACACCCGCACCGCGTGGTCCAAGGCCCGCAACCAGTTCACCGCATCCATGAGCCAGGGCGTGCCCGAAACCCCGCCCGCAACCACGTTCTGGCCGGTCATCGAGTCCGTCGGCAATCCGGGGCTCCCGGAATCCGCCGCCAACCCCTATGCCAACGACACCGCCCAGGCTCGACTCGGAATCGAGTACGTCATCACCCGAGCGGGCTTTGCGAATCTCACGGCTCTCCCGCTCCGGGCGGGCGTATTCCGGGACCAACAGCTCGTCAAGAACACGCCTGATCTTGGCAGCACCAGCTTCCTGGGCTTCTCTGCGGGCTTCGGCCTGGTGTGGTCGCGCTTGTCCGTCGACGTCGCCTACGTTCGCTCCCAGGGGGAATGGACGAGCCACGCCTACGACCTGACAGTGAACGACAGCACGGTAGGTACCTATCGCGCTATTGGCTCGCAAGACGGGAAGAACAAGTACAGCTCCGACCGGATCTGGATCTCCTCCACCGTGCGCTTCTAGCCGGCGCCACGCCGGGGATGCGCGTCGCCCACCGGTCCCGTGCGACCGGTGGGCGCTTCTGTTTCCGGCGTCAGGCCACTCGTTCGGCGAGCAGGCAGGTACTGGCCAGGGCAAAGCGCTTCTGGCGCAGGTCGCACTCGTCGAAGCTCAGGGTGTGGGCGCTGTAGCGGAGTTGGGCGATGCGGTACTCGCGGGCCGAGACCGCCGAGGTGAGGCCCGCCGCGACCAGGACCTCCGACGCCAGCCGCCGGAGGGTGACGATGGCGGCGTGCGCCTTGGCGACGGCCAGATCGGCCGCCAGCGCTTCGCCGAGGGCGGGGGGCGGCGCCAGCAGATCGTCCTGGGACAGAAGTAGGCGCTCCCAGCTCACCACCCGCCGCAGCGCCTCGTCGTCTGCAAGGGGTACCAGGATGAACTTGATATCGTTCTCCAGCTTGGCGACGTCGTGCAGGGCGTGGCCGATCCGCGTCCAGTAGTAGTCGATCATCCAGGTGTTGCCGCTGGTGTCGAGCAGGACGTTGGCCAGGTTCAGGTCGCCGTGGACCCAGCAACACGCCACCTCCCCGGCCTCCTCCGCCAGCAGCTCCTCCACCCTCCGGTAGGCACGCCCCGGGTGTGGGAGGTCGCCATCGAGGCCCGCGATCCGCAGCCGGACACCCACTTCGCTTTCGGCCAGGGCGGAGACCCGGGCCAGCGCGTGTTTCGCATAACGTTGTTGGAAATCGTAGTAGCGGAAGAGCTGAAGCCGGTCCAGGACCGGAGCCTGGTAGAGGCGCCTGAGCACCCGCGCGATCACATTCTCGATCAGGAGCCCTGTCTCGTCGGGTGTGGCGGCGGCCCGGAAAGCTCTCTGCAGCGTGCGCACCTCGCCGCCGTGCATGGTGGCGAACTGGTATTTGATGGCTCCCAGGGTTTCGAGATCCACGTATTCGCTGAGCCGGGGCGAAGCTGCGCCCAGCAGGTTCTCGACACCCTCCACCGCCACCCGTTCCCGGCCGATCTTGGCGTGGGTGTCGATCTTGACCACGAAGGGAACCTCCCTCATGCCGCGGCGATCGGTGGAAGCCGTGCGAAAGACCCGCGAGCCTGAGAAACCGCCCGACAGCGGCTCGAGCGCCACCTCACGACAGTCGCGGAACAAGTACTCGACCAGCCGGCGCTCCTCTTCACCCAGCGTTTCAGTGTCCGGCATCCGCACCTCCGGTGCGGGGGAGGCTCGGCCCACGGTGGGCGCAGTCCAGCCCGCTATGCGCAGCCAGCTCAGGAACTCGGGGATGGAGTCGATGACCACCACCCCCAGGCTGGCGCCCAGGTGCTCCAGCGCCTGACGATGGTGGATCCGGCTCCGGGACGCGGTGAGGGCCGAGCAGACGGCGATATCCGTCAGGCCCATCCGGGTCGTCAGGTCGTAGGCGAGGTAGCGGACTTTGACGTCGGTCCACACGCCGATCAGGCCGACCCGCACCTCCTCTTGGTCGCCGACGAACCGTTTCACCGTGACTTCCAGGTCGGTGCCCACGAAGTCGGAGAGGATGGCTGCATCCACGGTAGAGGTCTGGTCGCTCCCGACTGCTGCTTCGAGAGGGGCCACGAAGCGCGCGCCCTCGCTGCCCTGAAGGCAATGAGCCCCGAAGTGATCGAGGTGGGATCTGGTCGCCCGATCAGTGGCGTCGTGCCAGTCGCGGATGTGGATCGAAGCGTGGTCGGGACCGGCCCCCGCCGACCAGGCCGCGAGGAAGCGGGCCAGTGGACCTTCCGCCTTCCAGTCGGAGAGCGGATCCCCCAGCAGACGCCGGCTCTCGGCGCGGCCGATGTGGAGGGCGTTGGGCAGCGGCGCTCCGGGCGGGAGCGGCGCCACGAACTCGTTCTGCAGGCACTCGCTCAGGAGCAGGACCTTCATCGCGCCTCCCCGGCGATGATAACCTCCCTCCCCATGCGCGTCCTGCTCATGACCTCGACCGAGAAGGGCCATCTCAACCCGATGGTCGGCGTGGCCCAGCACCTGATGCGGGCCGGTCATCACGTCGGCTGGCTCAGCTTCCCCGAGCCGTCGGAGCAGCTCACTCGCCTGGGCGTCGAGGTTCTGGCCCTCGACGGCCAGCCCACGCCGCCTGCGCACATCACCGGTGGTGAGGCGCTGGCCCGTTTGGTGCTCGACCCCGAGGCGCTCCGCCTTTGGATCCGCGGGCTCCTCATCGAGGCGGTGCCGGAGCAGGTCGACCCGGTACGGGCGGTGATCCGGTCCTTCCGCCCCCTTGTCGTGGCCACCGACGGCATGCTCTACCAGGGCGTGATCGCCGCCAGTCTCGAAGGCGTCCCGTGGGCCGGAGTGTCGACGGCGCTGACGCTCCTGGAGCCGCCTGACCTGGACTTCGCATTGATCCGCAACGTGCGCAGCCTGGCCGCCGAACGCAGCGCCCTCTTCTTGCGCTATGGACTCAAACCGTCGTTCCGGACCTGCGAGTGCCTCTCGCCTCTGCTCAACGTCATCTTCGCCACCCCCGACTTCGTCGGCAGCGACGCCAGCATTCCGCCAGCCACCCAGCTGGTGGGCCCCTCAACACCGCTGGGCGAGCGGGGTGACGAGCCGCCGTTTCCGTGGGACCGGCTCGACGACCGCCGGGCGCTGGTCTACGTCTCCTTCGGCAGCCAGATCTACTGGCAGCCCGACCTGTTCTCTCTGATCGCCGAAGCGGCGAGTTTCCTCGATGTGCAAGTGGTGATGAACGCGGGGGACCTCGCCCAGGGCGGCTTCCCGGCGACACTGCCTGGCGATGCCGTCGCGGTGCGGTATGCGCCCCAGATCGCGCTGCTGAAGCGGGCCGCGGTCCTGGTTTCCCACGGCGGTGCCAACTCGGTGATGGAAGCGATGACCCACGGCGTCCCCTTGCTGCTGCTGCCCATCTGCAACGACCAGCCGGTGCAGGCCTACTTCCTGGCCAAGGCGGGGGCCGGGCGCAGCCTGGATCGCCAAGGGCTCACGGTGGCGGCCCTTCGTGAGGCTCTCCAGGCTCTCATGACCGAGGGACCGGAGCGGGCCAACGCGCGCCGTGTCCAGGCCGCCTACCGACGGCACGACGGTGCTGCGCGCGCCGCCGAGCTGATCGCCGGGATCGCCGGATGAAGCTCGGCCGCTGGCGCGTGGAGCGAGTGCGACCCGCCGGCGTCTCGGCGGTCGAGGTCTGGAACTGGCCGGCCGGGGAAGGTCCCCTGTGGGACCTGGCGGGCGCGCCTCGGGTCGAGGGTTTCCGCTCGGCGGGCCGACCGGAAAGGGAGATCGCGTCTCTGCTGGCCGTGACCCTGGCACCGGCGATCGTCGGCATGGCCGGCCACTTCGGCACCCCCCATGTGCACCTGGGGGGCGGCCTCACCGCAATCCCCGGCCTCCGCGAGGAGCTGGCGCGGCGCACACCGCTTCCGCTTTCCTTCGCGGCCGAGGGCCGGTGGATACACGAGGCTGGGGGCTTGGCGCTGTTGGAGGGGCGCGGCAGCGGTGGCGGTGCCATCCTCGACGTGGGCCAGACCTCGATCAAGGGCTCGGCCGGCGGTAGGCGTACGGCGTGGCCCCGCGACCTGTCGATCTTGCCCCGACGCTTCATCCTCGAAGACGGAACCAGTCAGGGCGCGCCCACCGAGTCCGCGGCGGCCTTCATTGCCGGCGCTCTGATCGATCTGCTTCACGGCGTCGACGCCGCCGACCCCGCTCTGGTCCTCAGCCTCCCCTGCCCCCTGGATGACGATTGCGCTCTCGGCCCCTGCACCTACGGCTGGCAGGGCGATAGCGAGCTGCTCCCGCGCGTCTTCGCGATCGTCGACGAACGCCTCCACCCCTGGTCGGGGGCCGAGCCTCGGGTCCTGGCCCTGAACGACGCCGAGCTGTTCGCCGAATCCACTCGCCACGAGCTACGCCCTGGACCCGGGTCCGCCACGCTTTGTCTCACCCTCGGCTTCGGTCCCGGCGGGGCGGTGTTGAAGGCGTAGAACGGAAGCAGTCAGCGCACAGCAATCAGCGATCAGCTACGGAAGCGGGACCGTGGGATGCCGCCACCGAACGCGATCGGCGGGAGGCGGAGGACCGAAGCGGCTAGCTGTCAGCGAAGGCTCACCGCTCGTTCACTGGCGCCCCGTTCCGTCGCTGACTGCTGAAAGCTGAAGGCTGAGTGCTGCGTTGTACAATCCCACATGGCTGAGAACCCCCTGACCCGGCTTCTCGAGGGCCGCGCCAAGGCCGGCAAGGACCTCACCGTCCACCTGTCCGAGCGCGAGGGCAAGGACCTCCACCACAAGATGCGTCAGGCCTACTGGTGGATCACCAACAACGCGGTGATCTGCCCCTACTACGACATCGAGTACGGTGGCCGCTCGCGCCTCAAGAACAACGCCGGGGACGAGATCCTGCTCCACGACGAGATGAGCTACAGCTCCTTCGTGCTCATCCCCATGCTCACGCTCTTCAGTTGCCGCCGCGCCTTGCTGATAGGCGGCCCCGGCCGGGGCAAGACCACCTCGGCGATCCTGATGGCGCTGGTCTCCGGCATGACCCGCGACCAGGTGCGCCGCTCCATCCAGCGCGGCCACCCGCAGCTCTCCATCGCCGACCTCTTGGGCTCGCCGCTCCCGTCGGACATGCTCAAGGCCGAGGACATGTCGGCCATCAAGATCGCCTGGCGCAAGTGGATCGGCGAGCGGGTCAAGATCATCGACGAGTACAACCGGATCCCCACCAAGACCCAGTCGGCGCTCTTGTCCCTCATGGCCGAGGGTTATGCGGAGATGTTCGATCAATACGTGTACGCCGGGCGCTCGAGCTGGTTCCTGACCGCCAACGACGACGCCGGCGGCGGCACTTTCCAGGTGATCGAGGCCCTGAAGGATCGCATCGACGTGGTGGTGCGCGCGGTCCCCTTCAACTCCGGCTTCCTCTCCACGCTGCTTCAGCGCATCGAGGCCGACAAGACCCCGGAGGAGCTGGTCCCCAAGGAGATCGTGTTCACGGCCAGCGAGCTGGCCAGGATCTTCCAGGCCATCCTGGCCGTCCAGCTCCCGGAGCCGGTGATGGACCGGCTGGGCTTCTTCCTGGGCCAGCTCGATTTCTGCCGCCAGGCGTCACCGCAGTTCGAGGCCAAGAGCAAGGACACCCTGAAGCTGGCGGGGCAGAGCGTCGCCACCGTCTGCACCGAGCAATGCCCCCTGGACAAGAAGGTCCACCTCTGCACCCAGACCGAGAACGGCGTCTCCGCCCGCGCCTACCAGACCTGCCTCCACTTCGCCAAAGCGCTCGCCTACTTCCGTGGCCACGCGGAGGTGGAGCCGGAGGACCTGCGCCAGATCGTGCCCTGGGTGCTGCACGAGAAGCTGGTGCCCAACGCACGAAGCCCATTCTTCGAAGCCAAGGGCAAGCGGGCGCTGCTCCAGGACCGTGTGGCCTGGATCCGCAGCATGTTCGACACCGCGATGGAGCAGTTTCCGAAGCACGAGCCGACCCGGAGGAAGGTGACAGCCCTGCGCAGGGAGCTGGACCAGGGACTGGAGGGCGTGGACCTCAAGACCACCGAGAAGCGCCTGGGCTCCGTCACCGCGCTGCTCGAGCAGCTCATGACCAAGTCCGAGCTCTCGGGCCCGGTGTACGAGGACATCATCCAGCTCAAGTCCATGTACAGCCGCTACCAGAACTACGCCCACTGGCTGAAGCAGAAGGCGAAGTAGGTGGGCGAGCTGGTCAGCGACCTCGAGCAGGACGCCCGGCGCCGCTTCGTGCGCTGGGACGCCAACCTGTGGCAGCGGCTCCTCAGCGGGCCGGCCCACCAGCTCGCCGAGGCCCTCCAGGCCGCGGCCGTTCCCGAGGCCCAGGCGAGCCAGATCCTGGAGAGCTACCTTCGGTTAGGTGCCGAGGCCATCGGTCTCGGGTATCTGTTCCCCTCGTCGGTGGGCAGCAACTTCTTCACCCTCGCGTGGAACGAGCTGGTGCCCCGGCACCTCGCCAAGCTCCCGGCCGGCCGGCAAGCCGCCACCCTGGCCGCTTGCTGGAATCTGGGTGAGAACCTGGAGGGTTCGCCGCTCTGGCTGCGGCGCATCTTCATGAGGCTCTGCACCGACCTCAGCGAGCTCGGTCACCTTGAAGACCTGGTGACACATGTCTCCAAGCGTGCCCTGGAGCCGCCCGCTCAAGCGCTCGGCGGCGGCTTCTCCATCGCCTGGGTGCACCTGGCAAGCGAGGATCACCGCTTCCTCCCCGGGTCCCTGCACTTCGTGGCGCCTACCGTTGCCTGCGTTCACGACCGCCATCGCACCGCGGCTGGGGGCCGCGATGCGGCAACGGT
>DATECU010000128.1:0-26221 GCA_035286745.1 Vicinamibacteria bacterium | reverse complement strand
GGTCTGCTCTTGCTCCCTGACCGCCGCGGCCCTCAGCAGATCGGGTCGCGTCACTTGGCTCAGGCCACGGCTTTCCGTGAACCACTTCTCCCGCTGGGAGATCTGCCATTCCTCACCGCCGCTCTTGTCGCCCTGAGGGGTGATCTCCTCCTGGGCTTGCGCCGGCCCCACGATGGCGACGCCGGTCAACAACCCCAAACCGATCGCTCGCCAGTTCATACTTCGCCCCCCATCTCACTCCCGGAACAGCCCAGCCGCCGGACCCTCCCCGAGCGCGGAGCTGCACCGGTGCAGGACGCCGAGATTCGCACGAGTCAACGCCCGAATCAACGGCTTTGGTCGGTTTGGCCGGTTTTGGGCGCCGACTAGAAAGCGCGGGGAACGAAGCCGGGGGAGTTGAGCGCGCTGAGGAGCCCGGGGCGCAACCCGATCATGAGGAGTCCCTGGCGTTCGCCGACGGTTACCACCGAAGGGTCGATGTACAGGGATGCGATGGCCCCGTGGAGCTTGCGACCCCGAGCCTCGGGGAAGCAGTCCGAACTCTAGACTCCCGGTCCCTCCGGGGCGATCGATCACCGGCTCCGATGTCGACCTATGAAGCGGCGTCGCTGGGGTTGGTGGCCTGGGACGGAGTTGAACCGCCGACACGCGGATTTTCAGTCCGCTGCTCTACCAACTGAGCTACCAGGCCGAGCCGAGAGCCTCAGATTGGACCATACTGGACCCCGCGCGTCAATCTCCGGGCGAGGCCCGCGAGGCCCGGAGGCTCGGCGAGCATGCGCGAAGAGGAGCAGGAGCGGGTGAGCGAGGACGCCATCGAGGTCTGGTACTGCTACGCGGGCTTTCCCCGCAGCCGGGCGTTGCTCAGGGAACGCCTGACGGGGACCCGCTTCCGCTTCCATGCAGCCGATCCGGCGCGGCCGCTGGAAGCGCAGGTGGGGGAGGCGTCGGTGCTGATCCCCTCCATGGCCCGGATCACGCGCACGGTGATGGAGGCGGCACCCCGGCTCAAGCTGATCGTGCAGTTCGGGGCCGGCCTGGAGGGGGTGGACCGGGAAGCCGCCAGTGAACGCGGGATCGTGGTGCGTAACGTGCCGGGCGCCAACGCCCAGGCGGTGGCCGAGCTGGCCGTCTTCCTGATGCTGGCTCTCTCCCGGCGCCTACCGCTGCACGCCCGGTCCTTCTCTTCCCGAGTGGTGGGGGATCCGGTGGGCCACGAGCTTCAAGGCAAGACCGTGGGGATCGTGGGCCTGGGGGCTTCGGGACGGGCGCTGGCCCGGATCGCCCGGGGCTTCGGCATGGAGGTGATCGCCACCCGGAAGGGTGGGGCCGCCGATCCCCTGGCTTCCTGGGTCGGGACTCCGCCGGAGCTGCCGGCGCTTCTGGCTCAAGCCGACTTCGTGAGCCTACACGCTCCGGCCTCGCCGGAGACCCAAGGCCTGATCGGCAGCCGGGAGCTGGCGCTCATGAAGCCTACCGCGTTCTTGATCAACGTCGGCCGGGGTCCTCTGGTGGATCGTTCGGCTCTGGTCGAGGCGCTCGGCGAGCGGCGGATCGGCGGGGCCGGACTCGACGTGTTCTGGGAGGAGCCTCCCGACCCCGAGGATCCTCTCTTCGCCCTCGACAACGTCGTGACGACGCCGCACGTCGGCGGCGTGACCGAGGAGGCGCTCGGCCGCATCGCCGATCGGGTGGTGGCGATCATCGCCGGGAGTCTGGTCCCGGCGGCCCGGTGAAAGCTCCGGCCCGCCCAGAGCAGCGTGGTCAGCGGCCTGTCGCCGACGAGGAGATGGCGCGAAACCTCTCCACGCAGTAGGCGAGGGTTCGCCCCTCGGCCGTGAAGCTTGCGTCCATCGCCAGAGTTCCTTCGGCGATCGCGGTCGAGCCGTCCCCTGGGATGTCGAGGCGCACCACCCGTCGGTTGTCGTCGCGGATGAGCTGCCTGACCTCGAGATCGCCGACCCGCAGGGTGAGCGTGGGGTCCGACGAGAACCGCGCTCGCTCCGTGTAGCCCTGAAGAAGCAGGGTCGTCCCTTCCGGCCGTCGCAGGAATGCGAAGGTGGCGCTGCGGCCGGTCCAGCTCGTGGATCGAGCCATCGCGCGCCCATCCTGCACCCAGGGCAGGAACCCGCGTCCAAGGTGCACCGCTTCTTCGGCCTGATCGGGGTTCTCGGCGACCTGAAACTCGGCTAGCGTCGGGAACCCGGGCTTTCGGGTGTCGCGTGCCAAGACGCGCGCCTTGTAGGGGAACCGCGCGGAGAAGAGCCCCACCCGCACACCCAGGCGCCGCACCCGATCCGGCAGAACCACGGTGCGCGTGTACTCGTAGACGCCGCCGGGCTTCCAGCGCCCGACCGCGGGCTCGGGCTCGTGGTCGTCGGTGAAGGCGAGCTGGCCGTCGGCCAGGAGGAAGTGCACGAACACACGGTGGGGCCGCGCCGGCGGCTTGAAGTCGGGGTCCACCACCCAAGAGAAGTGCATAGCGATAGGCCGGCCCGCCCGGGGAGGGGTTCCAGCCTCGATCTCGATCGAAGGCCGCGCTTTGACGCTGGGGTACAGTCGATCGGCGGAGCATCCGGCACCCGCGCAGAGCAGCGAGGCGACCAGCGCGACCGGCCTGGTGCGCGCAGCTCTCACGGGGTGGGCATCCCGAGCCGCACCTCGTCGAGGAGCGCGAGGTCTACGAGATTGAGGGGAGGAAACTGCGGCGACTGGGATTGGGACAGGAGCTGCCGTCCGTCTTCGATCTGCCCGCGTCGCAGTGCTTTCCAACCGAGGACGACCCTTCCGGCGGCGGCGATCTCGGGAGGCAGCGAGGTGAGGGCCTGATCGGATGCGGTCCCGGTCGCGACCTGCCGCCAGACCCGGTTGGCCGCTGCGTTTGACGGAGCCCTCCAAACAGCGAGCCACCAGAAGCACGCCCAGGCCACGGAGGAGGCGGCGATCAGGGCAGGAAGGCGCGGGTAACGACTCGCGACCCTCCATGCCAGGACCACGCCGGCGCAGACGAGGAGGCAGAGACCGAGGCCGATCGCACGGTGGGGCAGGGACGGCCGGTTCGGATCGACCAGCGAGAAGCTGCCGCGGGCGAAGCCGACGAAATCCAGGGGACCCAGGCTGCCCCGGGGCGGATATCCGATGAGAAGCGGGTTGTCGTTCGAGGGGGTGCCGTGCAGGAGCAGGTTGAGGTCGTCGATGTTGGCGACAAACAAGCTAGCCGCGACCAGCGCCCAGGCGCTGGCGAGAGCGATCAGGCCTGCGGCGAGCACTCGCCGGCGCACCAGTGACAGCAGAGTGGCGAGGCCGACGGCGGCGGCCATCGAGACGGAGGAGAGGCGACGAGCGCTGAAGGAACTGCCGCCCGCCCAGTCCCAGGTCGCAGCGGAGACATAACACTGGGCAGCCACCAGCGCGAGCAGGCAGGCGAGGAAGAGCCTCTTGCGGGGATCGTCCGCGCGACCGAGCGTCAGGGGCAGAGCGAGTAGGCCCAGGGCGAAGACCGGGGTCCAGGGAACAAGCCCGTGATAGGGGCTGAGAAGGAAGCGGCCGAGCTGGGGTTGCGTCCAACGCATGAAGTCCGGTCCCTGGGGGATCCCGAAGATCCGGCCGGACTGACGATCGAAGGCCAGCACCTGAACAGAGACGACCAGCGCGAATGTGGCTGCGGCCAGTGCCAGCTCGATTAGGGCTCGCCGCCGGTCGGCGCGTCGCCGAAGTCCGAGGAGCAGGAACGGGGCCATGGCCAGGCCCAGGAGTGCATCCTGGAAGCGGACCACCGCCGCCAGCCCGCAGCAGAAGCCGATCAGGGTGGCGCGCCCCGCCCCACCCCGCTCCACCCAGTCCCAGCAGAGGAGCGCCACGAGCGACGCGCACACCGCGGAGGGGAGATGGGAGTTCAGGTAGAGGCGCGTTCCGTAGATCGCCAGCGGACCCCAGAAGATGGAGCCAAGCGAGCAGATGGTGGCGAGCCCTTCGCCAAAACCCAGGCGCACCAGCAGAGTCCGGGTCGCCACCGCGACGATCGCCAGCAGGGCCATGGAGGCCAGCCCGATCCGGATACGGAAGGACTGACCCACCTCCGGACTGGAACGAAGGCTGGGCCACAGGTAGGTCGAGTGGAGAATGGCGGGGCCGATGCCGAACATGTTGGCGACGCCCCCGTCCTCGGTCGTGAACAGGATGGCGCGCAGGCGCAGCACGTCGTCTTGGCCGGGAAACGCCAGCAGGTCGTCTTGCAGCAGCAGATCGCCGTCGCCGACGAGGGAGGTCATCTGGGCTACGTAGAACGAGTCGTCCCATCCTTCGGGCCTGGCGAGACCAAACGTGAGGGCCACCAGCGACACCAGCGCCAGAGTGAAACCCCACGGTATGCGCCAGACACCGGCGGCGGATCTCGGAGTGGCAGCCTGCCTTTCGGGGGGCGTCATCTGCCGTGAGAAGAGCCGGGAGGCGGATATCCGCTTGACCCCGGCGCGATGGAAACCCTGACGGTGGTTTGAGCGCCCGCGGCCACCTGCGCTCTCGCCGTGATGGGGCGGGGCCCAAAGCGGGCGGTCACCTCGACCTCGCCCTCCGGAACCGTCATCTCGACGGTGCCGCGAGCGTCGGTTCTGCCCGTGGCGGAGATGGCGACGCCGCTCTGGCTGCCTTCAGCGCCGACCACGATGTCGGACAGCGGCACGCCCTCGGGACCCTGCACGACGATCCGGATCCGGCCGCCCGGTTGCAGCTTGAGCAGGGTGGCACCGCTTTCGGGAACGACGTGAGTGGCGGCGGCGAAGCCGGCCCCCGAGGTGACGACCAGATCGTACGGCTTGCTCTCGGTTCCGCTCAGCGCGAAGACGCCGTCGCTGCCGGCCATCGAGGTCTGACCCGTCCCGCCCCCGATGGGGCGGGCCTCCACCAAGGCGCCCGCCACCCCACGTCCCGACTGATCGACGACCCTGCCAGTCAGGGTGAGACCCGGGTCCAACTCCAGGACCAGATCCTGATCGCTCGATTGCAGGTCCACGACCGTCGTTGCGGGCAGCCGGCCTCGGGCGCTGGCGCGGACCTGATACTCCCCGGGAGCCAGGAAAGCTCGCCAACGGCCGGACGCATGCTGGACTGGCTTGCCTTCAGGCGTCGAGACCGTGAAGCTCGCGGTGGTCAGGGGCCGCCGGGTCTCCTTCTCGACCGCCGAGAGGCCCAGGAACCACGCCGTCACCTCGAGGTCCACCTCCAGCACGCCCGAGTCGGGGACAACCACCTCGCGTGAGGTGCTCGCGCCGTTGTCTCCGCGGCGCCCGGCGTGCAGCGTGGCGGGACCAGGTGCCGCCGCGAGCGCATAGCGGCCCTGCACATCGGTGCGGGTGCCGAAGGAGCGATGGCCGGTTCTGACGAAGACGTCGATTCCCACCGCCGGGACCCCTTGGCGTCGCACGGTGCCGCGGATGGGCGTTGCCTCGAAGACCAGGTCCACTTCCGCGGTCTGGCCCTCGCCGACCTCGATCTCTCGGCTGACTGAGGTGGACGCCCCCTTCGGCTGAAGCCATACCGTCACCTGACCCGGCGGCACGCGCTCCATCGCAAACCGGCCGTCCTCGCGGACGCTGGTCTCTGGCCACGCCGCGCGACGGGCGCCTTCCGCGGGTTCGACTCTCACCCGGGCGCGCGGGAGCGGGGCCCCGTCCCGGTGGCGGGCCGATCCCTGGATGCGGGCGGCACGCAGGAGGACAAGGGTGATCGCGTTGGTCGCGGCTGGATCCACGACGAGCTCCCCCGCAGGCCCTTCGACGTAGAGCGGATGACTGACGGAGAACGCGGCCTTGCCCGGGGGAACGCCGCCGATCTCGAAGCCGCCGTCGAGATCGGTCGATGCGGTGCCGGAGGACCCGTCCGCCCACTGGGCGACCACGGTGGCGCCGGGCACCGGGGCGCCGGCGGTGTCTACCGCCGTGCCTCGAATCGAGCAGCCTGGACCGAGGCGGATCTGTCCCAGGTCGGTCGTGGCGCCACCCACCACGGCGGCCTCTTGAACCACGGCATGGCCCTGCGCACTGTCGACGACGACGGTGTAGAGACCGGCCGGGAGGTCCTCGAAGACCAAGCCGGCGCCGATCCGGCGAAGGCTGGCCCGATGCCCGCCGCCCGTGCGTTCGGCGCGCGCGCTCCGCACCTCGGCCGGCTTTCCCGAGGGATCCACGACGCTTCCCACGATGGCGCCCGCTCGGTCCAGAAGCACCTCGACGTCGTCGGCCGGGCTCTCGACCTCCCGGGTGGCGCTCACGAACCCGGCCGCGCTGGCCGACAGGCGATAGCCTCCAGTCTCCAGGCCTGAAACCGTGAAGGTCCCGTTCGGCGCGGATACCGCCTCGGCCAGCCCGGGTTTGCCCACCGAGGCGGCGCTGACCGTGGCCTGGGCTATGCCCACCCCGGCGCCGTCCACCACGCGACCTCGAATCGCCGGTCCCCGCCCCAGAACGATGTCACCGAGGTTGACGGCGGCGTCCTTGGCTCGGATCGTGGCCTCCGCGCGGCTCCATGCGTGTCCGAGCGCTTGCACCTGGAAGACGTAGGAGCCCGGTGGGATCGCTTCCAGCCGGAAGCGCCCGTCCGGCGAGGTCTCGGCCCGGAGCCGATCGGCGAGCGCCCGCGCCCGCCTCCCGTCATGGGTCTCGATGCGCACCAGACCCTGAAGCGGTTGCCCGTCGGGACCCAGCAGGCGGCCCGTCACCGAGGTGCCTGGCCATAGCCTAACGTCTGCGGTGACATCGCCGGCTGTGGGCAGATCGAGGTCGGTGACGACCGCGGTGCCTTGGTCGCCCTGGGCGGCCAGTGTGAAGCTGCCGGCCACCAGACCCCCGATTTCGAAACGGCCGCGGGCATCGGTAGTCTGGGGTGCCGCGAAGCTCCGCTGCGACCCTGGGTCTTCGGGCTCGACCTGCACCACCACGCCCGCCGCTGGCTTGCCGCTAGGGTCGAAGACGGTGCCGCTCAGGCTGGAGCCGGGGGCCAGGATGAGTTGGACGCGGTCGCCGGCGCGCAGAGAGGCTCGCCGCGCAAAACCCATCCCGGTGGCCGAGGCGGTGAGGCCGAGCAAGCCGGGCGGCAGTCCCTCGAGGCGGAAGCGGCCGCGAGTGTCGCTTCGGCCGCGCACGCGGCCCAGCCTGGGATCGGAGGCGAAGGAACCGGCGAAGAAGGCGCCGCCCATGTCCCAGGCCTCGATGCGGGCGCCCGCAACCGGCGCCCCTCTGGCGTCCAGGACGGTGCCCTCCAGGGTGCCGCCCCTGTCGAGCGTGATCTGGTGGGGTGTGCCGGGTGCGGCTCCCCGGATGGTGCGGGCAGCGAAGCCCGGCGCCTCGATGCGGAGGTCGTAGGGCCCCGGCTCCGGGGCGTCAAAGCGGAATCGGCCGTCGCCGCCGGTGGCCGTCCGGCGATCTCTGGCGTAGGGGGATCCCTCGGCCCGGCGGGCCAGAACCACCGCGCCCGCCACCGGCTTGCCGTCCGGGCCCTTGACCACGCCCTCGATTGCCGCCGGGCGCACAACGGAGGCCGGCCGCGGCGGGTTCTTGGTCTGTCGAGGCTCCGCCCGGGCACCCACAACCAAGCTCAGGCCGACCCCAAGCGCACCCCCGACTCGCCGCCAATCACGACCGAGTGCCGTGCTCATTCGCATCGCATGCGGTAGCTGTCAGCGGTCAGCGATCGGCCTTCAGCTGCGACAGGCGGCGAGACGCCGTGTGTCCTGCCGTAGCTGACTGCTGAGCGCTGAGAGCTGATCGCTTTCCTTCTCTGTGCCTCTGGTTCTTGTTCGTTATGCACGCTATCTGGGCCGCTCTTCCGCCAACGTCACCTCGGCCGGGACGGTGCCGCCCGAAGGCACGCTGATGGTCACCCGGCCCGCCAGCTTGTCCTTGGTGACGCGCAGCTCGACCGAGCCGGCGGGGCTGCCCAGCTCCGCCGAACCCGAGGCGTCGCTGGCCGCGAAGGAGGGGACCGCCACCGGCAGACCGCCTACCGCGACGATGCTGGCGCGGGCGCCGGGGAGGGGCGCTCCGCCAGGCCCGCGGACGACGAGCTTCACCGTGCCGCCCGGGGTCAGGCGGACCGTGACCTCCTTGCCCCCGGGTTCGACGCCCGCCGCGACTCCCCAGCCCAGTGTCCGCGAGCCCGATACCAGGTTGTAGGTCTGCGCCTTCAGCCGATCGAAGCGAAAGCTGCCGTCGGCCAGCGCCAGGGCGGAGTCGGCGGGGCCGTCGAGGGGCGCGGTGGCGGCGCCGGCGGAGGCCATCACGCGTACCGAGCCGGCGGGGCGGCCCTGGGCGTCGATCACCTTGCCCGCAAGCGATAGGCCGCGAAGGAGCTCAAGTCGCAGCTCGCCGGCCGCCGCGGAGCCGGCGACCGTCTGCACGCTCTCGCTGGCATAGCCGTCGGCTTCAGCGGTGACACGGCAGTCTCCAGCCTCGACCTCGAGGCTGAAGCGACCATCGGTACCGGTGGTGACGCTGGTTCCCTGGGCGCTGACCCTGGCCTCGCCCAGCGGCTGGCCGCCGTCCTTGTCGAGCACCAGACCGGCCACCTGCTGGCTGGGCAGGTCCAGATCCAGCACATGGGTGGCGGCGTCCGGCAGCTCGACCGAGCGGCTCAGGTAGCGGGTCTTGCCATCCAGGCTCTCGAGGCTCAGGTTCGCCGAGCCCGGCTCCTCGGCGATCATCTCGTAGGAGCCGTCGTCGCGGGTCACCGCGTTCATGCGCTCGGGCCCCGCCGTCCGAGCGGAGATGTTGGGGGCCCCGCCCGCGAACCTCATCACGGCCGTGAAGGTCCCGCCCGACAACCGGAGCTTGACGTTAGGCACGGGGGTGGCGTTCCTGGTCACCCGGCCGCTCACCAGGATCTCCCGGGAGCTGAAGTCGACGGTCGAGGTCTCCCCTTCGCGGACGCTCACCTCGCGGGTCTGGGTGCTGTGAAGGGCGCTGGCCGAACCCGCCATCAGAACCGCGCGGTGCTTTCCCGGGGTCACCCGCTCGATGACGAAGGAGCCGTCACCCTGGATGGTCACCGGCTCGGGCATGCCCATCATGAGGCCTGCCTCGGCGGGCCAGAGCTGGACCTGCACGCCCAACATCGGGCTGCCGTCGCGATTGCGGGCCGAGCCCTCGATGCGTCCGCCCCGCGTCATCACGATGCGGGTTTGAGCGGGTCCCTTGCTGGGGTCGATCTCGATGCCGGTAGCCTGACCCTTGGCGTAGCTCGGATGCGAGGCCAGCACGCTGACGGTTCCCGCCGGAAGGCCCTTGATCTCGAAGGCGCCCTCGAGGTCGGTGTCGGCCACCAGCCGGTCTCCGTAGAAGATCATCATGTCGCCGCCACCGGCGCGTGCGGTCACCTGGGCCGCGGGCACGGCCCGCCCGTCGCCCTCCACCACCGTTCCCCTGAGCGCGCCTCCCCTGGTGAGGCGGACCATCCCCAGGTCGGTCGTACCGCCCATCGCCACCTTCACGTTGGAGACGGTGGCCGGGGCCAGCTCGGCGGCCTCGACGGTGACCACCCAGGTTCCGGCGGTGGCCCCGTCGAGCAGGAAGCGCCCATCGGCCGCAGTGAGCGACTCGCGAAGCCCGGGGCCTCGCATGCCGCCCCTCCCGGAGGCAGCGTCTTGCGCGGCTACCGTAAAGGACTCGACGGGCCTCCCCGTCTCGTCCACCACCGTGCCGGCGATGGTGCCGGCCGGATCCAGCACGATCTCGAGGTTTTCGGTGCCGGTCGAGGCCTGGCGCTGATCGCGGGCGTAACCCGGCGCCGTGGTCGTCAGGCGGTAGGCACCCGGCTGCAAGCCAGCCAGCGCGAAGCTGCCGTCGGCTTCGACTCGCAGGTCGTCCAGGCTGGTAGCCGGTGGGTTCGCCGGCATGGCGGAGATGGTGGCCTCGACGATGGGGGCACCGCCCTTCTCCCGCACCCGGCCCCGAATGGTGAGGCCGACCTCCAGCTTGATGTCCCCCAGGTTCACCACGGTCTCCTTGGCACCCACCACGGCCTCCACCCGGTCGGGGGCGTGGCCGCGCGCGAGCGCAGCCAGCGCGTAGGAACCCGGAGCCACCCGCTCGAGCTTGAAGCGGCCGTCGGCACCCGCGTCAGCCTTCAGCAGCTCGGCGAGTGCCTGTGGAGCCTGCGCGCCATCTCGTTCCTGTACGGTCACGCTGCCGGCCACCGGCTTCTCGGCATCGCCCACCAGGCGCCCGATCACGGTCACCGGTCGGGCCAGGCGCAGCGGGGCGTGAGCCCGGGACTCGCGCTCGAGTTGAAGCGGGGCGCTCTGCTCGATGGCGAAGTCCGGGTGCTGGGCTACCACCAGGTAGCTGCCCGGGTCCAGGCCCGCGAACTCGAAGCGGCCGCCGGCGTCGGTCCTCTCCGCCGGCGATCGCATACCCAATCGAGGAGAGGGTTCGGCGCGCACCAGCGCTCCCGGGAGCGGCCGCCCCTCGGCGTCCTGGACGGTGACCAGGAGCGAGGCGCCGGACACCAGCAGGAGATCGGCCCGACTGCCGGCGCGAACCCCGCGCTTCTGCCCGCGACCCGCCTCCGCCGAGCGCGCGGTGAGGTCGTGGGTTCCGGGGCCGACTCCCTCCAGGCGATAGGCGCCCCGGGCGTCGGTCTTGGTCACCAGGCGTCCGGCATCGGGGCTCCAGGGGACTCGAAAGGTCCCCGCGTCAGGGCCGCGAGCCTCGACCCGGGCGCCCGGCACCGGGGCCCCGGTGCCGGAATCGCGAACCACGCCCTCGATGATCCCGCCTTTCGAGAGGGTGACAGCGATGGGGGAGCCGGGCCTCAGGCCGTCGAGCACCTGCGCCGCCCAACCTCTGGCCTCGACGCGTAACGAATGCTTGGCCCGGCTGCCGGTCTTGAGGCTGAACCGCCCCTGGGCGTTGGTCTCGGCCGTGACAGGGGGATCGGTCCAGCGTGCGGCCTCCGAGACCGCCATCACCACGGCCTTCTCCACCGGCTTCCCGTCCGAGCCCTTGACGGTGCCTTCCAGGGCCGGCGGTGAAGGAAGCGGAGTGGGCTTGGGGGTGGGCTTGGCCGGCTGCGCGGCCAACGCCAGCGGGAAGAGAGCGAGCACCAGAGCACTCTGGCACAGCACGGAGCCGTTCTTGGCCATCTCGTGAGCCTCCTGGAAGCGAACCCCCTGAAGCTACACAACGACGGGCTCTGTTGTCCAGCGAGAAGCGAGTAGCGAAAGAACAAAGGCGGCCCCGCTGAGGGCCGCCTCAGGTGCGTGGCGGTTGTGCCCGCCTCGTTCGCGCGAGCCGGGCGATCTACGCCTTCTTCTTCTCCGGCATGGGCAGGACTTCGCCCTTCTCGGGCTTCTCGGCCTTGGCGGTCTCCACCCGCTCCGGGACGGGCAAGCCGAGCGCCTTACGCATGCGGGCGTCGATGTCGGCCCGGATGTCGGCGTTGTCCTTCAGGAACTGGCGGGCGTTCTCGCGGCCCTGGCCCATCCGCTCGCCGTCGAACGCATACCAGGCCCCCGACTTCTCGATCACCTTGTGCTCGACGCCCAAGTCCAGGAGATCGCCCTCTTTGCTGATGCCCTCGCCGTAGAGGATGTCGAACTCGGCCTCTCGGAAAGGAGGCGCGACCTTGTTCTTCACCACCTTGACTTTGGCCCGGCTGCCGATCACCTCGTCGCCTTCCTTGAGCGAGGCGATGCGTCGGATGTCGAGCCGGACCGAGGAGTAGAACTTGAGGGCGCGGCCTCCGGTGGTGGTCTCCGGGTTGCCGAACATCACGCCGATCTTCTCCCGGAGCTGGTTGATGAAGATCAGGCAGGTCTTGCTCTTGGACACGATGGCGGTGAGCTTGCGCAGGGCCTGGCTCATGAGCCGCGCCTGCAAGCCCATCTGGGCATCGCCCATGTCGCCTTCCAGCTCCGAGCGGGGGACCAGGGCGGCGACCGAGTCCACCACCAACACGTCCACCGCTCCCGACCGGATCAGCACCTCGGCGATCTCCAGGGCCTGTTCGCCGCTGTCGGGCTGGGAGACCAGCAGGTTGTCGGTGTCGACGCCCAGCTTGCCCGCGTAGGTGGCGTCCAGCGCGTGCTCGGCGTCGATGAAGGCCGCCATCCCACCGCGGCGCTGGGCCTCGGAGATGACGTGGAGGGCCAGCGTGGTCTTGCCCGAGGACTCCGGGCCGTAGATCTCGATCACCCGGCCACGGGGCATTCCGCCCACGCCGAGGGCCGCATCCAGGGAGAGGGATCCGGTGGGGATGGCGGGCACGTCCACCTTCTCGCGGCTCCCCAGGCGCATGATCGAGCCCTTCCCGAACTGCTTGTCGATCTGTGCCAGGGCGGCGTCGATTGCCTTGGCCCGCTCGTTCCTGTCGTCAGCCATATGACATCTCTCCTTCTGGAAGATCTTGAGTTTCTTTCTCTGTCGTGTGCAGGATCGATCTTACCTGGTGTCCCGGCACACTAGGTCCGAACCGCCGCGTGTGAGCGGAATCACACGGAGTGGCAACACCGGTTGGGCCGAGTCCGGTGGCGGGAGTCGAGAATCGGTAAGAAGTCCCTTTTTGAGCTATCGGCGTAAGTCACTTGTTATCTAATATTTGCCGGACCAGGCCGGCTTCTTGGCTGGAGCTGGCGGATGGCCAAAAAAACTCCTGGCGTCGCCCAAAGTGGTTTTGCTAGAATCCTTTCGGGCACTCGGCCTGAAGTGGTACTAGAGGCTGAACCCCCCGGAGCAAGTTTGAAGCGCAACCAGTCCAAGGCGAAGACGCATCGCTCGACCGGCTCGTCGAGTCGGCCGGCTCGCGCCACCAAGACTCATGCCAAGAGTCGATCCAACGGGAGGAACGTCAAGACCGTGTCTGCGAAGCACTCTAAGGCCGCCACCGCCGTGAGCCGGGCCCGGGCGACGAATCCAGCTCGCAGCGCCCACGCACCCGCCCACCCCAACAAGCTGAGAGAGCGAGTCCCCTCGCCCATGCCCACGCGCCACGTGGCCCCGCCCCAGCCGGTGCTGATGTCGCCGGCGCGCTCGATGCCACCCACGGCTCGAGACCCGCGGAAGCTCGTGGTGCCGCCGGCTCGTGGGCCGCTGGTGGTGCCCGAATTCACGGAAGCCGGAGTGGTGCTGGCGATCACCTACTCGATCCGCGACGGCCGCCGCGGCGAGTTCTTCGATCTCATGAAGGAGCTGAAGCCGCTTCTGGCCGGCATCGGCGGCACCGACTGCACGGTCTACGAGGACCGCAGCCGTCCCAACTACTTCATGGAGGTCTTCCGCTTCAAGGACGAGACCGAGTTCACGGCCTTCGACGACAAGTTCCACAAGGACCGGAAGATCGCGGCGATCTACGCGCTTCTCGACGACATCGTGGAAGCCGAGAAGAGCGACTTCAAGATCTTCGAACGCCGGCTGTAATCATGGCTCTGGGGGTGCGCCCGCGGCACCCCCGAAAGCCTCTCGCCTAGCGAATGCCATCGCCCGTCGGTCACGTCCTGGCCGGCATCGCCCTGGACCGGCTGACCCGAAAGACCGGGGGCCAGCGCCGCACCCTGGTGCTGCTGTTGGCAGCGGTGGCTCCCGACCTGGACCTGCTGCTGCGCTGGGTCGACGGGCGTAACCACCATCAGGCGGCCAGCCACAGTGTGGGCTCCGCCCTGCTGGCGGCGCTCCTGGTCTATGGACTGGCGCGCTGGCGTGGATGGTCCGAGCCCGCCGGATTGGGCCTGGCCGCCTGCCTCGGCTGGCTGAGCCACCTGGGCCTCGACTACCTGAGCCTGGACACTCATCCCCCCATCGGCCTCATGGCCTGCTGGCCCTTCTCCACGGGTTACTTCAAGTCCCCCTGGTCCCTGTTCCTCGACATCGGGCGTACACTGGAGTGGGCGACGGTTTCGCATGATGCTGTCGCCGTGGCGTGGGAGATCGTGCTCCTGGCGCCTTTCCTGTACCTTGCGCGGCGCCTCCGGGCGCCGCGGTGAAGGTGAGCGGCCATGGCCCGCGGGTTCGAGAGCAAGGCGGTCGAGGACCAGCAGCAGACGCCACTGAATCGCCCGGCTTCCCGGGACGACGCGGCGACCGACCCCGGGTTGGCCTTCAGGCGGCGCAGGCTGGAACTGGCCCGCACCGACTGCCTGCACCAACTGGCCACCGCCCACGCCGAGGCCCACCGCGAGCTGCTCCGGCGCGGTCTGGAGGCCCTGGACAAGGAAATCGCCAAGCTCGATTCCCCGAGGCGTCGCTGAAGGCGTCTCTGGTGGGAGCAGTCAGCACACAGCGATCAGCGGTCGGCTACGACAGGCGGCGAGAGGTTGGGGCTCCGTAGCTGACCGCTGACCGCTGACCGCTGACCGCCGATCCCTGGCCGCGCCTCCCCGTCCGTTCTTGGTGTCCCTTCGTGCCTTTGTGGTGAATCCGTTCGGCGCCTTCGGTCCTCTGTGTCTCTGTGCCTCTGTGGTCTCCGTTCCGGCCCGCGATGGCGCCGAGGTGCCGCTCCGTCCCGTCCCCTTCCGCTTCCGTTCTTGGTGTCCCTTCGTGCCTTGGTGGAGAATCCGTTCGGCGCCTTCGGCTCTGGGCCTCTGTTCTACTACTCCCGGGAATCGTCGCGGCGCGCGAAGAAGTCCGTGGTTCCGCGCTGGCCGCCGCAATTCCGGCGTGACCGCTCCTCCAACCTCATGCCTTTCCGTAGCTGACCGCTGAGTGCTGACCGCTGAGTGCTGCCGTTCGAGACCGGTCAGGCGTAGGTGTAGAACCCCCGCCCGCTCTTCCGGCCCAGCCAGCCGGCATCCACCATCCGCTTCAGTAGGGGACAGGGACGGTACTTGGGATCGCCCAGGCCCTCGTGCAGCACGTTCAGGATGGCCAGGCACACGTCGAGGCCGATGAAGTCGGCCAGCGTGAGCGGCCCCATGGGGTGGTTCATCCCCAGCTTCATCACCTGGTCGACGGCCTGGGGGGTGGCCACGCCCTCGAACACGGCGAAGACGGCCTCGTTGATCATCGGCATCAGCACCCGGTTGGAGACGAAGCCGGGGAAGTCGTTCACCTCCACCGGGGTCTTGCCGAGCGCTCGCGACAATTCCACGACGGTCCGGGTGGTCTCGTCGGAGGTGGCCTGGCCGCGGATGATCTCCACCAGGACCATGAGCGGCACCGGGTTCATGAAGTGCATGCCAATCACCTTGTCCGGTCGTTGGGTGACGGCGCCCAGCTTGGTGATCGAGATGGACGAGGTGTTGGACGCCAGGATGGTCTCGGCGCCGGTCAGGCGGTCCAGTTCCCGGAAGACCTCGGCCTTGGCGGCCAGTTGCTCGACGATGGCCTCCACCACCAGGTCGGCTCCGGCCACCGCGCCGAGGTCCGTGGTGCGGATGATGCGGCCCAGGGCCGCATCCTTGTCGGAGGGCGTGATCTTCCCCTTCTCAGCCAGCTTGGAGAGGCTCTTTTCGATGGCCTTGGCGGCCCGATCCAGGATCGCCTGATCCAGATCGCGAAGGGTGACCTGGTGGCCACACTGGGCGAACACCTGGGCGATGCCGTTGCCCATGGTGCCGCCCCCCAGGACGGCGACGTTTGGTAGATTCATAAGGACTCCTTGGATTGGCAGACGGTAGCTATCAGCGTTCAGCGCTCAGCAGTCAGCTACGGACAACGGACGCCCGCGGGCATCCCCAACGGTAGCGATCAGCATTCGGCGGTCGGCGTTCAGCGACGGACAACGGACGCTTGCGGTCATTCCCGACCCTTCTACTGCCGCCCGCTCCTGCCGGTCCTGGTTTCGTAGCTGATCGCTGATTGCTGATCGCTGTCCGTCGCTGACCGCTGACAGCTGAGCGCTGATGGCTACCACAACCGACCGTCGTTCACAGCGATTCCACCGCCAGCGCCACCGCGTTGCCTCCACCCAGGCAGAGGGTGGCGATGCCCCGCTTCAGGCCCCGATCCCGGAGGGCATGGAGCAGCGTGGTCAGGATGCGGGCTCCGCTGGCGCCGATCGGGTGGCCTAACGCAACCGCCCCGCCGTGGACGTTCACCTTGACCGGGTCCAGGCCCAGCTCGCGGGTGACCGCGACGGCCTGAACCGCGAAGGCCTCGTTCAACTCCAGGAGGTCGACACTGCCGGCGCTCCAGCCGGTCTTCTCCCAGAGCTTCTTGACCGCCACCACCGGGGCCATCATCACCAGCGATGGCTCCAGGCCGCCGGTGGCCTGGGCCACGATGCGGGCCATGGGGGGGCGTCCCAGACGCTTCGCCGTCTCCGCCGAGGCGATCACCAGCGCCGCCGCCCCGTCGTTGACTCCCGGAGCGTTGCCGGCGGTGACGGTTCCCCCCTCCTTGAAGGCCGGCTTGAGCTTGCCCAGCGCCTCGAGCGACGTGTCCTCGCGGGGCGACTCGTCGGTCGCGAAGAGGACGGGGTCGCCCTTCTTCTGCGCGATGGGGACGGGCAGGATCTCGCCCTTGAACTTGCCGGCCTTGATGGCGGCGATTGCCTTCCGATGGCTGGCGACAGCGTAGGCGTCCTGCTCTTGCCGCGAGACCCCGTACTTCTCGGCCACGATCTCACCGGTCATGCCCATGTGGTAGTCGGCGTAAGCGTCCCACAGGCCGTCCGAGATCATGGAGTCCAGCACCTTGCCGTTGCCCATGCGGAAGCCCTCGCGGGCCTGGAGCAGTAGATAGGGGCAGTTGGACATGGACTCCATGCCCCCGGCCACCACCACCTCGACATCGCCGGCGGCGATGCCCTGGGCGGCCAGCATCACCGCCTTAAGGCCGGAGCCGCAGACCTTGTTGACGGTGAGGGCGGCGACGCTGGGCGGCAAGCCTGCACCTAGCGCAGCCTGTCGGGCCGGGGCCTGGCCCAGGCCGGCGGAGATCACGTTGCCCAGGATCACCTCGTCGACCAGGTCGGGGGCGATTCCGGCCCGAGACACCGCCTCCTTCACCACCATGGAGCCGAGCCGGGTGGCAGGGAGGCCCTTGAGGGCGCCCAGGAACTTGCCGGTGGGCAGGCGGACCGCTGAGAGGATGACGGCTTCGCGCATCTTCGTTGTCTCCAAAGCTCAGGACCGGCGGCCGCTCCGCGCCAGATAGCGGGCGGCGGTCGAGAGGAACAGGCGGCGGATCTCGGGGTCTTCAATGGTCTCGGACTGGCTGACCAGTGCGGAAGGCGGTGCGGAAGGCGGGTCGGAAGGAGCGAGCTCGGCCCGCGGCGGCTCGGCTTCCGGCTCGACCGAAGGCGGCCCGTCCACGAAGCCCAGACGTCGCGGCACCAGGTCGCCGGCCAGGGAGTGGAGCTGGGTCAGCACCTGACGCTCGAGCCGGTGCAGGCTCTTCCGCCAGGCGCCCTCGGACACCCGAACGCGCAGGGTCTGCCCTTCGATGCTGACGACCTCGGTCCGCCGGGCCAACTCCGGGCCCACGGCCTTCGGCCAGCAGGCGCGGAGCAGGGCCAGGGCCTGGGGCGATCCGGCGGGGAACAGGCGGAGGGAGCGAGTCGAGGCGCGAGCGAACCCCACGGGCGTACTTTAGTGCAGGCGCGTGCCGGGGCCAACCAGGGACGCTATACTGGACTGGCATCATGAAATGCCCCCGCTGCGGCGCCGCCCTGACCTCCCAGCCCGACGCCACCGGCTTTCTCCTCTGTCCTTCTTGCGGGGCCCGGCTCAAGGCTCGGCCTGCCAGCCCCACACCGCCGTCGCCCGCCGCCGCCCCGCCGCCATCCGGCCCCGCGTCACCACCGCCTCGGCCCGAGCCGACCCCCGCTGCGCTCCCCACGTCGAGCCCCACGCTGGAGCTGCTGTTCGAAGAGGTCCGCGGCGTGCGCGAGGTCCAGGAGGAGATCCTGAGCCTTCTGAAAGGGCGGGGACCCTCCGCGGCCAGCGAGACCCTGGACGGGGATCTGGCCTTCGGCATGCCTGAAGACGACGCGCCGCCCGCGCCTGCGCCGCCGCTCAGAACCCGCCGGCGCAAGACGGTGCTGCTGATCGACGACGACGATGCCACCCGGCGGGCGGCCCTCGAGGCGCTGACCCAAGCCGAGGTGCCGTCTCGAGCCTTCGCCGACGGCAACGGCGCCGTCTCCGCCATCGCCGCCGAGAAGCCCGACGTCATCGTGCTGGAACTGGGCCTGGCTGGGAGCATGGCGGGACGCGACGTGATCAACATCATCAAGTCCACCATGGAGTGGGTGGACATCCCCATCGTGCTCTACACGCGGGAGCCGGTGGCCAGCCAGAAGGAAGCTCGCCAGGTCCACGGCGCCGACGAGGTGGTGCCCAAGGGCCCCCAAGGCCCGGCCGCCCTGGTTCAGCGGGTGATCTCGGTTTTCCGGCGCGGCTGACCTCGCGAAGACCATGATCGTCCTCGCCTCGGCGTCCCCCCGCCGCGCCCACATCCTGCGCCAGTTGGGGATCGAGTTCCGAGTGGTGGTGTCGGACGCCGACGAGAGTCTGCTGCCGGGCGAGGACGGGGCCCAGGCGGCCGAGCGTTTGGCGCGGGTCAAGGCCGAGACGGTGGCCCGCTCGGAATCGTTGCCGGTCTTGGGGGCCGACACCATCGTGCTCTGTGACGGCCACATCCTGGGCAAGCCGGCTTCCCCTGAGGAAGCCAGGGCCATGCTGGGCCGGCTGGCCGGCCGCACCCACCAGGTGGTGACCGGTCTCTGCCTGGTGGCCGGGGGCTTGGTCCGCAGCGGCCGCGACGCGACCGAGGTGCGGCTGGCCGCGCTCAGTGCGGCCGAGATCGACTGGTACGTGTCGACCGGGGAGCCCCTGGACAAGGCCGGCGCCTACCATATCGACGGGCGGGGCGGCCTGTTCATCGAGACGGTGGCGGGCTCTCCCTCCAACGTGGCCGGGCTGCCGGTGCGCACCCTGCTGCGGCTGGCGCGCGAAGCCGGGCTCGACCTGGGTCCGGGAGCCGGCCTCGTCTAACGTCCGATGGCCAGACGGTCGGCCAGCGGCCGGGGGAGCCCCGCCCGCAGGATCTTGCGCTGCGCCTGACGCAGCGGGTAGGCCAGCCGGTGGATCGAGACCACGCGCTTCTTGCTGTCGTAGAGCGCGAAAGAGGCGTGGGGGTTGCCGTCGCGGGGCTGGCCCACCGAGCCCGGGTTGATCAGGTAGCGCACGCCTTCCTGGAGCTTGAACCGGAAAGCCGGGGCCACCGTCAGGCAGGTGGTGATGGCGTCGGGGGTCAAGGCGAAGATCACCGGGAAGTGGGAGTGGCCGAAGAAGCAGATGGGGAAGTCGGTCTGCCGGAAGACGTTCAGGGCCTCCAGCTCGCCGAAGATGTAGGCGTCCTCGTCGATGGGCGTGCCGTGAGCGATGGCGAACTCGCCGTCGACCACCTGCGGGCCCTGCGGCAGTGCGCGCAGGAACTTCAGGTTCTGGGCGGTGAGGCGCTCCTTGGTCCACAGGGCGGCCTGCAAGGCAATCCGGTTGAACAGCTCTCCGCCCTCCAGACCCGAGCACACCTTGTCGTGGTTGCCGCGGATGGCGGCGAGCGGCCGCAGGCCCCGCAGCATGTCGACGGTCTGGTTGGGATTGGCGCCGTAGCCGACCAGGTCGCCCAGGAAGACCGCCTTGTCCCAGCGCTTGCGCCTGACGAAGGAGAGAACCGCGGCCAGAGCTTCCTTGTTGGAGTGGATGTCCGACAGGATGAGGTACTTCACCCTCTCGTCCTCACCGCGGCCGCTCCCTCTTCCCGAAAGGCGTTCACGATCTCGCGGGCCACGGCTTCGGGTGCCGCCGCAGCATCCACCTCGAAATCCGCCAGGCGGTAGGAGGGTTGCCGCTCAGCGAACAAGGCCTCGATTCTCTCACGACCGACGGCCAGCGGGCGACCGCCGTCGAAGGAGATCCGCTGCAGCACGGTGGCGAGGTCGACCCGCAGAAAGACGGTGAAGGCCCCGCTCGACAGGGCGAACCGGGTTTGGGGCTGAGCGAAGGCGCCGCCACCCGCGGCCACCACCAGCCGGGGCAGGCGCTCCATCTCCCTGGCCCAGGACAACTCCTCGGAGCGAAACGCCGCTTCGCCCCGTTCGGCGAAGATCCGTGGCACCGAGAGCCCGGTGCGAGCTTCGATCCAGGCGTCCAGGTCTCGGAACTCGAAGCCGAGGGCATGAGCCACCAGTGGGCCCACGGTGCTCTTGCCCGAGCCCATGAAGCCCACCAGCACCACCCGCTCCCTCACCCGGCCAGGCCCTGGTCGAGAAAGGCGAAGAACTCCGGGAAGGAAACCGATGCGCACAGCGCGTCGTCGATCTCGGTCTCGCCCGAGGCCGCGAGCGCCGCGATGGAGAGCGCCATGGCGATGCGATGGTCGCCGTGCGAGCGGACCGCGGCCCCGTGAAGAGGCCGCCCACCCCGCACCACGAACCCATCGGGGCGCCCTTCGATGGCGGCTCCCAAGGCACCCAGGCCCTGGACCATGGCCTCGATGCGGTCGCTCTCCTTCACCCGCAACTCCTCGGCGCCGCGGACCACCAGATCGCCCTGGGCGAAGGCTCCCGCCACCGCCAGCGCCGGGATCTCGTCGATCAGCGCCGGGATCACGCCGCCGCCGATCTCGGTTCCAGTTAGGCGCGAGGAGCGGGCCTCGATCCAGCCCACCGGTTCCGGGGATGGGATGACGACGCAGGTCTCGAGGTCGCCCCCCATGGCCGAAAGCACGTCCAGGAAGGCGGTGCGCTGGGGGTTGAGCGAGACGCCGTCGATGCGCACGCAGGAGTCGGGCAGGATCAGGGCCGCCACCACGAGGAAGGCGGCGCTGGAGATGTCGCCCGGGGCATCCAGATCGACGGGACTGAGCGCGGTCTGCGGCGTGATGCGGACGGCGCCGTTCCCGGTCTCGATCTTGGCGCCGAAGGCGGGCAGCAACCGCTCGCTGTGATCGCGGCTGGGCGCGGGCTCGCGCACGGTGGTCACCCCGTCGGCCTGGAGCCCGGCCAGCAGGATTGCCGTCTTCACCTGGGCGCTGGCCACCGGCTGCTCCCAGGTCACAGCCCTGAGCCCTCCGCCCTCGATCGTCATTGGCGGCTTGCCGTGGCTGGTCTCGACCCGAGCTCCCATGGCGCGCAGCGGCGCGGCCACCCGCTCCACCGGCCGCCGCCGCAGCGATTCATCCCCGGTGAGAGTCGAGCCAAACGGGCGGCCCGCCAAGATCCCCGCCAGCATGCGCAGCGTCGAGCCGGAGTTGCCGGCGTCGAGGGGCTGCCTGGGAGGCCGCAGGCCGCTGGCGCCGGTGCCGGAGACGAAGACGTCGGCGCCCTCGCGACGCAGGCCGACCCCCAGGGCCTCCAGGCAGTGGAGCGTCGACTGGCAGTCGGCGGCGGTCGAGAAGTTGCCCAGGCGGCTTTCCCCCTGGGCCAGGGCCGCGAACAGGGCCAGCCGGTGGGAGACGGACTTGTCCCCGGGCATGCGGAAGCGGCCACGCAATCGGGACCCGGGTTTGAGGCGCATGGAGCGCGGCGATGGTACCATTCCCCCGCCTGCGCATGAAGGACACCGCCGCGGCCCTCACCGTCAAGCTCGACATCGCCAGCCGCTTCGACATGCTCGAGATGGTGCAAACCGTCCTCGGCCATCTGGCGGTGCTCGCGGGCTTTGACGAGGACGCCGCCCACTATCTGAACGTGGCGGTTCGGGAGTCGGTCATCAACGCCATCAAGCACGGCAATCGCCAGGACGCCGCCAAGCGGGTGGCGGTGGCGTTCACCTTCGAACCCAAGGTGATCGAGGTGCAGGTTCAAGACCAGGGTGGCGGTTTCGACCCCGAAGCCGTCCCCGATCCGGTGGCTCAGGAGAACCTGCTCAAGGCCACCGGCCGCGGCATCTTCTTCATGCGTTCCTTCATGGACGAGGTGAGCTACAGCTTCCCGACCCGCGGCGGAACCGTGGTGCGCATGCTGAAGCGCATGCCCGACGGACAGCGGTAGCCCCTCGCCTAGCGCGGCCTGGCCGCAGCAACGAACGGATTCACCACAGAGGCACAGAGGCACAGAGCGCCGGGCACAGCGAACGGATTCACGCCAAAGGCATAAGGGCCGAGCGTCGGAGCGCGGAGCGGCACCTCGATGCCAACGCGGGCCGGAATCAGCGGACAGGGCCGCCACCAAACGAATCGGTGCCACAGGGCCATGGAGGCCCACGAAGACAGGGGGCGACTCCACTCGCCCGGTGGGGGGTGAGGGGGAGCGCTTCGTCCCCTACCGCTCCGCGACCTTGAGGAGGGCATTCCCGCGGGGGCCTTCGGCCAGGGTCAGAGTCTTGACCGAGGGGAGCCGTTCGAGCTGCCGGCGCTCGCCCGGGCCGCAGAGCACCAGGACCGGGCCGCGGGCGAGGGCCTGGGTCACCTCGGTTATGGTCTCGACCGGGCGGACCTTGCCGTCGTTGTAGAAGTAGCCGGCCATCCAGGCCGTGCGCCAGGCTCCCCAGGCCAGCACCTCGCGGCCGGCGGCGGGCAGAAACAAGGTACGGCCCGACTCGCGATAGGCCAACACGGTGGGCGCGGCGCTGGCGAGCAGCAGGAGCAGGCCGGCAGCGCCCACCCGCAGCAATCGGAAGGCCCCCACCGCGTTGGCGCCCACGCGGCGGGCGAAGGTGTAGGTGATAAGCAGGGCCCAGGCGCAAGTGGGGACGACCAGGGGCCAGTGAGGATCGCCCCGCCGCCAGAGCACGAAGGGGCCGGTCACCAGCAAGGCACCCAGGACCAGGCCGACCAGAGCCGTAGCCCGAAGCCACGCGCCTACCGCCAACAGGGCGTCCTGCTTCAGCAGGCGGTCGATCGCCCTGCCCATCAGGATGGCCAAGGGTGGCAGGCAGGGCAGGATGTAGCCCGGGAGCTTGGAGCCCGCCAGCGAGAAGAAGACGAGCGGCAGCAGCAGCCAGAGCAGCAGGAAGAGATCGGTTCGCGACTGGCGCGGGCGGAGGGTGCCCAGGGCCGGAACCAGCAGGCCGGACCAGGGAAAGAGCCCGCCCACCAATACGGGCAGGTAGTAGGCGATGGAGCCGGGGTGGTTGTGAACGGTCGAGGTGAAGCGGGCGAGGTTGTGGTTGAGCAGGAAGACGTCGACGAAGGCGGGGCCCTGAGCCAGGGAGGTGGCCGCGTACCAGGGGCCAGCCGTTAGGACGAAGAGCAGCAATCCCCAGGGCGAGAGCACAGGCCGCAGCAGGGACCAGTCCCGGGTCGCGAGCAGGAAGCCGGCCACCACCAGCCCGGGGAGCAAGAAACCGATGGGTCCCTTGGCCAGGGTAGCCAGGCCCAGGAAGGCGCAGCCCACCGGAACCGCCAGCTTGCCCGCGATGCCCAGGAGGCGAAGGCCGATCAAGCCGACGCCCGCGCTGACGGTGGCGGCGAGCAGCATGTCCATGCTGGCGGCGTGGCCGTAGGCGAAGGCGAGCAGAGAGGTGGCCAGCACGAAGCCGGCATGCAGCCCCGCCGCCCCCGAAGCTAGACGGGCGCCGAAGAGGGCGGTCGAGCCCACCAGGAGCAAGAGGGCGAAGAGCGAGGGAAGTCGGGCCGCCAGCTCGTTCTCACCCAGCACACGGTAGGCGCAAGCCGCCAGCCAGTAGAAGAGGACCGGCTTTTCCAGCCAGGGCTGGCCCTGCAAGGTGGGGGTGACGAAGTCGCCGCTTCGAGCCATCTCCACCGCCACCCGTGCATAACGCGGCTCGTCGGGTCCCAGCAGGGGCAGGCTGCCCAGGCGGAAAAGGACGAGGGCCGTGCTCAGACCCAACAGGATCCAGGTGCCCCGGGGAGAGAGGGCTCTCAGGCTTGGACTCATGGGGCCGCCATCCTACAATTGCCGCTTCGGGAGGGGCAAGCCCTTGGGCTCGAAGTACCTGGCGGTGGCGACCGAGGCGGTCCTGGAGGCTGGCGCCATCCAGAAGGCGCGCTACGGCCACGAGATCGAGATCTTCAAGAAGGGCGTGATCGACCTGGTGACCGAGGTGGACCGCGCTTCGGAGGAGGCCATCCTGCGGCGCCTGCGCTCGGCCTTTCCGGACCACGACATCGTGACCGAGGAGTCGCAGCTCAAGCAGACGGGCTCACGCTACGTCTGGTTCGTCGACCCCTTGGACGGCACCACCAACTTCGCTCATGGCTATCCCTTCTTCTGCACTTCCGTGGCCCTGACGGTGGATGGGGTGGCGCTGGCCGGCGCGGTCTACGATCCCCTGAAGGACGAGCTGTTCACGGCCGCACGAGGGGCCGGGGCGCACCTGAATGGTCGCCGGCTCTCGGTCTCCGGGGCCACGGAGCTCTTGCAGAGCCTGCTGATCACTGGGTTTCCCTACGACCTACGCGACGATCTTCAAGCCAAGCTCAGGCTCTTCAACCGCTTCATGGGCCACGCCCGGGCCATCCGCCGCGACGGCGCGGCGGCTCTCGACCTCTGCTACGTGGCCGCCGGCCGGGTGGACGGCTTCTGGGAAGAGAGGCTCCAGCCCTGGGACATGATGGCGGGTGTGGTCATGATCGAGGAGGCGGGCGGGCTCATCACCCGCTTCGACGGCTCGCCGGTGGGTTTGTCCGCCGACGAGATGGTGGCAGCGGGGCCCTCCTTGCACGCCGCCATGCTTGAGGTGCTGCGACAGGATCGCGAGGCACTAGTGGGTTAGTCGGTAGGCGCTGTCGTACTGCGGGCCGGAGTGGCGAAATCGGCAGACGCACGGGACTTAAAATCCCGAGGAGCTCACGCTCCGTGTGGGTTCGACCCCCACCTCCGGCACCACCCAACGTAGGTGAACCCTGGGGCGGACGTCGTCTTGACCTTGCCCCCGCCGCCCCCTAGTAGAACTTGAAGAGCGCGGCCATCGAGGCGTCCCAGGTGGCGCTTCCGCCCGTGAACTCGCCGTTGCCGATCGGCTGATACCCCATGGGCGGATAGACCTTCACCCCTACGAACCCGCCCTCCAGGATGCCGTCCTTGACGATGGTCAGCGAGGCGCCGGCGTCGAGCTGACGCTTGGGGTCGAAGGCGATCAGGGGATGGACGAGCCCGCGCTGGTCGATAGTGAGCTGTCGCATCGCCTTCACCTGGGTCTCGAACTTGGTCTTGGGCGTGTCGTCCAGCCAGTTCTCCATGTCCATCATGGCGGGCGTGTAGAGCGCGACCCCATCAGAATCATGGGTATCGGTCATCTTCTCGGTGATCGCGGGAAGGTCCTTGCGCAGGAGAAGGGCCCACCGGACGTAGCGGTGGGCGGCCCCGAACCAGTCGAGAGGGGAGAGCCCGGCCTGGTCGGCCAGATCGAGGAGTTCGCGCTCGATGAGCGCGTCGATCTCGGCGTCGGCTTGCCGGACACGCCGGATGATGTCGTCGATCGCTTCATCGGGCGGTTCTTCGTCGATGCCGACGGCCGCCGCCGCCAGGGCCTCGTCCGGTTCACCGCCCTGCACCACCCGGTCCACCAGCTTCGCGAGCACTTCCGGAACGTGGTTGTTGCGAAGGAAACCGAGGAGCGGAATGTCCTTCCCGGTGAAGACGTGGCAGTGGATGTCGACTACGGGCATGGTTGTTCCCCCCTTTCTTGGCGTGCGGACTCAGGGCACCGGGACCCGCCGGGCAGCCACCAGCTCATTCTGCACATAGCCCTTGAGCTCGAGCGCCGCGGTGGCGTTGGGAAGGCTCACCGTGTGCGTCGACGGGCCGTCCGACACGTCGAGAGTCGCCGTGGCGCGACCGTCCGCGAAGACGTCGACGCGATCGAAGCTCACGGTGTGCAGGCGCAAGGTGACGCCGCCCGCAGCCGGCGCGACCTGCGCTTCGAGCCGGCGGCGGGGCTGGGTGTCGAGCCAGGCCGCCGCCGCGGCGATGAGGTCGGCGTTGTCGCCGACGATGTCGGTGCGCGTCATCCGGTGGACCGGCTTGTTGGGCACGTCGGGCACGACGCCCAGGTCTTCGAGAGGCACCCCGAGGCGGCCGCCGACCCGCGTCGACTGCCGGATGGCGAGCCTCATGGCCGCGCCCTTGGGCAGGGGCTTGAGGGGTCCGTTGGGGTCGTTCCAGAACTGACGGAGCAGGTCGTGCGGCCAGACGTTGGCTCCGCCTGCTCCGGTGTTGTCGTCAACGCCTAACACACGGCCGATCTGGTGGTCCTGGAACCCGGCAGCGAAGATGTCGGTGGTGCTGTAGCAGAGCGCGTCCGTGATCAGGAGCACGGGACCGATGTAGGCCTGGCCGAGGGAGTTGGCGGCAGCAGGGTCGGTCAGCGGGAAGCCCTGCGAGT
>DATECU010000127.1:0-2770 GCA_035286745.1 Vicinamibacteria bacterium | reverse complement strand
CGGCCCCTCTCCCCCGGCGCCGCGTCCCCGGAGCTGGGAGACCATCTGCTCCACCGGGCCCCCCGGCACGAACTGGGTCACCGCGAAGGTGACGGCGATGATGCCCAGCAGGGTGGGGATCATCAGCAGCAGGCGCTTGAGGATGTAGGCCCACATGATCGGATTCCCCCGGGCTAGCGGCGCACCGCCGTCCACCAGGTCTCGAGGATCCAGGCCTCCGGCTGGAAATAGTCGGGCGCCTTCCGCGGCTCCTCGAACTTGCCGGCGCGGTAACTGATGCGGAAGGAGTTGGTGAACCAGGCTGGCACGGAGTAGTAGCCGTGTCGCAGCACCCGATCGAGCGCTTTCAGCCGGGCCACCAGCTCGGGCCGCGTGGTGGCGGCGATGGCCAGCGCCACCAGCGCATCCACGGCCGGGTCGCGGATGCCAGCCAGGTTGCCCGAGCCTTCGCCGTCGGCGGAGGCCGACTCGAAGCGGTCCTTCAGCTCGGTTCCCGGAGCCAGGCTGCCGGGAATGCGAATGCTGGTCAGGTCAAAATCGAACACGTCCAGCCGCTTCTGCAGCAGGGCAAAATCCACCACCCGATACTGGACCGCGATACCGAGCTTCCCGAGCGCCTGCATGTAGGGCGCGGCGATCCGGCCCATGGAACCCTCGCTGTCGAGGATCTCGATGCGGAACGGCTCTCCTCGGGCGTTGCGCAGGGCGCCGTCGCGGAAGGTCCAACCCGCCTCGGCCAGGAACTGTCTGGCCTGGCGAAGGTTCGTCCGCAGGCTTCCGGGCGGATCGGTGGAAGGCTCCACCGGTGCGGGCTCGGTGAAGACCTCGGGCTTGAGCTTGCTGCGCAGCGGCTCGAGGACCTCCAGCTCATCCGGCCCGGGGAGGCCCTTGGCCTCGAAGTCGCCGGCGACGAAGTAGCCGCGGACGCGCGTGTAGCTGCCATAGAAGAAGCGGCGATTCATCCACTCGAAGTCGAGCGCCAGCCCCAGGGCCCGGCGTACCCGCGGATCGGCTAGCTGCGGGCGGCGGGTGTTGACGAACCAGCCCTGGAAGTCGCCGGGGTTGTGGCTCGGAACACCGCGCCTGATGAGCTCGCCCGAGTCGAACTTCCTGCCCTGGTAGGTCTTGGCCCATTCGCGGGCCGAGAAGACCTGCACGTAGTCGAACTCGCCGGCCAGGAAGGCCTCGGTCTGGGCGGTGGTGTCCTTGTAGATCTTGTAGGTCACCCGCTCGAAGTTGTAGAGGCCGCGCCGCACGCCGAGGCCCCGGCCCCAGTAGCTCGGATCGCGCTGGTAGGTGATGTCTCGACCGAAGTTCACCTGTGCGATCCGATAGGGCCCGCTGACGATCGGCCTGTCGGTGACGATCTGGTCGAAGGGCTTGCCCTTGCCCCAGTCGATGCCGAAGACCGGCATCCCCCCCACCAGCAGCGGCATCTCGGGAGCCGGCTGCTTGAAGTCGAAGCGGATGACCCGATCGCTGACCATCACCGCGGCCTTCACGTCGGCGAAGGCCTGCTGGTAGGCCGGGTGCGCCCGCTTGCTGGTGAGCACGTCGAAGCTGTACTTGACGTCAGCCGCCAGCACCGGCTTGCCGTCGTGGAAGCGGGCCGCTGGGTTGATGCGGAACGTGGCGGAGAGACGGTCGGGGGCCACTGCCACGTCCTCGGCCAGCAGACCGTAGGCGGTGGTTGGCTCGTCGAGGGTGCCGGTGAGCAAGCTCTCGAACATCAATTCGGTGAGGCCCGGCGGCGCGATACCCTTGAGCGTGAAGGGGTTGTACTTGTCGAACTGGGTGATGCGCAGCCCCGGGGTCAAGGTGATCTCGCCGCCCGTGGGGGCGTCGGGGTTCGCCCAGTCGAAATGGTGGAAGCCGGCCGGGTACTTGATGTCGCCGAACTGAGCGTAGGCATGGGCCGCCCGTGCGTGCCAGGGAGCGGCGAGGAGCAGCAGACCGGCGCAGGCGAGGAGGTACCGCGCGAACAAGCCACCGCTGGGCCTGGGGGTGTACCTGGGAGTCATGGTCCGATTCGATTCCGGGGAACCTGCTGCCACAATAGCCGAGGCGCGTGGACACGTGACCGGATCTTCGACTGTGGCGCTCACCTCCGCCCCTTCAGAGGTCCTCGCGGACCATCGGCCGGTTGCGCCCAGGGACGCTATATCGTAAAAGTTCGATTCATGGTCACCCCCGCCAGAGCGGTACGTGCACCTCCGCCGCGGAGGGCCGACGAGGTGGATCTCCGGCCGGTCGAAGGCCGCGAGGCCGACGACGAGCTGGCGACGCTGTGCAAGGCCGTCGGTCATCCGGCGCGCGTCCAGATCCTCCGCCTGCTCGCTCGGCGCGAGGAGTGCATCTGCGGCGACATCGTCGAAGAGGTGCCGCTGGCCCAGTCGACCGTCTCCCAGCACCTCAAGGTGCTGAAGGAGGCGGGCCTCATCCGCGGCGAGATCGACGGCCCGCGCGTCTGCTACTGCATCGAGCCGCGTGCCCTGCGGCGACTGAAAGCCCTGGTCGGAAGCCTCTAGAGAGAGGAGACACCCGCCATGTCACAAGCCCAGGCCACGATCGCCCAGCCGGCGATGCAGGTCGGAGTCGCCCGCCGGCTCTCGTTCCTCGATCGATACCTGACGCTCTGGATCTTCCTCGCCATGGGAGTCGGCATCGCGCTCGGCTATGCCGTGCCGGGCGTCGTCCCGGCGCTGAACCAGTTCAACGTCGGGACCACCTCGATCCCGATCGCGGCGGGCCTCATCCTGATGATGTACCC
>DATECU010000126.1:0-2251 GCA_035286745.1 Vicinamibacteria bacterium | reverse complement strand
CAGGAGAGCCGGGAAGGCCAGCAGCAGACCGGCCTTCACCGCCAGCGCGGGTCCGAGCCCTGTCGGGGCCAGGCGCGAGAGCGCGAACACCAGGGCTGCCACAACCGCTAGGCGCAGAAGTCGGCCAACCTCCAGCGGCATCGGGTACAGGCGCCGGGAGACGGCCAGGCCGAGCACGGCCATCACCAGGTAGGAGGCGACGGTAGCCCAGGCCGCGCCCAGCACCCCGAAGTGCGGAATCAGCAGGAAGTTGCCGGCCAGGTTGGTGGCCGCCGAGGCCAGTGTCAGAAGCGGGTAGTAGCCCGCTCGCTTCTGGATGCCGATGCCGATTGAGGTGAGCAGGAACAGACCGTGCAGCCAGTAGGCGAGGGCCACGATCGGCACCACCGCGGCGGCGTCATGGAAGGCCGGCGCGGTCATCACCCGCACCACCTCGCGGCCCAGCACCGCCACCCCCAGAGCGCAGTAGGTGAAGCCGGCCAGGACGTAGGTCACCAGGCGGGCCAGGGCCCCCTGTCCCCCGGGCCTGCCTGCCTGCGAGTAGATGAAAGGCGCCCACGCCGGCTCAAAGGCCGAGATGGCGAACTTGACGGTGTTGCCGAAGGCGTAGCCTACGTTGTAGATTCCCACGTCCGACAAGCTCACGAACTCCCTCAAGATGCGCCGGTCGGCCAGGTTCTGGACCTGGAGCATGAAGCCATGCGGGACCTTGGGCAGTCCGAAGCCGAGCAGATCGCCGAGCAAGCGCCACGAGAACGACAGGGCTAGGTGGCGGCTGAGCGTGGGCAGAAGCGCCAGCGCGAAGAGTGCAGTGGCCAGAAGGTCGCTGACCAGCACGCCGGTGACCCCGAAGCCCATCAGCAGCAGGACCACCTTGAGTGCCAGGTTCAGGGTCTGGCGCGCCAGGTTGAGCCCCGAGAACAGCCGCACCCGGTCCTGGATGCGCAGTAGCGCCTGGGGCACGAAGGAGAAGGCGGCCAGGTAGATGTCACTCGCCGTCAGCAGGATCCAGTCGCGCGGGGTGGCGGCCTCGGCGAAGAGGGCATGCGTGAGCGGCCCCACGCCCAGAAGGACCAGCACACCCAGCGCGGTGCCGGCGGCGGCCGAGAAGAGCACCGTGGTCCCCACCAATAGGCGCTGCTCGCCCTCGCCCGCTTGGTCGTAGTGCAGGCGGAGGAAGGCCCCGTCCAGGCCCAGGCGAAAGACGATCTTGCAGAGGCTCGAGAAAAGGCCTAGCAGAGCCAGCGCGCCGTACTCCGCCGGCGTCATCAGGCGGGTCAGAAGCGGCGCCAGCAGCAGGCCGAGCAGGCCGGGCAGCACGTCGGCCAGGCCGTAGACCGCCGACTGACCGAGCAGCTTGCGAAGCTGGGAGAGGAGCGCCGGCCTCTCCGTCTCGCTCACACCCGCGCCCGGTCCGAGGTGAAGTAGGCGATCACCCGGTCCAGGATCTCATCCAGGTGCACCTGGGGCTGGTAGCCGGTGAGGGCGCGGATGCGGCTGAGGTCGGGGACCCGACGGGGCATGTCCTCGAAGCCCTCTTCGTAGGCCTGATCGTAAGGCACCATGACGATCTCGCTTCGCGACCCGGTCTTGGCCTTCACCCGCCTTGCCAGGTCCAGGATGCCGACCTCTTCCCGGTCGTTGCCGATGTTCAGGACCTGGCCCACCGCGGCTTCCTGATGGGTCAGCTTCAGCAGCACCCCCACCACGTCGGAGACGTAGGTGAAGCAACGGCTCTGCTGGCCGTCGCCGAAGACGGTGATGGGGTGGCCCAAGAGCGCCTGCTTGACGAAGTTGGGGATCACCATCCCGTAGCGGCCCGTTTGGCGTGGCCCCACGGTGTTGAAAAGCCGGAAGATCACCACCGGCAGCCGCTTCTCCTTGAAGTAGGCGAGGGCCAGGAACTCGTCGATGGCCTTGCTGCACGCATAACTCCAGCGGCCCTTGCTGGTGGGCCCCATCACCAGGTCGGCGTCTTCCTGGAAGGGCACCTGGTTGCTCTTGCCGTAGACCTCGGAGGTCGAGGCCAGAAGCACCTTCTTCTTCTTCTTGTTGGCCAGCTTCAGCACCATCTCGGTGCCGTGGACGTTGGTCTCGATGGTGTTGACCGGGCTCTCCACGATCAAGCGCACGCCTACCGCAGCCGCCAGGTGCACCACCACGTCCGCCCGGTCCACCAGCTCGGCGGTCACCGGCTCGTTCATCACGCTGTCGATGGCGTAGTGAAAGCCGGGGTGACCCTTCATGGCCT
>DATECU010000125.1:0-30754 GCA_035286745.1 Vicinamibacteria bacterium | reverse complement strand
GGCGTCACCCCGGGCCCCGTGGGCGGCGTCCCGCCGCGCACGCCGCCCGGCCCCTCTCTCGGAGCAGCGCTGGACCTCTCGGACTTCTCGAACCTGACCCGGAGGGAGCACCGGGCTCTCGTTCTGCGCATTCTGGAGCACATCGCCCGCGGGGACATCTACCAGGCCAATCTGTCCCAGCGCTTCGAGCTGCCCTGGCCCAGGACCGGTCTCGACCTCTACCGCTCGCTCCGCGCGGTGAGCCCGGCTCCCTTCTCCGGGTACTTCCGGGCCGCGGGTTTCGAGATCGTCTCCGCCTCGCCGGAGCGGCTCTTGAAGGTCGCGGACGGCGAGGCCTCCACCCGCCCCATCGCCGGAACCCGCCCCCGCTCCCCCGACGCCGCCTGGGATCGCGCCTTGGCAGCGGAGCTGATCCTCTCCGAAAAGGAGCGCGCCGAGCACCTGATGCTGGTGGATCTGGCGCGGAACGACCTGGGCAAGGTGGGGGCGCTGGGCAGCGTGGAGGTGAACGAGCTGATGACGGTCGAGGACTATGCCCAGGTCCGCCACATCGTCTCCAACGTCCGCACCCGGCTGGCCCCCGGCCGCGACGCGTTCGACGCGCTCTTTGCCATGTTCCCCGGCGGGACCATCACCGGAGTCCCCAAGATCCGCTGCATGCAGATTCTGGACGCTCTGGAACCGGCGGCCCGCGGCTTCTACACCGGAGCCCTGTTCTATGCCACGCCCTCCGGTCGTCTGGATGCCAACATCCTCATCCGTTCGGCGCTGGTGACCGCCGGCAGGGTCAGCTTCCAGACCGGCGGCGGCATCGTGGCCGACTCCGACCCCGACCAGGAGTACCAGGAGACGCTCCACAAGGCCGAGGGCATGCGTCTAGCCTTGGCGGCCGCGCTCGCCGACCCCGGCGCCGGCCTGTGCTAGAGTCGGCGGCTGGGGCGAGCCTGGTATCCCGCTCCTTCTCCACCTGAGGTGACGATGCCCCTGGCTGCCCTGTTCGTCCTGCTGACCCTCTCCGCGGCGATGGCCTCGGCCGCCGACAAGCCCAAAGCCAAGAACCAGCCCGCGCCGGTCGCCCCGGCCAACACGCCGCTGCGCGTCGAAGCCGCCACCGTCAAGACCTTAAAGGCGCGCAGCATCGGTCCGGCGGTCATGGGGGGGCGTGTCTCCGATGTCGCCTTCGACCCCAAGGACCTCTACACGTTCTACATCGGCCTGGCCACCGGCGGGGTCATGAAGACCACGGACGATGGCGCCAGCTTCCAGGGCCTCTTCGACAAGGAGGCTGTGGCTTCCATCGGTGCCGTCGCCGTCGCCCCCTCCGACCCCAAGGTGCTGTGGGTGGGCACCGGTGAAGCCAACGACCGCAACAGCTCGGCCTGGGGCAACGGCGTCTACCGCTCCGAGGATGCAGGGGCCACCTGGGTCCACGTGGGCCTCGCCGACAGCCGTGCCATCGCCCGCATCGTGGTCCATCCGAGCGATCCCAAGACCGCCTGGGTGGCAGCCGCCGGCCACCTCTGGGTGCCCAGCCCGGGCCGGGGCATCTTCAAGACCACCGACGGGGGCGCCACCTGGAAGACGGTCCTGAGCGCGCCTGCGCCTTACGCAGATCGGGTGGGTGGCGGCGAGCTGGCGATCGATCCTGGCGATCCGAGTGTTCTCTACGCGAGCCTCTATGCCCGTCGCCGCACGCCTTGGTCCTTCACCTCCGGCCCCGCGGCCACCGACGGCAAGGACCTGGGCGGTGTCTTCAAGAGCCGGGATGGGGGAAGCACCTGGAGGCGGCTGGACCAGGGCCTGCCCAGGGAAACCGCACGCATCGGCCTGGCCGTCTTTCCGAAGAACCCCAAGGTGGTCTACGCGGTGGTGGACAGCCATGAGGGCGGGACCTCGGGCATCGACAACCTGAAGAGCAAGCGGGGCGGCGTCTTCCGGTCCGAGGACGCGGGTGAGACCTGGACCCGGATGAGCGGTCTCACCCCGCGGGCCTTCTACTTCAGCCAGATCCGGGTCGATCCCGAAAGCGACCAGAGGGTCTACCTACTGGGTTATGCGCTGCACGTGTCCGAGGACGGGGGCAAGAGCTTCCGAGAGGATCGGTTCGCCAAGGTCCATCCTGACGTTCACGCCCTGGCCATCGACCCCCGGAGCCCCAAGCGGCTGCTGCTGGGCACCGACGGCGGCGCCTACCTCAGCGTCAACGGGGCAGAGGGATGGGAGCATCTCGCGCGCTTTGCGGCCGGCGAGTTCTACCGGATTTCCGCCGACCGGAGCACCCCCTACCGCCTGTGCGGGGGCTTACAGGACAACCTGAACTGGGTGGGCCCCAGCCGCACCTCCAGCAAGGAGGGCATCCTCAACTCCGACTGGATCAACATCGGCGGCGGCGACGGGTTCTACTGCGTCTTCGACCACAAGGACAAGGACATCGTGTACGCCGAGTCCCAGGAGGGGTACCTCCATCGCATGCACTTGGCCAGCGGCGAGATCAAGGGTCTCCGCCCGGAGCCGGCCGAGGGCCAGCCCGGCTATCGCTTCCACTGGAACTCACCGCTGATCGGCAGCCGGCACCAGCCGGGAACGTTGTACCTGGCGGGGAACCGGGTGTTCAAGCTGACCGAGCAGGGCGAGCACTGGACGCTCTCCAGCCCCGACCTCTCGGCCCAGGAGTTGGCCAAGACCACCGCCGTCGGCAGCGGAGCCGAGAACTTCGGCGTCGTGTACACGCTCGCCGAGTCGCCGGTGAAAGCTGGCCTGCTGTGGGCCGGCACCGACGACGGCAAGGTCTGGATCACCGAGGATGCCGGCACGCGCTGGGCGGACCTCACGGGCACTCTGCCGGCGGCGGTGAACGGCCAGTGGGTGAGCCGAATCGAAGCCAGCGCGGTCGACCCCAAGGTCGCCTACCTGGCGGTCGATGCCCACCGCACCGGAAACGACGCCCCCCTCCTCTACCGGACCGCCGACCTGGGGCGAACCTGGCAGGCCCTGGCCTCGGACCTCCCGGCTAACGGACCCGTCAAGGTCGTGCGCGAGGATCCCCTCAATCCCCGCTTGCTCTACGCCGGCACCGAGTTCGGCCTCTTCGCCAGCTTCGACCAGGGAGGGCACTGGCTGAAGCTCGGCCAGCTCCCCACGGTGGCGGTCGACGACATCCTGGTCCAGCCGGATGCCCGCGATCTTGTTATCGCCACCCACGGCCGGAGCCTCTACATCATTGACGACCTGCGCCCTCTCCAGGAGCTGACGCCGGAGGTGCTGGCCAAGGAAGCCCACCTGTTCGAACCCCGACCGGCCCTGGCCACCAACCTGCTGCCGGGCTTCGTGGACTGGGCGGGCAATGCCGTCTTCCGCGGCGAGAACCCGCCCGAGGGCGCCGTCCTCACCTACCACGTCAAGGAAACGACCGCTGACGGGGTCAAGATCTCGATCGAGAACGCCGGCGGCCAACCGGTCGCCAACCTCACCGGCCCCGGTTATGCGGGGCTCAACCGCGTGACCTGGGATCTCAAACCGGCGAAGGACCTGCTGGTCGAATACGGGGGCGAGGGCCGCAAGTTCGTGCGGGCCGGCGAGTACAAGCTCACCCTCACCTGCGGCAAGGCCAAAGAGGAGCAGCGGCTCAGGGTCGAGGTCGCCCCCGGCATCGAGACTCGTTAGGAGCGAGAAGCCACGACCCCTCCGGCCTTCCACGTCCTCACCAAGCCCATCGGGCCGATCTGCAACCTCGACTGCAAGTACTGCTTCTATCTCGAGAAGGAGGCTCTGTACCCGGATCGGCAGGGGAAGGCCGGCTGGGCCATGCCCGACGACGTGCTCGAGTCCTACATCCGTCAGTACATCGAGGCCCAGCGGGTCCCGGTCGTCTCCTTCGCCTGGCAGGGCGGCGAGCCCACGCTCCTGGGCGTCGACCACTTCCGAAAGATCGTGGCCCTCCAACGAAAGTACGCCGGCGGCAAGCGGATCGACAACGCCTTCCAGACCAACGGCGTTCTCCTCGACGATCGCTGGGCCGAGTTCCTGGCCGAGCACCGCTTCCTGGTGGGGCTCTCCATTGACGGCCCCGAGGAATTCCACGATCGCTACCGCGTCGACAAGGGCGGGCGACCCACCTTCAAGAGCGTCATGCGCGGCATGGGCGTCCTGCAAAAGCACAAGGTGCGCTTCAACACCCTGACCGTGGTCCAGCGCCACAACTCACAGGCGCCCCTCCCCGTCTACCGATTCCTCCGGGACGTCGGCAGCCGCGTGATGCAGTTCATACCCGTCGTCGAGCGGGGGGCGCCCCCCAGTCAGAGCAGCGGTCTGACCTTCGCCTCCCCCAATCTCAAGGCCGGGGCCCTGGTCACCGAGTGGTCGGTGGAGCCCGGCCAGTACGGCAGCTTCCTGGTCGGCGTTTTCGACGAGTGGGTGCGAAACGACGTGGGTAGGGTGTTCGTCCAGATCTTCGACGTGGCCCTGGAGATCTGGCACGGCCAGCCTTCGAGTCTCTGCGTCTTCGCCGAGACCTGCGGTCAGGCTCTGGCCATCGAGCACAACGGAGACGTCTACTCCTGCGACCACTACGTCTACCCCGAGAACCGCCTGGGCAACGTGATGGAGAACCCCCTGGCCGCCCTGGTGGGCTCCCCGCAGCAGACGGCCTTCGGCCTCGACAAGCGGGACGGCTTGCCCGCCTACTGCCGCGACTGCGAGGTCCGTTTCGTCTGCAACGGCGAGTGCCCCAAGCACCGCTTCACCACCACCCCCGACGGCGAGCCCGGCCTGAACTACCTGTGCGCCGGCTACCGGCGCTTCTTCAACCACATCCGGCCCGCCATGGAGTTCATGAGTCGGGAGCTGCGCGAGCAACGACCTCCCGCCAACGTGATGGGATGGGTCAGGCGGCGCGACCGCGAGGCGCGGCTGGGACGCATGCAGGAGCCTTCACCTAACTCACCCTGCGACTGCGGTAGCGGCAAGAAGTACCGCAAGTGCTGCGGCCGCTTCGCCTGAGCCGGGAGCGCCGGTCCCCTCAGGCGGGATCCCCGAGCAGGCTCTCCAGCCCCGCCAGGACCTCGGCTCCTGCCTCTCGGGTGTAGGGACGGCCGGTCGGCGCTCCGCTACTTCTGTTCCCGCCGGCGACGCAAGGCCGCCTTGAACTCGGAGTTGACCCTAAGGCCGGCCTTCTCGGCGGCCTTCACGTGCGCTTCGGCCTCGTCGAGGCGACCGCTCAGCATGCAGATGACCGCCAGGTTGTTGTGCACCTCCCCGTACTTGGGGTTGACCTTGAGGGCCTCCAGGTACTCGACCTCGGCTTCCACCAGTTGGCCGGCGCGGAAGTGAGCGCTGCCCAGGGCCAGCGAGAACTCCGCGGGCACCGCATCCACGCCCAGGCCCAGGTTTCTTTGCCGCTCTAGTCCGGCGACACCAGCCTCCAGGTTCTGGATCCGCTGTTGGATCCGCACCCGCTCGGCATCCGACCTGGCGTGGCTGAGCTGCATCTGGAGCTCCCGGATCGCGTCCTTGAGGTCTCGCACGCCGTCCTCGCGGCGTTCCTGGGCGACCATCTGTTGACTCTGTTCGAGAATCAGGAGCTCGCGGTACGCTGTCTTGGCTCCTCGATAGGCGTCTATCGCTTCCACATACTGCTTTTGCGCCATCTGGGCCTGCCCCAAGCCGTAGTGAGCCAGAATCAGCAGCGGATCCCGGACGACAGCAGCGCGGAACTCCTGCGCCGCGCGCTCGAACTGCTCGGAGCCCAGGTGCCCAAGCCCCGCTCGATAGTGGCGCATCGCCTCCATTCGCTGCAGCTTGACCCGGGGGTCCGGGGGGCGGCCGGCCTGCACGATCGGCAGCACAGCGCAAAGCGCCAGGGCGGCGGCGGTCATCACGTCCTCCGTAGTTCCTCCCATGCTAGTCCCCTGCCTTCCGACCCACAACACGTGCCATCGCGACCATCGCGACCCCGCGCCCCTCGATCGCGCTCCACCGACCTCGCCGCAGGCTAGAATCCGCCATGCTTGCCCCACGATCCTCAGCGCGGTTCTTCGTCCTCGGTCTTGCCGGCCTCGCCTGCGTCTTGGCCCTGGTGGTGGCCCGGCTTGCTCCGCCCCCGGCCAAGACAACTGATGCGCCGGTCTCGCAGTTTTCGGCAGCTCGGGCCTTCGCCGCCGCCGAGACCATGCTCGGCGACGGCGCCCCTCACCCGGTGGGCAGCGCGGCCAACGGGGCCGTCCGCCAGCGGCTGACCGAGCGCCTGGCCAGCCTGGGCTACCAGACAGAGACCCAGACCGCCTTCACCTGCAGTGGCGCCGGCGTGTGCGCCGAGGTCCACAACCTGTTGGCCCGGCGCCCCGGACCCGAGACCGATCGCTTCGTTATGCTCATGGCTCACTACGACTCCGTGGGGGCGGGGCCCGGTGCCAGCGACGACGGTCTGGGCACGGCGGCGCTCCTGGAAACCGCTCGCGCCCTGGCCGGCGAGGCGCCCACCCGGAACCCGCTGCTGCTGCTCATAACCGACGGCGAAGAAGCGGGTCTGCTGGGAGCCCAGAGCTTCATCGAGAGTCATCGCCTGGCCGAGCGGGTGGCGGTGGTGCTCAACCTGGAGGCCCGCGGCACCGCCGGCCCCAGCCTGCTGTTCGAGACCAGCGGGCCCGGCAATGCCTGGCTCGTCCGCCAGGCGGTGGTCCTGCCACGCCCCCTCACCTCCTCCCTGTTCGCGGCCATCTACGATCTACTGCCTAACGATACTGATCTCTCGATCTTCAAGAGACGGGGCGTGCCCGGCCTCAACTTCGCCGTCATCGGCGAACCTCGCCGCTACCACACCCCGCTCGACGACCTCGCCCACCTGGATCGGCGGAGCCTCCAGCAGCATGGCGACAACCTGCTGGCGCTGGCCCGCCGGTTGGGCGGCGCCGATCTCGGCTCCGCCTCGCCCGGTCGCCTGGCCTTCTTCGACGTGCTCGGCCTGTTCATCGCTCGCTGGCCAGAGGCCTGGCAGACCTGGATGGCCGCCCTCGGTCTGCTCGGGCTCGGCTTGCTCGCCTGGTGGAACCGGAGCCTCGTTCCCGCCACCCGCCTCCTGCTGGCCGGCCTCTGCTTCCTGCTGGCTCCGCTCATCGCAGCCGCGATCGCCTTCGCCGCCACCTACCTCTGGCGACATGCCCTTCCCGGAGCCCGCGTCTGGATCGCCGAAGGCTGGGCCCCGGTGCTGGCCGCCGCTTCTTGTGGCCTTCTCGGCGCGGCCCTGAGCGCCCTGCTCTTCCGGCACCGGCTACCCCCTGCCGCCCGCTGGCTGGGGAGCTGGCTAGTCTGGGGGCTCCTGGCCATGACCGCCAGCTGGCTGCTGCCGGGCGCCGCCTACCTCTTCCTGGTCCCAGCGTTAGCCGCAGCGGTCTGCGGCGTACTTCTGGATCGGACCGGCCTTCCGTTCGGCCCGCAGGTGACTGCCCTGCTGCCGACCTTTGTGGCGGCGCTTCTGGTGTTTCCTCTCGGCTGGCTGTTCTACGACGCCATGGGCCTTCCCCTGACACCGGCGATCGCGGGCCTGCTGGCCCTGGTGGTGGCGCCGCTCGCCCCCGTCCTGCCTTCCGCCACGCCGGCGTGGCGTCTGCTGGCGCCTCCCCTGTTGGGTTTGGCGCTCGGCGGCAGCGGCGCCGCCCTGCTGCCCCCGGACACCATCGACCGGCCACAGCGGCTGCCCTTTCTCTACCTCGAGGAGGCCGGCACGGCTCAGGGTCGCCTGCTGGCGGTGCCCGAGTCCGGCCGCCTGCCCGATTCGCTGCCGCCGGATCTCGCGTTTGGTGCACGCCGGGAGCCGGCTCTCCCCTGGTCGCGAAGTGCCCGAGCCTTCGCGGCTCCGGTGACCGCCGCCGCGCTTCCACCCCCGGACTTGGTCGTGGAGAGCGACCAGGCCGAGGGGGGCAAGCGGCGTCTTCGTCTCCGGCTCACCTCTGCTCGCGGCGCCCCGACGGCCGCCCTGGCCTTTCAGGGCAAGCTGCCCCCAATTGACGCCGCCACGGTGACCCTGCGCGGCCACTCGCCGGTGTCGGTGAGGGGGCGCCTGGGGAGCGCGTCGCCGGTGCTTCTGTTCGCGACGCTTCCGACCGAGGGAATCGGGATCGAGCTGGTCCTGGCGCCGCAGCCCCTCGAGGTCATGGTGGCCGACCGCTCCCCCGGGCTTCCCCCGGTGGGCCAGGCACTCTTGGCTGCCCGCCCGCCGACCGCCGTCACCAGCCAGGACGGGGACGTCACCGTGGTGTGGAGGCGGCTCCGGCTGTGACGCCCGGCCGCAGATTCGTCATAGACTTGGAATGACGATGACCTCCTCGCCACCCTCTTGCCCAGCCGTCCGTTCTCGCCTCGCATGAGCGAGCAAGACGTGAGCCCAACCGGCCCCAGCCGCCCGTCGCTACTACCCGTCTACGTCACGGTCTTCCTCGACCTCCTGGGGTTCGGCATCATCATTCCCCTGCTCCCGTTCTACGCGGAGCACTTCGGCGCGACCGGGCTGTGGATCGGCGCCATCGTGGCCGCCTACTCCGCGGCCCAATTCATCGGCGCTCCCATCCTAGGCCGGGTTTCCGACCGGGTGGGCCGCCGGCCGATTCTGCTGGGAAGCCTCGCCGGCTCCGCGGTGTCGCTCCTGGTCACCGGCCTGGCTGCCAGCCTCCCGGTCCTGCTGGTGGGAAGGGCGCTGGCCGGCCTCTTCGGCGGATCCATCGCCACTGCCCAGGCGGTGATCGCCGACGTCACCGCGCCCAGGGATCGGGCCAAGTACATGGGCTTCCTGGGCGCCTCCATCGGCATGGGCTTCGTCTTCGGCCCCGCCGTGGGTGCCGGCCTGTCGCGCTTCGGCTTCGGGACCGCCGCCTTCGCGGCCTCCGGCCTGGCTGCCGCCAACCTGGTGCTTGCCTTCTTCCGCCTACCGGAGACGCGGAACCCGGCAGCGGTCGGGCCCCACAGCCGTCTCACCTGGACCCACTTCCGGAGCGCCCTCGATCACCCGTCGGTTGGCCGCTTGCTGGCCGCCCTCTTCTTCTCGGTGCTGGCCTTCGTGGCCATGGAGACCACGTTTGCGCTGTTGGGCGAGCGCCGCTTCGGCCTGGGGCCGGAGGAGCTGGGCCTGGTCTTCACCTACATCGGGGTGGTGATCGTGGTGGTTCAGGGCGGCCTGGTGGGACGCTTGACCCTCCGCTTCGGCGAGCGCTCGCTAGGCGTTGCCGGGGTCTTGACCATGGCCGCCGCGCTGGCGCTCCTTCCCTTCGTGCCATCCGCGCTAGGCGCGCTGGCGGTGGTCGGTGCCTTGGCCCTGGGGCAGGGCCTGGCCAGTCCGGCCCAGACGGCGCTGCTGTCCCGCGAGGCGGGTGCCGACGAGCAAGGCGGCATCCTCGGCGTCGGCCAAGCGCTGAGCGCGGCGGCCCGAGGCATTGGTCCTCTCGCCGCCGGCTGGCTCTTCGACCGGGCTCTCTATCTTCCCTACGTCGCGGGTGCGCTGCTCATGCTGCTCGCGGCCTGGCTCCTTCACGGGGTTTCGCTGCCCGCCGAGGGCGGCAACCTGCGTCCACTCCTCACCCACGCCCACTCCTCCCATCGAGGTGGTTCATGACGCGGATCCTCTTCTGGCTTCTCCTGGGCTTGCCCGCATTGGCGTCGGCCGACGACCCGGCTCTCGACTTGCCGTTGGGTGATCCTGTGAGGCGTGATCGCCAGGCGCCGTTGCTCCTGGATGCCGTCACCGACACGGCCCGAGGCGACACCCTGACCCCGGCCGAACTGCCCGCCCGGCTGGCGGGTGTGCGCCTGCTCTTCGTTGGCGAGAGCCACACCAACCACGAGTTCCATCAGGCTCAGCTCCGGATCGTGCAGGAGCTGGTGCGGAGCGGGCGGGAGGTGCTGCTCGGGCTCGAGATGTACCCGTACCCCGAGCAAGCCCACCTCGACCGCTGGGTCGCGGGCGGCCTGAGCGAGGAAGGATTCCTCGACGAGTCCCGCTGGTACCGGAACTGGGGCTATCACTGGAACTACTACCGTGACATCTTCCTCTTCGCCCGCGACCACCGGCTCCGGATGATCGCGGTGAACGCGCCCAGGGAAGTGGTCTCCGCGGTACGCCGGAAGGGCTTCTTGAAGCTGACCCCCGAAGAGGCCGCCCACATCCCGAGCCGCGTCGACACCGAGAGCGCCGAGCATCGCAACCTCTTTCGCGCCTTCTTCACCGAAGAGGACGCCATGCACTCGGCCCTCACCGAAGAGCAATGGGAGGGCATGTTCAAGGCCCAGTGCACCTGGGACGCCACCATGGCGTATAACGCAGTCCAGGCGCTCCAGTCCCACGGCGGCAAGGACGCCATCCTGGTGGTCTTGATCGGGGCCGGCCATGTGGCCTACGACCTGGGGGCCCCCCGTCAGGCCGCGCTCTGGTTCCAGGGCAAGACGGCGTCCCTGATCCCCATCCCGGTGATCGGCAGCAAGGGAGAGCCGGTCAAGGTGCGCGCGTCCTACGCCCAGTTCCTTTGGGGCTTGCCCCGGGAGACCGACCCCCTCTACCCTCCCCTTGGCCTGTCGACGCCCGAGAGGAAGCCGGGGGACCTGATGCCGGTCATCGCCGTGCAGAAGGACTCGGTTGCCGCCAGCGCCGGGTTCGCCGAGGGCGATCTCCTGGTCTCCATGGATGGAACCCCCCTGGCCGACAAGGAGACGCTGCAGCGGCTGATGGCGAGCAAGCGCTGGGGCGACACCGCTCGCTTCGAGGTCCGCCGGGGGGAGAGGAGCCTCAGCCTCACCGCGGTCTTCCGGCGGCGCCAGAACGCCGGCTAGCGACGCCCGCGGCAACCCCTCTCCAGGCAGCGGACAACCGCTGTAGGACGCTCACTGACAGCGCGCTGGATGGCCCCCGAGGAGGATCAGAAGCCGTCCGTCCAGCATCCCTCTTCATTATCAAGCACTTGCCGTGGTGGCCGGTCCGTGGCAGGATCACCCAATGTAGGACCTACCCCACCGGGGACCCTGCGCCATGAACCTCAAGGGCACATCTTTCGCATCCTTCTTTGACTTTCTCACCCGGCGCTTCGGCCCCTCCGCGCAGACCCAAGTCCTGATGGCCATGCCGGTGGAGCACCGAAAGGCCATCGAAGCAGGGGTGCTGGCCTCCGGCTGGTACTCGGTCGCCACCTTCGTCTGTCTGGCCGACGTCGCCAAACGCGTTCTAGGCTCCCGGGATCCCCACTTCCACCAGGCGTTCGGGCGGCACGACGCCGAGTATGGGCTGTCCGGTGTCCATCGCGTGATGCTCCGGGAGGGCGGCCCGCTCCGAGTTCTTGAGGGCGCGCAGACCTTGTGGAGTCACGGCGTCGACCAGGGCCGCCTGGAGGTGGTTTCGACCGGGGCCGGCTCGGCACGCCTGCACACCTACGACTGCGCGGTCTCCACCATCCTCTGCGATCGGATGACCGGCTACTGCCAGCGCGCCGCCGAACTGGCCGGCGGTCAGGACGTCCGCATCCGCAAGGACCGCTGCGCCCTCGACGGCCACCCCCGCTGCGAGTGGGAGATCCGCTGGTCCTAGAACGCCACTTCCAGCTGCAGAGCGCCGTAGCTCGGCCGTTGGTTGTTCAGCAGGCCGTACTCGAAGGACAGCTTGGCCCGCTCGAACAGCCAGAGCTGCACACCGGGAAAGATGCCGGTCAGGGTCTCCTTGTCGGTGGCCGCCGCCTCTCCGGGCCCGTTCACCAGGTTGAAACGGAGACAGAGCGCCAGGTTGCCGCGGGCGTGGTAGTCGGCCTGCAGGAAGCCCCCACCGAAGCTCAGCGCCTGACCGGTCCCGTCGGGCCGATCGATGGTGGCGATGGAGTTGTCGTTTCGCCCGTACATGGCGACGCCGTACAGGTTCATCTTCTGGACCCACAGGCTGGCGTCGGCGCCCAGCCGGAGCAGGTTGTCGTCCCACGCGTTAGTGGGACCCAGCGCAATCGTGTTGCGCCCGATGTAGGCGAAGAGACCCACCCGGTTCCGTTCCTTCCGGCGACTGGCCCGCAGGAAGACGTTGGCGTCGAACTTCCCCGCCCGATCGCTGATGTCGGCGGCCCCCTCTGGGTTCCGGCCCCTGACCACGGCAGCCGACCAGCGAAGGTCGTTCCCGAAGCCGCCTCCGATCTCCAGGCCGTCCTGGTAGCCGCCGATGTTGTCGGTCTCGAATCCGGTGTTGGCGGCGTAGATGTCGTAGGGGAAGAGGTGCGAGGTTCGGGCCTGGGTGAAGGGAAGATCGAGCTCGAAGCGGCCGGCTCTGGCGTACAGCTTGCCGCCCTTGACGATCTCGAAGCGCAGCCAGGCGTTGTCGGGCTTCTGGTGGCTGAAGTCGTCCTGCTCGATGAGAAAGCCGGTATCGGCCCAGTAGGCGAAGCGCTCGCCCAGGTTGCCGGCGGAAATCGGCTTCAGGAACATCGAGCTCGCGGGGTCCCCCTGGTCGCTGAAGTCGAGACGGGCGCGCGCTCTCATCGACGCCGGCACCGAACGACTCCAGGCCTGTCGATCGAAGGCGTCCTCGTGCTCCAGCCGGAAACCGCGCTCCTTGAAGCGCTGACCGATGTTGTTGAGCTTGGGGTAGCCCTGGTGGCAGAAGTGGCACTCCAGGTCATAGCGCCGGGCAAAGGCCGGGATCGCCTCCGAGCGCACCGCCGCCGCCAGCATCACCACCGTCAGGGCCGCCAGGGCCGAACGCCTGGTCATCACCATCCTCCTCGGTCTCCGAACTCCAGATCCGCCAGAAAGCCCGCCTCGCGCACCGCGCGGTGGACCTTGCCGAGGGCCTGGACTCGTTTGGCGAACGCCGGCAACAGAGCGCGTTCGCTGCCTTCCAGCTTACACGGTTGGGCCTGGGGGCTGAGCACCGTCATCAGATCCCGTTCACCCCAGAGCGGCTTGCCGGCGGTCATCACCAAGGCCAGGCTCCGCCGATCCCCCGCCCACAATCCCTCCATGTCCCCGACCGCCGCGAAGTCGGCCGGGGCCCCCGGCTCGAAGCCACCCACCGGGAGCCGGGCCACCGCGCCCGAAGCGTGGGTGGCCAGCGCCAGCAACTCGGCATCGCCCCACTCGCCCTCCCGCCGAGCCGCCGCCAGATTCGAAAGCGCGTCCCTCACTCCCGAGGCCGGGCTGTCGCTGCCCAACCCCACCGGGATCCCCGCTGCCCGCAGGCTGCTGAACGGGGCGGTGGCCCCGTAGAGCCTGCGATTCGATTCCGGGCACCACACCACGGCGGACCGAGCAGCGGCGATCAAGGACACATCCTCCGGAGCGATGCCAATCCCGTGAATGATAACCGTGTTCTGGCGCAGCACATTGGCCTCGGCCAAGAGCCTCACCTCTCCCCGACACCTCGCATCGACGCCTTCCGCCGCATGCACCAGCCAGGGGATCCGGCGATCGCTGGTGCGATAGGCCTTGCGAAGCTGCGGGGTGAGGCCGGGGGAGAGAGCAAAGTCATACTTGGCCAGCACCCGCACCGGGAAGTCGGGCCGGCCCAGCGAGCGGTGATAGGCGCCGTGGTGGGCCACTGCGGTCACCCCCGAGAGCAGGTTGCGCAGGCCGCCTAACCACAGCCGGTCCACCAGTGGCACCGCCAGCGCCTGGCGGGCTCGCGGGTCGTCCATGGCGCCGGCGATGTCCTCGGCCCAGGCGTAGGCGCTCACGTACGGCGGCCGGCCCAACGGCGGGAAGAGAGAGAGATCGAGATGATCGTGCGCATTGACCAGGCCCGGCACCAGCAGCCGACCCACCAGGTCGGCCTCTGGTTCCCCCCCGGGCGCCTCGCCGGCGGCGAAGACGCCGGCCACCCGTCCACGGCTGATCGCCAGGTCGGCGAGGCGGGAGTCCGGCCCCAAACCCAGTCGCGCGTTGCGCAGAACCAGGCTACCCATGCCTGGTCCCCAGCAGCGTGGGATAGCGCGGGCCCCGCCGGCCGTGGAGCAGGATCTGGATCAGGTCCGAGGCCCGCTCCCAGAGCGGCCCCGGCCAGCCCTGGACTTCGAGCCTCCAGCCGCTCCGCTCGAAGAGCCCCGGCAGTTCCCCCAGCACGAAGTACGACGACTGGCTCTCCCGGGGCGGCAGCACCGCATAGCGCCGGGCCTGGGCCCGCATGCGACGGGCCACCATGGCCTCCCCGTCGGGGCGCCGGCGGAAGCTGGGGGAGTCGAGCACCAGCAGCAGCCCACCCCGGCGGGTGACCCGCCGCAGCTCCACCAAGACCCGGCTCGAGCGGGCCGGGTAGTGCAGCGAGCCGGCGGCCAGCACCAGGTCGAAACCGGCCGGCTCCAGAGGCAGAGCCTCCATGTCCGCCTCCGCCCGCTCCAGCCGCCGGGCCATCCGGGACGTGTGGTTAGGCGCCAGCAGACCGTCGTCGGGATCCAGGTTGACGTCCACCGCCACCACCTGGTGCCCGCCCTCCAGCAGGTGAAGAGCCGCCCAGCAGCAGCCGGCGCCGACTTCGAGGACCCGCCAGGGCCCGGGGCCCAAGCGAGCCGCCACCAGCTCCAAGCCCCGCTGCAAACGGCCCGCCCGCGCCTTCCAGATAGCGGCGTGGGGATGATCGGCGGGCACCTCCGGCAAGCCCGCCTCCGCCCGCCACCCCTGGTCGCGCCGCACCCGCTGGTACAACTCCAGGAAGGGGCGAAGCTCACGCCGTCGCTCCTCGGGCAACAGGCGGTGCACGCCGTCAAGGCTCGCGAACCAGCGTCCTTCCGGCGCGCAGTACAGGCCGTGAGCCTGCACGGTGAGCGGCGCCGAGCAGTAGGAGCAGCACCAGCCCGGCCCTTGACCGATGCCGTTCGTTAGGCTAGAGCTGACGCCCGTCACCGTGCGACTCCTGGTCGATCCGGCGCGCTCAATCCCGCCTCCCCTCCAGGAGCGGCCGCAGCCGGCGCACGCGCCAGGCAGCTCCCAGCGTGACGGCGTAGACCCCAACGCCGGCGGCGATGGCAGGCACCGCGTCCGCTTTCAAGAAGCCGACCACCGCGGCCATGGGCAAAGACAGCAGAGCGGCCAGCAGCACCGGTCGCAGGACCGGGACCGGGAAGCCGGCAACCGCCGCGCTGCGGCCCGCCAGCACCGCCAGGAGCAGCTCCGCCGCCAGGAACCCGATGGCCGCGCCGAGGCCGCCTAGCGCGGGCACCAGCGTCAGCGCGAGCAGCACTGCCACGCCGACCCGGACCCCGGTGAGGCGCGGCAAGCGATCGGCCCGTCCCGCGGCGATGAGAGCGTGAATCAGCAGCGTGTTGACGAACAGGACGGCGATGGCGAAGGCCAAGATGCGCAGCGCGCCCGCGCCCCCCGCGTAGCCGGGAGGAGCGACCAGGTGCAGCACCCCCGGGGCCTGAAGCACCATCCCGACGGCGGCGGGAACGCCGAGGAGCGCAACCAGGGCCGCGGTGCGGCTTCTCACCTGGTGGGAGCGACCGGCTCCTGCCAGCGCCTCACGCGTCAGCGAGGGAAGCGCCCCCGACAGGAGCGCCGCCCCGATACCGTTGAGCGACTCGACCAGCTTCAGAGCGGCGCCGAACAGGCCCGCCTCCCGCGATCCCTTCAGGACGAAGATGGCAATCACCTCGATGCGCAGGCTCACGAGCGCCAGCCCTCCGTTCACGGCCAGCGGTGCCGCCGCCCTCAGCACCGAGCCGACCGCGGCCTCCTTGCTGTCAGGCGCAGCCCGGCTCGCCAGCCAGAGCAGCCAGGCCCCCAGCACGATGGGGAGCACCACCGAGGCGGCCTGAGCCCAGGCCAGGCCCCAGACCCGAGCGCCCGCCGCGATCGCCAGTACCGTGGCCAGCAGGCCCGACAGGCGCAGGCACAGGATCACCGCCGCCTCCTGGCCCCGCCGCCCGGCCGCCCTGAGCGCCACCCCCAGGAACTCGCTCCAGCCGGCCAGGCCGTAGTAGAGGATCAGGGGCGTCAGCAAGAAGCTGCCCCCGCCAGCGGCCAGGACCGTCTGCCGCCAGGAGGCGGGCAGCACGGCGGCGGCCACCGGCGCCAAGCCGCCGAGCAGCAGGGGAAGAACCAAGGCCACCCCCCCCAGGAGCACCGCCAACACCAGTTTGGCCCGGAGCAGATCGCGAAGGGAGAAGCGCCGGGCAATCAGCGCCGGAACCGCGAGCCCCTGAAGCCCCAGGTCCCCGGCCTCGGCCAGGACCACGGCGAGTCCACCGACCGCCACCAAGACGCCGAAGTCGGCGGGGTCCAGGCGCATCGCCGCCAGGGTGGTCGCCACCGAGAGCGCCCGCGACACCGCCTCCGTCGCCAAACGGATGCCGCTGCCCCGGGTCGCCTCTCGCGCCTCGCTCATCTCTTTTCCCGACTCAACACCTCGCTCGCCTCCAGGCCGCTTGCCGGCCTGCTGAGCCTACTCGAAAACGCGAGTCGGCCGGATGCCGACACGCGGGGAGCATTCGAGCACGGTGGCCCCGCGCGGAACGTGTATACTCCCGCGGATGCCCTGGGGCCGCCTCGGGAGCCACCTCCTCTTCTGGATGGCCTTCGCCTCCCTCTTGTCCTGGGGTCACCTGCCGGCTCGCGTCAGGCGGACGCTCTCGCTGCTGGCGAGCGCGGGGGGAATCCTGTTCCTGGTCCTGGGCCTGGGCGCCGAGGGCCAGCGGGACGCCCCCACCACCGGCGCCTTCCTCCTCGGCTCGAGCTACGTCACCGGCCGGGTGTCGGCCGCCGCCAGCCTTCCCTACTACGTCATGACCGGCGTCTGCCTGCTGCTGGGGACGCTGGGCCTGGCCCTGCCCGAGGCGGTCGCGGATGACCTGGCCGGGCGGCGGGTGACGGTGGCGGTGGCACTTTCCGTGATGGTGACGGTGGTCCGCTTCGGCCTCGAGCAGGCGGCGGCCCCCGCCAGTTGGACGCGAGTGGTAGGCATCACCGGACTTGCCCCTCTGGTGGGAGCCTACTTCGCTCTCGCCCTGCTGCCCGAGCGGCGCCGCCTTCGATCTTTCTTCCTCGACCTCGTGGTGTACGCGCTCTCCGTCAGGGTCTGGCTGGCGTGCCTCTACGTCGTCGCCACCGTCTTGCACCTGGGGTCCCACTTCGACCTCTCGGCGGTGGGACCGGTGGCGGTGCCTTTCCTGGGCGAGCGTCAGTTCGAGCCGGCCTCTTGGGAGCAGCTTCTGAGTCTGGCGATGTTGCCCCAGCTCACCTTCTGGCCGCTGTTCACGGTGCTGGCCGGGACGTTGGGCGGAGCCATCGCCCTCTTGGTGTCCTGGGCCTCACGGCGCTGGCGATTCCGCGCGCCCAGGCCGCGGGGGGCGCCGGTCGACTGACAGGGCGAGGCCACCGCCCCACCCCCGGAACCCTACTCGGTCCGACAGACCGCTGGACCCACCCCTGGCCCGCAACGCCGGACGCCGTCACTGAAGTCGCTGCAGAAGAACCCGTCCTTGCAGTCCGCGTCGACAGTGCAGCTGTCACACTCGTCGCCGCTCGTACAACCCGCCAGAGGCAGCACGGCCGGCACCGCCAGGGCCAAGCACAGCAGCCAAAGCACTCCCCTCATCTCTTGCGCTCCTTGCACCGGCATCCGGCGCTTCCCTGCGCACACCAACCGCAGGGGCCAGGCGTAGCGGCAGGCCTTGCCTCGGTGCATGATCCTCAACCCGGCCTCGGTGCCAGCCACGCTCGTCACCGGGACCGTTCAGGCCAACCATGGTACGAGCCTTGAGTGGAACCGTCCAATCGCCGTGGCTGCTGTCCATCAGGCGCCTCGAGTGCAAGGTGGAGCCGCGGCCTCTACTCCCTGGCCCGTCGTGGTGGAAGTACGCCTGAGGTTCGGCTACGATAGCCAGGCGTTCCGGTCCTACAGACTCGAGGGGGGAGAATGGCCCGATGGCTCTTGCTGGTCGGCGTCCTGGCGTTCGCGGTCTCATCCGGCGCCTGTAGCCAAGGCGACGAGTGTGACAAGTGCTCCACAGACTCGGACTGCGACGCGGGGCTTTACTGTCGGAACTTCGAGGACGAGGACACCGGAGAGCTGGTTGGGAAGTTCTGTGGGTCAGGTCAGGGCTCCACGACCTGTCGCATCCGCTGATCGCTCGGCAGGGCTCGCCCCGAGCGTTGTCGCCGGACCCCCTCGGGCAGGACTGCCCGCCGACTGAAGCCCGTTCGGCATCGGCCGACGACAACGCGCGATTCATGTTAGTCTGAGGCTTTGTTTGCGGCCCACGAAGGGCTGCTTGGGCCATCTCCATGACCACAGCTTCGGACCTCAAGTCCACGCTCAACCTGCCTCAGACCGACTTCCCCATGAAGGCCAACCTGCCTCAGGCGGAGCCCAGACGGCTCGCCGCCTGGAAGGCGGAGGACCTCTACGGGAAGCTGCGCGCCTCACGCCAGGGGGCGCCCCGGTTCATCCTCCACGACGGCCCGCCCTACGCCAACGGCCACGTCCACCTGGGCACCGCCCTCAACAAGATCCTGAAGGACGTGGTGGTCCGCAGTCAAACCCTGGCCGGCTTCGATGCACCCTACGTCCCCGGCTGGGACTGCCACGGCCTGCCCATCGAGCTGCAAGTGGACAAGAACCTGGGGGCCAAGAAGAAGGACCTGAGCCCGGTGGAGTTCCGGCGCGCCTGCCGCGCCTACGCCGAGAAGTTCGTGGCCATCCAGCGCGCCGACTTCGAACGGTTAGGTGTGATGGGCGAATGGGAGACGCCCTACCTCACCATGGCGCCGCAGTACCAGGCCACCATCGTCCGGCAGTTGGCGGCGTTCGCCGAGAAGGGCCTAGTCTACAAGGCCAAGAAGTCGGTCCACTGGTGCATCTCCTGCCAGACGGCGCTGGCCGAGGCCGAGGTCGAGTACGACGACAACCACCAGAGCCCCTCCATCGACGTGCGCTTCCCGCTGGCCGAGGCGGAGCGAGCCGGCATCGAGGCCCGCTTCCCGGCCCTTCGCGGGAAGAAGCTCTTCGCCGTCATCTGGACCACGACCCCCTGGACCCTGCCCGCCAACCTGGCGCTGGCCTTTCATCCGGAGGCCGACTACGCCTGCTATCCGGTCGAAGGCACGAGCGACGTGCTGGTGCTGGCGAAGGCGCTCCGCGAAGCGGCCGAAGCTCGCTTCTGGGGCGCGACCGACAAGCCGAAGCGCCTGGGAGAGCCCCTCGCCGAAGCCAAAGGCGCGGACTTCGAGCACCTCCGCTTCCGTCACCTCTGGATCGACCGCGACTCGCCCGGGGTCCTGGGCGACTACGTCACCCTCGACACCGGCACCGGCATCGTACACACCGCGCCCGGGCACGGCTGGGACGACTACCTGACCGGGCTGCGCTACGGCCTCGACATCTACTGTCCGGTGGACGCGGGCGGCCGCTTCCTCCCCGAGATCGAGCGCTTCGCCGGCAAGAAGGTGTTCGACGCCAACCCGGAGATCGTCGCCTTCCTGCAAGAAAGCGGCGCCCTGCTGCATTCCGGCAAGGAGTCCCACGCCTACCCCGTCTGCTGGCGCTGCAAGAAGCCCATCATCTTCCGCGCCACCGAGCAGTGGTTCATCGCCCTGGACCGGGACGGCTTCCGCGACCGCGCGTTAGAGGCGATCTCCCAGGTCCGCTGGTTTCCGGCCTGGGGCGAGGAGCGCATCCGCAACATGGTGGCCACCCGGCCCGATTGGTGCATCTCCCGGCAGCGGCTGTGGGGAGTGCCGATCCCGGCCTTCTACTGCAAGGCCTGCGGCGAGGCTCACCTGACGCCCGAGCTGGCGCGCTTTGTGGCCGATATCTTCGAGCAGCTGAGCGCGGACGCCTGGTACGACCGGGAGGCCCCGGCGCTCCTGCCCGAGGGCTTCCGCTGCCGCAAGTGCGGCGGCGGCGAGTTCCAGAAGGAGCGGGACATCCTCGACGTCTGGTTCGACTCCGGCTCCTCCCACGCCGCGGTCCTGGATCACCATCAGGGCCTGGCCTGGCCGGCCGACGTCTATCTCGAAGGCTCCGACCAGCACCGGGGCTGGTTCCACTCCTCGCTGCTCATCGGCGTGGGGACCCGGGGTAGCGCCCCCTATCGTCAGGTGATCACCCACGGCTTCACGGTAGACGCCGAAGGCAAGAAGATCTCCAAGAGCGTGGGCAACGACGTGGACACCGCCAAGCTGGTGGCCACTCACGGGGCGGAGATCCTGCGCCTGTGGACCATCATGGTCGACTACCGCGAGGACATGCGCTTCTCCGAGGAGATGCTGAAGCGGGTGTCCGAGGCCTATCGCAAGGTCCGCAACACCTGCCGCTACCTGCTCTCCAACCTGACCGACTTCGACCCCGAAAGGGACGCCGTGCCCGAGGCCGAGATGGAGGAGATCGATCGCTATGCGCTTTCCCGCCATCGCCAGTTGGTGACCCGCCTGCTCGCCGCCTACGAGGGCTACGAGTTCCACCTGGTCTACCATCAGTTGGTGCAGTACTGCGCGGTCGACCTGTCGGCCTTCTACCTGGACGTGCTCAAGGACCGGCTCTACTGCGACCCGGCCCAGAGCCGGCGCCGGCGGGCGGCGCAGACCGTGCTGCTCCGGGTAGCCGAGGACCTGACCCGGCTGATGGCTCCGGTCTTGCCCTTCACCGCCGACGAGATCTGGCCTCTCATCCCCGGCCGCGCCGAGGCATCGGTCCACCTGGCCGTCTTCCCCAAGGCCGAGAAGGCCGACGAGGACCTGCTGGCCCGCTGGGAAGTGCTGCTCGAAGTACGGGGCGTGGTCACCAAGGCGCTCGAAGAGGCGCGCGCCGCCAAGCAGATCGCCGCCAGCCTGGAGGCCGAGGTCGCGGTCACCGCCCCCCCGGAGGTGGCCGCAGCCCTCGGGCGCTATGAGGATCTCAGCTCGACCTTCCCCGGCAACTTGGCCAACCTCTTCATCGTGAGCCGGGCGGGCGTGCGCAGGGGCGAGGGCGAGGTCGAGGTCGAGGTGAGCCGCGCCCCGGGCGCCAAGTGCGAGCGCTGCTGGACCTATTCGCCGCAGGTGGGCAGCCTCAGCGCTCACGCCGGGGTGTGCGAGCGGTGCGCGACGGTGTTGGAGGGGCAATGAGGAGCCGCGCGTTCTACTTCTGGGTGGCCGGCGTGGTGGTGGCTCTGGATCAGGCCACCAAGGCGCTGGTCGATCGCCTGATGAGCCTGCACGAGAGCCGAACGCTGATCGAGGGCCTGCTGCAGCTCACCTACGTCAGGAACCGCGGCGCCGCCTTTGGCCTCTTCTCCGACGCCTCGCTGCCCTACCAGTCCCTGCTGCTCTCCGTTTTGGGCTTGGCTGCGCTCCTGGCCATCGCCGTCTACGCCTGGAGGCTTCCCGCCGGAAGCCGGCTGCCCCGCACCGGCCTGGCCCTCATCATGGGCGGGGCCCTCGGCAACCTGCTGGACCGGGTGCGCCTGGGCTACGTCATCGACTTCGTCGACGCCTACTGGGGCCCCCACCACTGGCCCGCCTTCAACGCCGCCGATTCCGCCATCTCCATCGGCGTCTCTTTGCTGGTGCTCGACATCCTGCTCAATCCCGGCACCGAGCCGGCCGCCGTAGCCAACCCTTCGACCGGGAGGACCGAGTAGATGTACCCTCGCCTCTTCACCGTCCCCGCTTTCGACCTCTTCAAGTGGCACCTGGGCCCCTTCACCCTGCCCACCTACGGCGTGCTCCTGGCCATCGCCTTCGTGGCCGGGCTGTGGGTCGTCAATCGTCAGGCGAAGAGAGCCGGCCTCGACCCCGCCCGCATCACCGACCTGGCGGTCTGGGTGCTGCTCGGCGGCCTGCTGGGCGCCAAGCTCTTGCTCCTGGCCGTGGAATGGCGCTTCTACCTCCATAACAAGATGGAGATGCTGTCGCTCTTCCGGAGCGGCGGCGTCTTCTACGGGGGCCTCCTGGGCGCGCTGCTGGTGGCGGTCCTCTACGTGCGCCGTTTCAAGATCCCCGGCTGGGCTGCCGCCGACGTGCTGGCGCCGGCCGTGATCCTGGGCCAGGCGGTGGGTCGCCAGGGCTGCTTCGCCGCCGGTTGCTGCTGGGGCAAGCCAACCACGGTTTCGTGGGCAGTGACCTTCAAGGACATCTTCGCCGGCCGCACCATCGGCACCCCCCTCGACATCCCCCTGCACCCAACACAGCTCTACGAATCTGGAGCGGCCCTCCTCATCTTCTTCTTCCTGCTCTGGCTCGCCGGCCGCAAGAAGTTCCAGGGCCAGGTCGTCCTCGCCTACTTCTTCCTCTACGCGGTGGCGCGGGCGATCATCGAGATCTACCGCGGCGACGCCGCCCGGGGCAGCGTCTTCAGCGGTGCCCTGTCGACCTCCCAGTTCATCGCCTTGCTGATGGTGCTGGTGGTGGCCGGGCTCTATCCCTATCTCGCCCGGCGCCAGGCGAAGGCGCCAGCGCCGCCCTTGGCCCCGGCCGCGCCAGAGACCGCCGGCCCCGCCTGATTCGAGCTCATGGCCGAGCCGCCCCGGTCCCTCACCGTGGACGCGGCAGGGGCCGGTGTTCGCCTCGACCGCTGGCTGGCCGGTCGTCTGCCCGAGCTGAGCCGGGCGCGGCTTCAGGCCTTGATCGAAGCCGGCCACGTTCAACTGGACAATGGTTCGGCCAAGGCGTCGTATCGCCTGAGGTCCGGCCAGACGGTGGCGATCCTGATCCCCGAGCCGGAGGCCGCCCTACCCGATCCTGAGGACATCCCCCTCCGCGTGGTGTACCAGGATCGGCACCTGCTGGTTGTCGATAAGCCGGCCGGCCTGGTCGTGCACCCCGGTGCCGGCCAGCACGGCGGCACCCTGGTGAACGCGCTGCTCCACCACGTGAAGGACCTCTCGGGAGTGGGCGGTGTGCTCAGGCCCGGCATCGTCCACCGCCTGGACAAGGGCACCTCGGGTTTGATGGTGGTGGCCAAGGACGACGAGACCCATCGCGCGCTCACCGCCCAGTTCGCCGGCCGAACCGTGGAGAAGGAGTACCTGGCGCTGGTCCACGGCGTGCCCGCCCGAGCCGAAGGCGAGATCAAGGCCGCCATCGGGCGCGACCCAGTCCATCGAAAGAAGATGTCGGTCCGAGCCCCGCGCGGGCGGGAGGCCCGCACTCGCTATCGCCTTACGGAGGCGCTCGACGGTGCGGCCCTGCTGCGCGTGTGCATCTCGACCGGACGCACGCATCAGATCCGCGTGCACCTGGCCTCCCTCGGCCACCCGGTCGCCGGCGACGCCACCTACGGCGGCACCCGCACGCCCTCCTCTCGCCGTTCCGCCTCACGGGACGCCCTCAACTCCCTCGCCCGCCCGGCCCTCCACGCCGCCCGCCTGGTCTTTGACCATCCCGCGACCGGTGCCCGCCTGACCTTCGAGAGCCCCTGGCCCGAGGACCTCGCGGGCCTGCTGGAAGCGTTGCGGGGATAGCGCGGCGACCAGCGATCAGCCGACAAGCATTCAGCCGTGAGGTAGCTGCCGGCGAGTTCCTCGGAATTGGAACTGGCGAGGTCACCAACGCCTCGGCCACCCAGCCGGCCGACTACTTGGCCACCTCGGGGACGCTCACCTTCGGACCCGGCGAGCAGGCGCAGGCCTTCGTGGTCCCCATCGTGGACGACGAGCTTCCCGAAGGAACCGAGACCATCAACCTCCGCCTGAGCAATCCCACGGGCGGAGCCGTGCTGGGCTCGCTCCCAACCGCGCAGATCGCCATCGAGGACAACGATGGCCTGATCAGGACGGTCATCATCCGCGATCGTGTCGGCGCTGGCCCCAACTGGACCATAACGGAGAACGTGTCCTGGCTCACCTTCAGCGCCACCTCGGGGACCGGGCCTTCGTTGGTCACGGCCACCGCTAGCGTGACCGGTCTGCCGCCCGGCACCTACGAGGACTTCGTGATCGTGGAGGGGGACACGGGCGACAGCCCGCAGTTCGTGCAGGTCATCCTGAGGGTGGTGCAACCGTGAAGCGGCGAGAGGAGCGTAAGATGAGAGACTTGGTAACTTCGATGCTGCGAAAGCGCTTGCCCCTCCTCGCCGTCCTCTTGTTCCTCGCACCCAGCGCCCGGGCGCAGGTGGTGGAGTACTACCACCTCGACGCGGTCGGGAACGTGCGCATCGTCACCAACCAGACCGGGCAGGTGGTCGAGCGCCACGACTACTTGCCATTCGGTGAAGAGTGCCTAACTCCACCCTGCACGCCGATCCAGGGCACCAACACCAGGAAGTTCACGGGCAAGGAGAGGGATGCCGAGACGGGACTCGACTACTTCGGCGCCAGGTACTACGGATCCAAGATCGGTAGGTTCACGACTGTGGATCCGGTCCTGGATGCGAAGGGCGCCCTGGCCAATCCCCAGAAGTGGAACCGCTACGCGTATGTGCTGAACAACCCAATGCGCTTCATCGATCCGGATGGGAGGGAACCTGTGCGGAATCAGGCCGGCACAGTTGCTGGTTTCATTGCGGAAATGAACGCCAGTCGGACTAGGATTGGGACTGCCGCGAGCCCGAATGCGGCTAACGCTCTGCTGCGACTCGGCGAAACAGAGCTCGGACGCAACGGAGTCGAGCCCGCCACCACAAGGCCGTTCAATGGTTCGGCCAACCGCTACGTCTACACCGAGAAGGCCGGATGGGTTGACATTGTCCATTTTCTCTTCTACGCGGGCGTGGCATACCGGGCGTTCGTCAACGGCTCAGACACACCAATAGCGGATGCTGTTCAGAGCGGCTACCACCAGGAGGCAATCGACCTGGTTGCTGCTCCCTGGAGTGCGTACAGCTACGAGGACTTGCCCTCTGACCGCGAGGGCGCCTCGTTTGCCGCACAGGCCTTCCGGCCCGCTAGCGGCTTGTCTTTGGGGCAGCAGGTCCAAGACTACCTCTTGTCACGTGGCGCCACGAACCCCCAGTCGGCACCGAACTGGGGCGCACTTCCGCTCACCGCAACTCGCAATAGCCCGACCGCCAGGAACTACACAACGTCGCCACTTCACACAAGCTATGACTAGAGAGAGCACGCACACGAAGACGCGCTTCATCTTGGTTCTCGGTTGCGCTTTCGGCGTCACATCCCTGACGGCTCTGACCATTGCGCGGTCGAGGCCGTCACTGTGGATCCGCGTGCTTCACGCTGGCAAGATAAGACAAGGACAGGCGATCATCGGCCGTATTGAGACCTTCCGGGCCGCATCCGGACGACTGCCCGACTCGCTGGCGGAGCTCGGGCTTCCCGACCAGGGCCCCGTGTACTATGACAGGCTCGACGCCGGTCGATATGCCGTCTGGTTCTCGCACACCCTGGGCGAGTCCTATTCGTTTGACTCGCGTGACAGGGAATGGGATGTCCGCGTCGTGTTGCGTGACGCGCCGTCTCCGCCATAAGACTGCGTGGTGGGCAAGGGGGGCGTTGCCTGGCCGTCAGCAGGATACGCTTTCGCCCGTCTGCTTCAACGCCTCTTCGACGGATGCGCTCGTCCGCGGGGAGCAGGCCCACGGCCAGCGAGCCATGGGCGCCGGAGCCGGACGCTCAAGCGACGATCGCTCGCGGGCGCGGCCGGTGCTGTCTCCCTTGCCGGTTGCACCGGCCGTGAACGCGAGGCGCACCCTTCGAAGGTCAGGCGCGATCCGATCAGCCGAGGATCTGATCGAGGATTGTCCGCAGGGCTCTGACGTCCACCTGCTGGAACTCGCCGAGCTTGTTGAGGACGAGCCGTTTCTCGACGGTGGTAAGCACGGGCTTCACCGCGGAGGGCGTGATGAGTCCGGCCTTCTTCCACTCGGTGATCGTGAACTCGCCGAACGCGGGACGAAAACCTGTCTGGCTGGTGATGGCCATGATCACGAGGTCGCGCCGCCGCGCTTGGTATTCAGCCGAGCTGACGATGACCGCGGGCCGCCTTTTGAGTCCGGTTTGGTCGGAAAAGGGGAAGGGAACGAGGACGCCGTCGCCGAAGCTATAGCCGGTCGTAAGCGACATCGGCGGGATTGTCCCAGACCTTGCGAAAGGGGAAGCACATGGCCCGACATAAGCTGCTTTCCGGCGAAACCGTTCACCTGAAGGGCGTCGAGGCTCACGAGCTGGCCTTCCTCAAGGACCTCCAGAGGATGGCCAAGAACGGTATCAGCTTCTTCGAGATCAAGCGTGTGGCCATCGGCCCGGGCTCGCCGGCGCTCCAAGGCTGGAGTCGGGTCACGCGCGACATCGCCAGTTCGCCGCTGTACTCTGTGGCGGTCGGCATCGCCACGCGCGCTGGGATCGCAGAGGGGCTCCTCCTGGCTCCCGAGCACGAGGGCAAGCGGAAGGAGATCCCTGCCGATCGTTCGCTGATGAGCGTCACCCAGGCGGCACACACCCTCGGGCTTTCGAGGGCTGCCGTTCACAAGGCGATCCAGCAGAAGCGTCTTGCCGCGCAGCGGTTCGGCAGCGTCGTGCTGGTGAGGCGCGATGCCGTCTTGAGCTACAAGCAGCAGAGGGCCCAAGCGGAGCGAGCACCTTCGGGACGCAGAGGGCACAGACCGGGTGCGGCGCTTCTGGGTTCTGCGCTTGCAGCGAAAGGCCGCTGACCAGAAGCCCGCCGTCCCTTGCGATCAGCGGCCAACGGTCTTCCGCCCACCTGCTCCTGTCGACCGGTCCAAGGACCAGAGGCCCGACGCCCGCCGGTCCGTAGCTGGGCGCCGATTGCTCTCCCTCGCCCACCCCGAGCCCACCCCGAGCCCGATTTGACACACCGCGGGCGTTTGCCGTATAACGACGGTGCCTTGGTCCCCGCCCTCCTCCTGGGGACCGGCCGTAGGGAGGATTCTCTTGATGCGATCTGCCACAGCCCTGGCGGCGTGCCTTAGCGCCGCCTTGCTCGTTTCCCCTCTCCAGGCCGCGGAGCCGCGCACCGTGCGCGTGGCCGCCACCGCCGCCGCCGAACTGGGTCCTTGGGACGCCCGCATTGCGAGCCTGCTCCAGAGCGGGAACCTGCGGGAGCGTCAGGTCAGGGAAGACACGCTGCTTCCCGGCCGGGTCCACGAGCGTCTGGCCCAATACCACCAGGGGGTGCCGGTCTTCGGCGGCGAGATCGTGCGGCAGACCGCTGGCGGCGAGACCATCTCGGTCTTCGGCACCTACTACGAGGGCATCTCGCTGGGGGTGACGCCGCGCCTCAGCGCCGATGACGCGCGCCGGGTGGTCGAGAAGCTGTCGGGCGTCCTCCTGGGCCCCTCGCGGACGCCCCAGCTCATGGTCTATCCCAAGGACGGGGGGGGCCACGCCCTCGCCTACCGCGCTCGCGCCGCCAACGAGCGAGACATCACCCTCTACTTCATCGATGCCACGACCGGCGAGGTGGTGGCGAGCTGGAGCGACATGCAGCGCCAGTCGGCCGATGGCACGGGCACCGGGGTGCTGAGCGACAAGAAGAAGCTCTCCACCCGCTCCAGCTCCGGCTCGTATGTGGCCTGGGACATGCTCCGTCCGCCGGCCATCTACACCTTCGACCTCAAAGGCAACCTCGACCGGACCCTCGACTTCCTCGACGGGAACATCTCGCTGGGCACGGCGGACCTGGCGACCGACTCCGACAACACCTGGACCGACGGTGCCGCCGTGGACGCCCACGCCTACGCCGGCTACGTCTATGACTACTTCTACAAGCGCTTCGGCCGGAAGGGCCTGGACAACGCCGACATCCGGATCTTGAGCGTCGTCCATCCGGTTAGGCGCGACAGCATCTTCAGCTATCCGGACTGGGTGGTGGGCGCCTTCTTCCTGAACGCGTTCTACGCCGGGGACGGCGTCATGGTGTATGGCGAGGGGCTGCCCGCGGGCTTCACCGCCGGCGGGAAGAAGTGGAACTACCTGGCCGGCGCTCTAGATGTGGTCGCCCACGAGCTGACCCACGGCGTCACCGACTACTCCTCTCAACTCATCTACAAGAACGAGTCGGGCGCCCTGAACGAGGCCTTCTCCGACATGATGGGCGTCGGCGCCGAGTTCTACTTCGTCCCCGGGGGCCACAGCCCCGGGCCAGCCGACTACCTGATGGGAGAGGATGTGATCACCCCCGGCGGGCTCCGTTCGATGCAGAACCCGATGGCCTTCGGCGACCCCGACCACTACAGCGAGCGCTACACGGGTTCGCAGGACAACGGCGGCGTCCATATCAACTCCGGGATCCCCAACCACGTCTTCTACCTGGCCATTGAGGGCGGCACCCATCGCCTCTCCAAGGTCGCTGTGACCGGGGTGGGGGCGTCGAACCGCGAGCAGATCGAGAAGGTCTTCTACCGCGCCTTCACCAGCCTGTTGCCCCCCAGCGCCAACTTCGCCGCCGCCCGCGCGGCGACCCTGCAATCCGCCAAAGACCTCTACGGCGCCGGCGGGGCCGTGGAACGAGCGGTGAGCCAGGCTTGGACTGCCGTGGGCGTCGAGTAGCCGTCAGGAAGGCGAGGAGAATGTGATGCGCATGAGAAACGGAGTTCTGGCCGGAGTCGCCGTCCTGTTCCTGGCCCTTCAAGCCCAGGCTGACAACCTGCGGGTGACCGCCCGCGCCGCCAACCTGCGGACTGCCGCCAGCACCGAAAGCAAGATCGTGACCACGGTGCCCCAGGGAACCAGCCTGGAAGTCATCGAGGCCGCCGGCTCCTGGTACAAGGTCAAGGCGCCGAACGGGACCACCGGCTTCGTCCACAAGTCGGTGGTGGCGGCCGAAGGGGCGGCCTCCGCGGAACCCGCGGCCTCGGCCAAGCCCGCCGCGGCGGGTCCCAAGCCGAAAGCGGAGGAGCCCGCGAAGCCCACGGTAGACGTCCCAGCCGCCTCCAAACCCCGCACCACACCGGCTCCAGCGACCGCGGAGCCGCGACCGCCCCAAACCACAACGCCGCGACGGTCGCCGGCTCCCGCCAAGCGCGGCGGCAAGCGCTTCCAGTTCCTGGGCGATCTGATCGTGGCCCCGCTGGCCGTGGACTACGCCCAGAACAAAGCGTTCAAGGAGTACAACGAGGACGCCAGCGTGAGCGTCCAGCACAAGGCCAAGCTGGGCTTCGGGGCCAGCCTGGGATTGCGGTACGACTTCTCGGAGCACCTGGGTGCGATTCTCACCCTGGGCCTGGTCAACCGCAGCGCCTCAGCTACCTATGACGCCGCGCTGCCCCATCCCCTCTACTTCAACAAGAAGCGCGAGGTTTCAGGCGAGCTGAGCGGAGCCACCTATCGCGAGACAACCGCCCATCTCGACGCCGCCTACCTGGGCAAGGCGGGATCTCTATCCTACGCGGTCTTCGCCGGGCCGAGCTACTTCAGCCTCTCCGCCGATCTGGTGGAGTCGGTCCAGTACTCCCAGAGCTATCCCTACGACACGGTGACGGTGACCAGCGTGCCCACTTCCGCCGAGAGCAAGACCGGCATCGGCTTCAACGTTGGGGCCGACCTCGACTACAGCCTGGGTGGAAGCCTGTCCTTGGGCGGACAGCTCCGCTACAGCCTGGCCAAGATCACCCTGGAGCCGGGGGAAGGGGACAAGACAGAGATCGACGCCGGCGGCCTTCAGGTTTCGGTCGGCGTGCGGGTCCGGTTTTAGCCGAGACGCAGCACTCAGCGATCAGCTACGGCAGGGTACGCCGCGATCCAACCTCTCGCCGCCCGTCGTAGCTGAACGCTGAGAGCTGAAAGCTGACAGCTACCACCTGCGCTGCCAGGCCGGGCGGGGCTCCTGTAAGATGATGGCACGGAGGTGGAACCGTGCGCCGCTTCGCCATCAGCGTTCTCGTCCTCTCGGCTGCCTGCCTGTCCCCGGTTGCCCACGCCAAGTTCGGCATCAGCAAGACCAAGATCTCGCTTGAGCGAACGCGCCCACCCGAGCTTCAGTTGGTGGGCGAGACGGTGGCGATCGAGGTGGGCTCGGACTCCCGTCGCATCGGAGATTCCGAGCTCCGCTCCATCCGCGATGCGCTCGAAGACGCCTTCCGCGACTCGCCTTGGCTCCGCCTGGTCGACGACGCGGAGAGCGCGGACAACCTGGTGCGGGTAACGGTCGAGGCGCTGGAGGCTCGGGTCCGCGAGAGCGTCGTCTACGAAGAGAAGTACGTGAAGACCGGCGAGCGGCGGGAGTGGAACGACAAGAAGCAGAAGTGGGAAACCAAGGACGTCTGGGGCAATCGCAAGGAGCCGGTCGACGTCACCAAGGCCGACGGGCGGGTGGACGCCCGCTTGGAGGTGAAGAACAGCCTGGGCACCCGTTCGGCGGATGTCGGGGACTCCTACCAGAACGAGTGGAAGGGCAGCGCCACCGTCCCCTCGGAGGCGAACTCGGAGGAGGCTCTGGAGCGGCATCTGATGGCCGGGGCCGGCCACCGGGCGGCGGCCGCGGTCTCCTTCACCGGCGAGCCGCTGGAGGTGCTGCTGGCGGTGGACGGGGAGTTGAAACCGGGCAACGCTCTGGCCGAGAGCGGTCGTTTCGACGAGGCCCGCGCCGAATGGAGCCGGCTCGCCCTCAAGGGAGGCAAGGAGGCCGCCCGCCTGCACAACCTCGGGGTGGTCCACGAGGGGCTCGCCTATCGCCTGCCCATGAGCGACCCCCAGCACCGCCAGCACCTGGAGGAGGCGGATCGCCTCTTCCAGCAGGCGCGGCGGCTCGACCCCGACGAGAAGTACTTTGCGCCCCCGCTGGATCGCATCCAGGCCAGCCTGGATGCGGCCACCGCGGGTGAGCGCTTCCTTGCCGAGCTCACGCGGTCGCGGCAGGCCAGGGCCGCCGCCCACAAGCCCGCGGCCCCACCCCCGCCCCCCGCCCGGCCGGCAACCACTCCCCC
>DATECU010000124.1:0-2937 GCA_035286745.1 Vicinamibacteria bacterium | reverse complement strand
GCCCCCCCAAACTGAGGACGAGACCCAGGTGGTCGGAGAGGTCCTTGCCATAGAAGAGGCGGACCTCGGCTTGGCGAGGCAGGACCAGCATCAGGCCCGGCGAGACCAGGTAGGGCCCGTCGGCGCCCTCCGCCCGCCAGCGCCGGTGGTAGGAGACCTTGACCAGGAGCGGATGGCCGGGACGGCTGGTGGTGATGGTTAGGCTTTCCGGCCCGAGCAGCGACCGAACCTCGACGCCGGTCGGCAACGGTTGCTCGGGAGGACTCAGCGGATCCGCCGTCTCCGGGAAACGCGGGTCGTCGGTGTAGACCACGTGCACCGGGCTGGTGGGCTTCCGACTCAGCCAACGGTAAGCCTTGTCGCGGAAGCCTGCCGCCGACGTGCGGTAGGGCGCAAAGGCCAGGGGCTCGACATAGCCGGGACCGCCGTCCTTGATCCGGAAGACCTCGTAGGGCCAGATGGCGACCACCCGCTCGACGTCGGCTCGAGCGTTCAGGCTCCCGATCAGCTTGGGGCTCAGAGCCACGATCTCGGAGACGTTGAACAGGCGCAGGTGGCGGAGCGCGCTCTCGGTGTCGAAGGAGGAGTATTCACGCTTCTTAAATGGGTTAGGCGACACCGCCGCCAGCTCGGAGGTCACGTAGTAGACGGGGTGGGTCATCAGACTGGCCTGGTTGTAGACCCCTTCCAGGGTGGAGCGGCCGGAGAAGAAGGGGAGGGTCTCATACATCCGGATCGACCCCGCCCGCTCGTGCTCCTGGCTGTACTCGACGGCCACCCGGGGATCGGACACGCTGCCCCGCAACCGGTGGCTGAGCTGGCGAAAGGAAGACCACAGCTCCTTGGCCTCCAGCCCGCTGTAGTTCCAGGCTATCCAATGCCGCAAGACGCGAGCGTGGTCGTCGGCATAGACCAGGGTCAGCAGGACGAGGCCCAGCGCCGCCGGGCCGGGGGCTGCCAAGCGCTCAAGAGCGAGACCCACAGCTGCCGCTCCCAGCAGGCAAGCGGAAAGCTGCGCGAAGGGCACGAAGCGCACGTCGATGATGCCCAGAGCCGGGCCGGCGGCGGCCAGAGCGGCACCGGTCAGGGCCGCATGGAGGAGGTAGAGCAGCCGAGGATCGGGACCGCCGCTGGATCGCCAGGTCAAGAGGGGCATCAGCAAGCCGAGGGCTGCCGGGACCAAGAGAGGCCACAGGAGCGGGGGGGCCAGGCTCCTGAGAGAAACCGTGATCCAGGGATCGTCGTAGGCCGTGGTGAGCCCCCAGCCCGCCAGCAAGGGCAGCAGCCAGAAGGCAACCAGCCCGAACGCGCCTACCGCCACCAGGGTGAGCCAGCGCAAAGTCCGAAGCGGCCGCCGGGAGCCGAAAAGGAAGAAGCTGGCGGAGAGCCCCGCCCACAGCACGGCGTAGCCGTGGGCCAGGGCGGTCAGCGCCAGCCAGCCCGCCGGGCCCCAGGGCCGGGACCGGCGCGACTGGGCGCGGTAGGCGACACCCAGGAACAGCACGCCCAGGCCAATGCCATAGGTGTAGGAGAACTCGCCCGCCAGCGTGCTGGCCAGGGTTCCCCCCCAGATCGGGTTGTCCTCGACGAAGAGGAAGATCAGCGAGGCGGCCGCCCCCAGAAGCGGCCCCGGAAAGCGGAGGTCCAGCAGCCGGAACGCCACGTAAGTGAGGATCGGCAGCAGCAGGACCGGGATCGCGGTCCCCAGCTTGAAGGCGACCGGCATGCCCACCCACGGCGCCAGGGCGGCCATCACCAGGAAGGGGAGCGGGAAGTAGTAGAGCAACAGCGGATGGCCAAGATAGGCGCCCGCATACCAGCCGTGCAGGCGGAGCTTCGGCAGCAGGTAGTCGGCGAAGAAGACGGCCGTTGGGTAGTGGCACGGCGTGTCGCCACCGGCGGTGATGGTCGGCTGCAAGAGCAGCGAGGGCCGCAAGTAGTCGAGAAGCAAGCCGAGTAGGAGGGCCAGGCCGACGGCGTCGACCACGGCGATCGGCCTCCGGCCGAGGAGGCCCGACCCAGGGGACGCCCGCGCCCGCTCGGGTTCGAAAGGGCTGGCTCGCATCAACCGTCGAGTCTAACCGAAGCTCGGGGTCGGGACATCCCACGCTTCGCCGTGCCACCTGCGTCCGTGCGTCCGTGGCCGTGGGCCTTTACGGATGGCCGGAGGTTGGGTAGGCTGTCCCCGAGAGGTCGCGCGTGCCGAGCTGAGCGCGTCCGGGGGGGCAGGACTTTGAAGGCAGGCTCGCGCATTCTGGTGGTGGACGACAGCCAGGACATCGTCAACATGCTTCGGGTGGCGCTGGCTCGGCACGGCTTCGAGATCGACACCACCACCTCGCCGGAGGAAGCCCTGTCGATGGCGGCGGGCCGCAGCTACGACGCTGCCCTGCTGGACCTGGTGATGCCGGGGCGGGACGGCGCCGCCCTGGCTCAAGCCCTCCGCGACAAGAACCCCGGCCTTCCGGTGGCCCTGCTGACCGCCTACACCCGTTCTCCGCTGCTCCCCACGGCCGAGCGTGCCGGGGTCAAGGTGTTCGCCAAGCCGCTGTCGATCGCGGACCTGGTGGACTTCCTGGAGGCCGAGCTGGGTTCTCGTTAGTCCGCCTAACACCGTGTTGGTCACCACCAGGCACGGGGAGAGGGAAGGGTGAGGGGGATTGCCACCCACTCCCCCACCGCGCCTACCGCGCGCTGCTCGCTGCCGTTGCTGATCGCTGACAGCTACCGATTGTGACGCGTTCGATGAGGGGCGGGAGCCCTCAGCCTTCGGCTGGCCTCTTGCCCAGCTTCCGCTTGAGGCGCTCCCGGCGGCGACGCAGGTCGGCTGCCGCCTTCCAGTTCGGCGGTCGCGGTTCGCCACCGGAGAGCGCCTGCTCGACCAGGCCAAGCGCCGCTTCCAGGTCGCGACTCCGGTGTTCGTGGTGGATGGCCAGG
>DATECU010000123.1:0-29930 GCA_035286745.1 Vicinamibacteria bacterium | reverse complement strand
TGCAGACGGCGGGGAACACGGGCGCGAGGGAGCGGCGCAGCCACACGTAGAAGAAGTCGGAAAGGTCCGCGTAGGGGACGTTGTCATAGTACGGTGGGTCGGTCGAGAAGAGCTGCCCGCCTTCCCAGGGGACCTGTATGGCATCCTGCTGCAATGCAACGCCGTCCGGGCCTGGCCCGAGGGCCTCAAGCGCCTCGACCATGCCGCGGAGGGAGACTGCGAGATCGCCAGCAGCCCCCGCGAAGGGATTCACCTCTGCCGAATCCCAGACCATCGCCAGTGCTTGTCGAGCAAACGTGGTCTTCGCTTGGTCACGGGTCGGGCTCCAGACGACAAGAGCACTGCTGTAGTCGGCTAGCTTGCTCACGCCCAGCGCGAGGTAGGTAGCGACTGCATCTGCACGGGCGGCCGCTCCGGACCCACCCTCAACCAGTGCCTCGCGAGTGTGGGCCTCACCCAACCCGCCTACGTCATCTAGCATGCGATCACGGGCCCCACTCACGAGGTTGCTGAACGTCGTCAACGCGACGAGCTGGCGCGGCGTGAACAGATGCCTGTGCTTCGTCATGCCGTAGCCCTGCACCCGGAACCCAAGGGCCTGCGCTGGCATGTCCGTGTCCGGCGCGTCCTTCGGGACCGGCACATGGGCCGCGCGCTCGTGCTGCTCGTTCGGCGGCAGGTATACCCGCCTGCGCGCGCCTTCCGCCACGATTGCCATCATCTGCGCCGACATGCGGCCCCCCTTGCCCTCGGCGCGGATGTGGTCGAGCGGCACGGGCGACTCGCAGACGATGCAGCGCGCGCCGCGCCGCCCGACGGTACCTTCCGGTGGCTTGCCCTTCCCCGAGTCGATCTGGAAGCGCACGCTCTTCGCAGTCCTGTCAATGACGGGCTCGACCCAAGTCTCTTTGCCCTCCTTCATCGAGAGTGCGAACGATCGCACCAGCGGCATCTGCGCCCCACAAGCCGGGTTCGGGCACCTTACCGTCCGCGCCCAGAGCCACGCGATGACGGTGGCCTCACCGCCGCCGTGCTCCTTCGGCAGCTTCACCTTCGGGTACAGGTGCCCGATGCGCTTCTCGGCCTCGTCGCGCATCCACTGGCCGTAGTAGCGCACGTCCTCGGCCAAGCCTTGGGCGCCACGCCACGTCTTCGAGTGATCGAGTTTCCTGCGTGCCTCGGGGTTCACGGGAGGCTGGCCAGCGAACTTCGGCGGAATCTCGATCAGCGCCTTCGTGATCAGGACCGCGACCGGGTTCAGGTCGCTCGCGTGGGCCTCCAGCCCGAGCCGCTGCGCCTCAAGAGGGATCGATCCGCCGCCACAGAACGGGTCCAGCACCGGCGGCGCGTAGGTAGTGATGTATGCCTGGACCGCGGCCGGCTCTTCTGGCGGTTCCTCACCCCGCGCCCACGCCAGCGAGCGCGCGATCTCCGCCTTCGCTGCGTTCAGTACCCGCTCGTCGTTGGAGTTCTCCCACTTCACCAGCTCTTCGATGATGGCGAAGATCCGCTGCCGCTCCTTCTCCTGCGCTTCCTCAGTTGGGAAGCGGTCCGGGTGGCTCGACGGATCGTCCACCAGTGACGCGAACAACACCGCCCGGCACGCAGCCAGCGGCCGCCGCGCCCACCACAGGTGCAGCGTCGAGGGATGCCCGTGCCGAATAGACTTCTCCCGCGCGGCCTCCTTGTTGATGGCCTCCAACGGCAACGCAACTTCGATCAGCTTCTTGCCAGCCAACGCGGAACTCAGTCTGACCCTGGTGCTGGCAACAGCGCAATCGCTGCGGTAGACGTCGGAAGGAATGTGGTATCGGGACGAAAGACGTACCGACGGCGGCGAACCTTGTCCAAACCCCTTCGTGTCCAGAACTCCACGAGTTCCATCTCCCTGCGCTTACGCTCTCCAGTGTACTGGCTCACATCCAGGAGAAAGCAGCTGAACAGGGCTCCGGGTTCGTCTCGGACCGTGACCCGCGATGCGGCCAAGTGCAAGAAGCGCAGATCTATCAGTTCGCCCAGTGTCCGGTTGCCAGAGGTATCCCGATCTCTTTCGACCAGCAACACGTTCACCTTGTTCTCAATGCAGAAAGCCTGGACCTTAGCGAGCGCATCCTCAAGGGCTTCTCTTTCCTCGTGCGTATCGCGCCTCAGCTCCTCCCGCTTGCTGGTGTCGTGCTCCCCTGCGGCGGCGTTAACGTCCTCAGCACCGATGCGTGGCCCCCGCACGTTCACGCCCCGCTCTCGCGCGTGGTCTATCGAGCGGCGGAAGATCGTCAAGAAATCGCGCACGACACCCCCACTCACGAGCACAAGTCGATCGACTGCACCCTCGGCCAGAACCTCGCGGTAGGTCGTGAGGCCGGCCTCAACAACTAGCTGGTCGAGTACCTTGTAGAGGAACTCCTTGGCCAGCCGGTACTTCTCAAGGCTGATGTCGAGGTCAATCTCATCGCAGTCGTCCCCCAGCTTCATTCCGATCGGAGGCTCTCCGTGTCGGTACCACTCGGATCGATGCTTAATGGTCCCGATCTTCAGCCACAGAGAACGTCCCTTGGCGATTCTGTGAAAGTAGTCAACCACCCGCGCCTGGTCTGGGCGTCGCAGGTGGTAGAGATCGTCCAGAAACACGAAGGAGTCCCCACCTGCCAGCTCGACGAGCTCGTCGACTAGTGCCTGGTACTCCATGATGTGGCGATGAAGGAAGTCCACCTTCGATCGGCGAGAGGACTCAATGACCTCGACGGATCCGGCTCTCTTCACCTCGCCCTTGGACTCGATCCCAGCCTCAACGGGTAGGGCTTTCACGGCCATACTGCCGTGCGTGGACGCGATGACTTCAGCAGAGCTGGCAGTCTTCGCACTCAGGCCTGCGTCATCCTGTGCGTACAAGAGGGCCTTCAGCTCGTCTATCTGCCTGAGCAACTTAGAGCGCAGCGCCTCGACACGGGCCTTCGGCAGGGGTGGCCTCGTTGGTGACGCGCCAAGAAACCGCTGCCAGAATGACCGCCTTGAGGATGGATGTAGGCCGGCGGAACTCAGCCAGCCCGCGAAGTCCTGAAACGTCGCAACAAGAACGCTGAGAAGCACGTCCGGATAGCTATGCTCCTTGTAGGTTTCAAGATCCACGAAGGCCACGGGCTTTCTATCCAGTGTCATGTCCGCCTGTGCCTTGCGCAGCATAGATGTCTTGCCGGATCCGCGCCGGCCGAAGACGATGTGGTGGCGCCTCGATTTCGCCCGATCAAGCGTTCCGCGAGCGGGCTCCACGAATCTCTTGGGCGTAAGCCGGGTCGCGCGGGTAGCTTCCTCGACTAGAGTCGCGAGACGGTCGACCGCTGCAGTATCGAGAATTGCCTGCGTCATGGCTCAAACCTCACGGGTCTGCTCATCGCCAGCTCCCTTCCCCTGTTGGGATTCCAGCAGTCTGTGGATGGCGTAGTTCACGCTGGTCACACCGAAGTCGGGTTCTCGCGTGAAGGGGCGCACCACATACTGCGGCACGTCGGCGCGGTCACCATCAACCAGCACGACAGCCAGCCAGAAGTCCTCAGGCTTGTTCAGGGCCGTCAGAATCTCGTTCTTCGTGACCGTGACCGTCTTGCCGTTCACGTGCCGGCCCTTGACCTCGATGAAGCGCAACTTGCCGGTCCCCGGCACGCGCGACTCGATGGCGTAGCCGCACTTCTCGGCACTGACGTCGCGCGGCTCATAGCCCATCCGGCGTTCGGCCTCCATGACGCCCTGCATCACGAGTGCCTCGACCCGCCCGGATTGCCCAGCTCGTCTCGGGCAGATCATCCCTGATTGGTCGCGGATTTGCGCGACCGATGGGTTCGAGCGCAACGAGCGCGCCATATAAGTACCTCTAGGGCAGGTGTTTGCGAGCATATGGCGTGTTTCTTATGGCGCAGAAACCCGTATTCGGGCCCAGCACTCCATTAGCCCCCTTCGACCGCAAGCCACCGTGACCCGCGGCGCGTGGTGGTGATGTAGGCCTGGACCGCGGCCGGCTCTTCTGGCGGTTCTTCACCCCGCGCCCACCACAGGTGCAGCGTCGAGGGATGCCCGTGCCGAATGGGCTTCTCCCGAGCGGCCTCCTTGTTGATGGCCTCCAGCGGCAGCGCCACCTCGATGAGCTTCCGCGATCCCTCTGGCTTCACGACTTGTGTCCCTTCGCCTTCCGCTTGCTGCCTGCCTGCTGACGCTTCTTCCGGGCGCTACGCTGCTTCCTCGCCTCCAGCTTTTTCCGCAAGGCCTCCAGTTCTCGCAGCGTCCTTTCTGCCTTGGCTGCCCGCTTGCGCTCTTCCTCCAGAGCGGCTCTAGCTGTCTTGCTGCTCTCCTCCTGCTTGGCGAGTAGCTCTCTCAGAAGCTGGACGGCCGCCAGTGGCCGAGCCTTCGTGGGGACCCGCTCCAACACCGCGCTGGCAGGCGCCCCGTACTTCGCCTCGAGCGTCTCGTGGTAGAGCTCTCGTTGTTCCTCCAGGGTCAGACTCGCCGCGTCGATCAATCCACCGAAGACAGTCTCGACCGACTTCTCGTCCACCATGTTGACGCCGGATCGTGCGATCGCCCAAACAAGCGTCTCGAAAGCGGCATCAGCGGAGGCGACAGGCTGACCCGGGGCAAGCGTTGACGCGAAGCGAAGAAACGCTTCGGCCTGCCACGTAATTCGGAGCCCGGGCTCCAACTTGTTTAGGATTGACGTCTCGCTAACGAACCAGGCCTTTGTTTGCTGTCCCTCCTCAAGCGCGCGATACGAGCCGTCCCGCTCGTGCTTGATCACGAGAAACGCCTCCGCCTCAGGCAGGGCTTTGCGGTGCACCTCCTCCCAGTCGTCGCTCGATGGCGCAGCCCCGAGGGCCGGCTCCCGCAGCTTCGATATCTTCTCGACACACTCGTCCCGCGCCAGAAAGTGCGTCTGGTCGAATCCAGGCCAAGCCTGGAAGTCAATGACCTCAACCCCGAGCGCCACTAACGCCTGTTCCAGCTCATTGGCGCTTACGCGGCGGTGACCCAGTGCCTCGAAGACATAGCTTTCCCATTCACCTGCCTTACCGGCAGCCAGCCATTGCACGAAGCCCTGGAGAAACTGGTTGGATTTCCGGTAAGGCGTTTCGCCACTAGCGCCCTGAAGCACGTCGATCGACCTCGCGCCGTATTTCCGGACGACGTTGTCGGCGAACCAAAAGTGCTCTCTGGTTTCTTCGAAGAGGCTGCGCGTCGTGAAGAGCCTGATGCCGCAACCCTTAAACCTGTCCAAAGTCGTGCGGAACAGATGGCTTAGTGGAGCACCCAGGGCAAGGGCGGGAATCTGCACATGGGAATCGACGAGCCAGACGGTGCGCTGCGCCTCGCGAATTCTCTCCGCGGCGACATCGCCGAAAACCCCGAGAGCGTGGAACGCGAAGAATCCTTGGGAGATCCGACCGAGGTACTCCCGCTCGGCAACTTCGGCGTGGGTAAAAGCCTCCAGAGAGGCATCAAAGAACGCCTGCCGCCGAAGGAGGTCGTCGTAGCGCGTGGCGGCCTCACTGATGAAGCCAACGATCGAACTAGGAAGCACTATCTCTTGCGAAGCCTTGCCGCTCGCAAACAGAGTGGTGGCGAGGGTCAGTCCGCCGTGCCGGAAGTACCCGGTTAAGGATGCTTCGATGTCCCCAGCGATTTGCTGGCAGTCATCGCCCAAAAGGACGGGATAGGCCCGCCTTATCCGAAGGGCTATTGACTGCTTGAACCGGTCGCGCATCTGCTCGAAGCGAGCCTGGTTCTCTGCCGAAAGCGAGCTTGCCTGTGCCCCAACTCTGAAGCCGCCTGTGCATTGCTCCAGGAGGCCTCGCCCGACGCCGAGTGTGCCGACCCCATCCAAGAACGATGTGCCTGGGAGGGACTCCTTTGGCCAGCCAGCCAGAATCAGCGCGTCTTCTAGGCGAAACGGCTCTCGGCCGCGCAGCGCAGCCACCGCCGCTTCAAGCACCGAGAGCGCTATGTCGGCGCGCTTCTGGTCGTAGTCTTCTTGCGCCGCGAGCTTGTTGAAAACGAAGAAGCCCGGGGCTCCCGCATTCCTGCCGAGAGGTGAAGTGCTCACCTTAGCGATCTGGTTCCGAATCGTGACGCTTGTCCGCGGAGGCACGAACTGACTGACTTGCCTCAGCAGCCGCAGCAGTGCTCCGTGGTCCCCACTTTGATTGGGATAGGAAATCACGCGGATGCGATGGCGTTCCAGGTATTCGCGCGCTTCGTCAGGCGACACATCCGGGGCGAGCCAGCAGATGGGCTGTTCTACGCTGGCGCCCTGCTTTGCCGCTTCGAGAAGGTGCCTGATGTGCGGATCAACAAGGGAGTGGCCGACTACCACCAACTTGCCCATCTGGAAGACGGCCTTCATGCGCGTGCGCCAGTGCTCCCACCCAGGGCCGGACAGGATGTCCTGGTACTGAGCGGCTGTCAGAACAAGCCCGTTCTCCGACCTCAAATCCCCATGGAGCTTGAAGATCGCCCCGCGCAAGTCCGGCGTGAGGCGGCCCATGTGCTCTGGGCAGTTGCCGTAGGGCGTGTACGCCAACTTCAGCTTAGCCAGGCTGTTCTGGATCTCGTCTTCGAAGTTGGTCGTGAGGTAGACATCTACGGGCCACCGAGCGATCACGTCGTAGATATGGCCCGCCCTGACCGGCCGCAGAGAGGCATGGAGGCTTTGGAGCAATCGTGGCTCGCCGATGAAGCCCCGCGCCTGCTCGAAAACCCCGGGATAGTTCTTCTTGGCGAGCGCGGCCTTAATCGCCGCCACGTCCGCAGTTCGGTGCTCAGAACGAACGGTCTCAAGCGTCGCCGTGGCCAGTTCTTCCCAGGATGGATATCCAGCCTCGATAGATGGTCCGGACCCGACCAGGACCCATGCCTTGCCTGACTTCAGATACTCGATCAAATAGGGATCCATCGCCTACCAGCCCTTCCGAGCAAGGGATCGGTCCTGACCCTTGGCAAGCAATTCAGCGACCTCGTAGTTCACGCTGGTAACGCCGAAGTCTGGCTCACGCGTGAAGGGGCGTCGGATGTAGTGAGGGTCTTCGGGCCGGTCACCATCAACCAGTACCACAGCCAGCCAGAAGTCGTCAGGCTTGTTCAGCGCCGTGAGGATCTCGTTCTTCGTGACCGTGATGGTCTTGCCGTTCACGTGCCGGCCCTTGACCTCGATGAACCTCAGCTTGCCCGTCCCCGGCACGCGCGACTCGATGTCGTAGCCGCACTTCTCGGCACCGACGTCACGGGGTTCGAAGCCAAGCCGCCGCTCAGTTTCCATCACGGCCTGCATGGCGAGCGCCTCGATCCTGGCGGTCTCGCGGCTCTCTTCGAACTCAGGGCCCGTCTGCCCTCCGAGCCGGAGCAGCAGGCCCTTGGGAACGATGAGTGCCCCGCCCACGACCACAGGGGGGAGGGCGGAGAGGTGCCGCTCTTGCTCAAGGTCCGTAAGCCGCTTCGACAGACGCGCTTCCAGCTCGTCGGCACGCTGGCGGGCCTTGCCGGAGTTCAGGCGCGGCGTCTTCCCCGCCAGTTCCTGCGCCTTCAGATCATTCGCCCGGTGGTCCCAGTAGTTGATCTCCTTCATCAGGCGATCCTTGACCGCCTGCCTGGTCTTCTCGACCAGCTCCTCGCGCCGACCGCGAACTTCGGACAGGTGCTGCGGCACCAGGCTGCTCACTGCGTGCGAGACCGCTCGCGCTTCGAGGTCGTCCTTGAGCCAGCCGTCCTCGAGGACATCCTTGAGGAGCGCGCGTTCGTCGAGGGCAAGCGGACGGTAGTCCAGGTACGGCGCCCAGCCCGCGAGGGCCGTCACGCCTTCCTGATTCGACTCCACGAAATGGACCTGCCGCGAGACAACTCGCGGGTTGCCGGCGGAGTCGCGGCGTGCGTCTGTGATGGAGTGCTCGAGGTAGGAGAGCACCCGGACGTCGTCGCCGGGGTCGTTGGGGTCGACCAGGGTCGCCCCGCGCTTGAAGAGGTCGCGATAGCGCTCTAAGACGATGTCGATGGTGGCGTCGAGGAGCGGGTGCCCCGGGCAGACGAAAGAAGCCAGCGGCTGGCCGGGGATGCTGATCAGGTCCTTCTCGAAGGTGATCCGCTCGTAGCGGTCGAGGACGGGGTTGCCCCGGCCGATCTGGCGGTCGCGGCTACGGACCGGTGCCGGAACGCGAGTGACCTCGTAGCGCTTGGCTTCGCGTTCGTGGGCCGAGCCGCCGAGGCGCCGGAAGGCTTCGAGGAAGAAGCTGGCCACGAAGTGCGGCTGAAGGCGCCGGGCTTCTGCCCGCTCCATGTCCTCGCGGATCTTCCGGACGGCGGCCGCGTCCATGCTGTCGCGGGCCAGGGCGCGCTCTTCGAGCAGGTCCTGGCAGCGCTGGCGGTCGGCCAGGTTGTCCACGGCCTGGAACAGGCGTGCCTTCACCTCGGGCTGGTCGCCGTAGCGGATGGCCTCGATCAGCAGCTCGCGCAGCGGCCTGTTCTGGAAGAGCCTGGGCAGGATGTCGAAGACGCCGTCGCCCAGGGCCGCGCGCTGCTGCTCGATCTTGTCCAGGACTCTCTTGAAGACGTCGCCTTCGCGGGTCTCCTCGGCGAGAAGGTTCCAGAGGTGGCAGACCTCGGGCTGGCCGATGCGGTGGATGCGCCCGAAGCGCTGCTCGATGCGGTTGGGGTTCCAGGGGAGGTCGTAGTTGACCATCAGGTGGGCGCGCTGGAGGTTGATGCCCTCACCCGCCGCGTCGGTGGCCACCAGGATCTCGACGTCTTTGTGCTGGGTGAAGCGCTCTTGGGCCTTGCGCCGGTCCTCGCGGCCGACGCTGCCGTGGATGGTGACTACGGCCTCGGGACGGCCAATCAGGCTCCGAATCCTGTCGGCGAGGTAGTTCAGGGTGTCGCGGTGTTCGGTGAAGATGACGAGCTTGCGGCGGTGGCCGTGCTGGTCAAACATCTCCCCTTGGTTCTGGAGAAGACTGCGCAGCTCCTCCCACTTCCTGTCGGTCCCGCTGTGGCGGACCTTGAAGGCGAGCTCCTCAAGCCCCTTGAGTATCGCGATCTCGGCCTGAAGCTCGGCGACGGTGCGGGCCGCGGTAGCCTGGTCGACGATCTGCTCTTCGGCCTCTTCCAGCTCACTTTCGGGGGCATCTTCGAGTTCTTCGATGTCGTCTTGCGTCAGCCCGGGCAGGGCTGGCGGCAGCTCGATTCGAGCCTGCCCTCCGCGGCGGAGCAGCTCTTCCTCAGCCAGCCGCCTTTCGAGGCGCTGGTGGCGGCGCTTCAAGGATTGGTAGATGGCCTCAGGTGAAGACGCGAGCCGCCGCTGGAGGATGGTGAGGGCGAAGCCGATGGTGCCCTTTCGGCCCTCTTCGAGAGCGTCGGCGCGGTTGAACTCCTCGCGGACGTAGTCGGTGACTTCCTTGTAGAGAAGAGCCTCGGCGTCGGAGAGGCGGTAGTTGGCGGTGTAGGCCCGGCGCTCGGGGAAGAGCGGTGTGCCATCGAACTTGAGGAGCGCCTCCTTGACGAGGCGGCGCATGAGGTCGGAGGGATCGATCACGTGGACGCCGTCGCGGAAGCGCCCCTCAAACCGGTCGGCATCCAGCAGGGCCAGGAAGAGCTGGAAGTCCTCCTCCTTGCCGTTGTGAGGCGTGGCGGTCATCAGGAGGAAGTGCCGCGTCAGGCGACCGAGCAGCTTCCCCAGCTTGTAGCGCTTGGTCTCCTTCACTTCGCCGCTGAAGAAGGAGGCCGACATCTTGTGGGCCTCGTCCACGATCACGAGGTCCCAGTCGGTCTGCTCCAGCTTGGCCTGGACATCCTCGTTGCGGCTCAGCTTGTCGAGCCGGGCGATGACGAGGTCGTTCTCCCGAAACCAATTGCCGGTGCGGGCAGCCTCCAGCTTGTCGCTCGTGAGGATCTCGAAGGGGATCTGGAACTTCTCGCTCATCTCGTCTTGCCACTGCTCGGCCAGCGAGCCGGGCGTGACGACGAGCACGCGCTTGAGGTCGCCGCGGGCGATCAGCTCCTTGATGAGGAGGCCCGCCATGATGGTCTTGCCGGCGCCGGGGTCGTCGGCCAGCAGGAAGCGCAGGGGCTGGCGCGGGACCATCTCCTGGTAGACGGCCAAGATCTGGTGCGGCAGGGGCTGGACGAGGCTGGTGTGGACGGCCAAGAGGGGGTCGAAGAGGTAGGCGAGGCGGATGCGGTAGGCCTCGGAGACGAGGCGGAACAAGTCGCCGTCGGCGTCGAACGCGTACGCTGGGCCTCTCGTCGTAACTTCCAGGCTCGGCTCGCGGTCGCGGAACAGCAGCTCGTTGCCGGGCCTGCCGTCGGGGCCTTTGTAGGTCAGCTCGACGACGCTGGTCCCGTGCCATTTGACGTCAAGGACCTCCACTGGACCGTCGGTCCGGATGCCCCTCACCTGGGCACCGCGCGTGAGGTCCTCGAGCTGGGCCATCACCCTCTGCCCTCCTGCTGGAAGCCAGCAGACCAGTATCCACAGGTGGGCGCCAACCGGGGTCCAAACTCGGCGAAAAGATCGACCGCGTGCAAAGGAGCCTCGGCGCTTGGCCGGCTGGAGGGGAGCCGGTTGGTGCGGACTATAGCCGATTCGCGGTGCATTCGGTGCGCGCGCTTCCCAGCCAAGGGCGCGATAGGATGACGTCATGCGGGCGGTGGAGATCGAGCGGCCGGGGGGGCCGGAGGTACTGCGGATCACCACGCGACCGGTGCCGAAACCGGGGGCCGGCGAGCTGCTGATCCGGGTGGCGGCTGCGGGCGTCAATCGCCCCGACGTCTTGCAGCGGCTGGGCAAGTACCCAGTGCCCGCGGGAGCTTCCGACATCCCGGGCCTGGAGGTCGCGGGCACGGTCTTGGAGGCGGGCCCGGACGTCACCGACTGGAAGCCCGGCGACCTGGTCTGCGCGCTGCTCGCCGGCGGGGGCTACGCGGAGTGCTGCGTGGCGCCGGCGCCGCAGTGCCTTCCGGTGCCCCGCGGCCTGGATCTGGTGGCCGCGGCCGCCATCCCCGAGACCTTCTTCACGGTGTGGACCAACGTCTTCGAGCGCGGCCACCTGACTTCCGGCGAGAGCCTGCTGGTCCACGGTGGATCGAGCGGCATTGGAACCGCGGCCATCCCGCTGGCCCGGGCCTTGGGGGCCCGGGTGTTCGCCACCGCGGGCTCGGCCGAGAAGTGCCGGGCTTGCGAGGGCCTGGGCGCCGAACGCGCCATCAACTACCGCGAGCAGGACTTCGTGGCCGCGATCCGGGAGAGCACCGGCGGCCGCGGGGTCGACCTGATCCTGGACATGGTGGGCGGCGACTACACGCCGCGGAACCTGGAGGCGCTGGCGGTCGAGGGGCGGCTGGTCCAGATCGCCTTCCTCAAGTCCCCCAAGGTCGAGGTCAGCCTGGCGGTGCTGATGCAGAAGCGCCTGACGATTACGGGCTCCACGCTGCGTCCCCGTTCGGTGGCCGAGAAGGGCGCCATCGCCGACGCCCTGCGGCGGCGGGTGTGGCCCTTGCTGGAGGCGGGCACCGTCCGGCCGGTGATCCACTCCACCTTCCCGCTGGCCGACGCCGCCGACGCCCATCGCTTGATGGAATCGAGCCTGCACATCGGGAAGATCGTGCTGCTTGCGCAGTGAGGCCATTCACCTGGCGCGACCAGGGCCGCAACAAACGGATTCACCGCACAAAGGACACCAAGAACAGAACCGGAAGTGGCGGGGACGCGATCGGCCCGCGGGACGAGCATCGAGGTGCCTGACGCGCGGGACGAAGCGGTCAGCCATCAGCAGTCAGCGCTCAGCTACGGCAGCGCGTGAGGCTGGGGCTGCCAGCGCTGATCGCTGTTTGCTGATCGCTACGACTTGGGAGCTTCGGGTCCGGGGCTCGGGGGAGGCGGGAGCGGCGACCGGACTCAGTTCGGGCGCCGCGACTATCCCCAGAGGTTCCGGGGGTGGTCGCGGTACAGGTTCTTGAAGCTCCGCCGATAGGCCCAGTGGGCCCAGGTCGCCCGCGCGATGTCCCGAAGCCGCGGCACCGGGCGCCCGTCTACCGGCGACTTGTTGATCCCCTCGGCCGCCTGGCGCGCGTAGAGGGCGGCGAACTCCTTGAGGGGGAGCTTGGTCGGGGTCAGCGGGTGCATGGCGTCGTGCAGGTCGTGGGGGTTGGGCACCCATACGTTAGGCTCCAGGGTCGCGTAGGCGGGGGTCCCCGGGGAGGGCGTGCACACGGTGAAGCTGCACTGCACCGGCGGCAGGCCGCGCACGTAAGCGCGCAAGACCTCGAAGCTCTCGCGCGTCTCTTCGGGCTGGAGCATGAACGCCGCGTGGACGGCGACCCCCATGCCCCTGAGCGTGTCCAGGGCCTTCTCGTTGGCGGCCACCGTCGCCCCCTTGCCCACGCCCTTGAGTTGCGCGTCGGTCGGGAACTCGAAGCCGATGAAGACGGCGTCCAGCCCGACCTCGCGCCAGCGGCGGAAGAGGTCGGGCCAGCGGTTGACGGAGCTGGCCCGGCCCCAGGCGAAGTAGCGTTTCCGCACTCCCTGGCGGGCTAGCTCGTCGGCCAGCTCCCAGGCGAAGCGGTGATCGAGAAAGGTCTCGTCGTCGCAGAAGTACACGTGGCCCGCCGTGATCGACGCAATCTCGGCGACCACCGCCTCCACCGAACGCGGGCGGTGCTTGCCCCCGGACAGCATGGGAACCACGCAGAACGAGCACCTCATCGAGCAGCCGTAGGAGGTTCGAGCCAGCGCCACCGGCGGGAAGAGCGACTGGCCGGGCTCGGGGTTCTCGGTCACCCACACCGCGTAGTAGTCGCTCACCTTCCACAGATCGCGGCGCGGCGCCGGCAGGGCCGCGGGATCGAAAGGGGGCGGCAGGGCTCGGGCCGCCGCGGCGTCGAAGGCGACCCCGGTGCGCAGAACGCCAGGGACGCCGCTCACCTCGGTACCCTGCTCCAGGGCGGCCACCACGGCAGCAAACGGGGTGCAGCCCTCGCCGCGGACGATGGCGTCGATCTCGGGCAGGTTGTAGTCGTCGGGCACCAGCGTGGCGTGATGGCCGCCGGTGACGACGAAGGCCGAGGGCCGGTGCCGCTTGGTGAGGGTGGCCAGCTCCTTGACCCGCGAAGCCTCGTGGGTGTAGCCGGTGAACCCCACCAGGTCGGGCCGGAACGCCGAGAGCGCCTTGGCGAAGGCGCGCTTGGGGGAATGCGATAGGCGCAGGTCCAGGATCCGCACCGTGTGCTGTGGCGGGGTGGCGGCGGCCAGGTAGCCCAGCTCCAGCGGCTCCAGGCGCAAGAAGCGCTCCAGGCCGCGAACGGTGGCCAGCCGCGGCCAGGGTTTCACCAGCAGAATCCTCATCGCCCTTCTCTCTGCTCCGGAGCTGCGGCGGACCAGCCGGCGCCGGCCGCTTGTTCCGCCGCGATTGCCGAATGGTACCGCGAGTGGGGGCCGAGCGGAGGGCCACCAGGAACCAGCCGGCAGCGGCGTGTCGAGAGCGCCTCTTTGGAGGCCTCAGTGCCCGGGCGGGGCCAGCTCCCCCGCCTCGATGCGGACGGGCAGGCGGTTCTCCTTGGGGGGGAGCGGACAGGTGGCGAAGGCGGTGAAGGCGCAGGGCGGGCTGTAGGCCTTGTTGAAGTCCAGAACGATCACGCCGTCCTTGGGCATGGCGGCGTAGAGGAAGCGGCCGGCCCCGTACGTCTCTTTGGCGCTCGTCTGGTCGCGGAAGATGAAGAACAGCTCCTGGTCCCCGGGCTCCTCGATCACCGGCGCCAGGCGCAGCGACTTCCCGTTCAGCCTGAACTCCGCATGACCCGGACTGGGCAGCTCGTTGACCTGGCCCAGCACGTTGAGGATGGGAAGCGGCCGGGGGCTGGCATGGGCCACCCAGCGGGCGGTGATCCGGTAGGACTCCTTGACCGGAAAGAAGCGCAGGCCCTTGAACTGGCGCCGCGCCTTGCTGTCCAGGTCCTTCATGCGCACGCCCACGCGGTCCTGGCGCTTGATCACTTGCAGGGTGACCCGGCCCAGCGAGAGCACGTCCTTGGAATCGGGCGCGAGCACCTGGCCCTTCACGACCGGCTTGCCCTCGACGGTAGCGGTGACGCCGGGATCCAGCATGACGGCGGTCTGGCCGCCGCGGAAGTCGAGGACCCCCACCCGCGCCGGAACCGAGCCCGGCAGGACCAGGTCGGCGTCGGGAGCGCTGCCCATCCGGTTGGGGCCGTCCTTGAGCCAAAAGAGGCCGGTCACGGTGAGCCAGCCGCCGTCTGCGGTGAGACGGGCTTCGCGCTCGGTGCGCCACTTATCGATCTCGATCCGGTAGGCGGCGCTCTCGGCCCCCACCGCCGAGCCGGCGGCCAGCAACAGCCCCAGCAGGCGAAACCCCATGCGCATCCGTGCCTCCTCCTGGGCAGTGTACGCCAGCCGATCCCGGGGCTTCGCGGATCCCCACCGTATAATCTTGTCAACGTGGGGCGCCCATGATCCCGAAGCCGCCATTCCCCTGGGAGTTGACGCCGGAACGCGAGATCAAGGAGTTCGAACACCTCAAGCTGCGCCTGGCCGGCCTGTGGCACGACGTGTTCGCCCGTGACGACCAATCGTACACCTCGGTGGTGGTGCCGTCTTTCAGCCTCGATCCGCGCGAGCTGGCCAAGATCAAGGGGGTGGCGTTCTACGAGGAGCGCCTGCTCTTCCTGCTGATCCGGCTCAGGAACCCGCTGGCCCGGATGGTCTACGTGACCTCTCAGCCCGTGCACCCCATGGTGATCGAGTACTACTTGCAGCTCCTGGCCGGGGTGCCGGGGAGTCACGCCCGCGAACGCCTGACGCTGCTCTCTGCCTACGACGGCTCGGCCCGACCCCTCACCCAGAAGGTCCTGGAGAGGCCGCGGCTGATCCAGAGGATCCGGGAGGGGATCGCCGATCCTTCACGCGCCTACCTCACCGTGTTCAACTCGACGCCTCTGGAGCGCCGGCTGGCGGTGCTGCTGGGCATCCCTCTGAACGGGGCCGATCCGTCGATGGCACGACTCGGAACCAAGTCGGGCAGCCGCCGGGTGTTCGAGGAGGCCGGCGTCGATCATCCGCTGGGGGTCGAGGACGTGCACAGTGAGGCGGACGTGATGACCGCTCTCCAAGAGCTGCGGCGGATCCGGCCCGGCCTCCGGCGTGCGGTCCTGAAGCTCGACGACAGCTTCTCGGGCGAGGGCAACGCCATCTTCCGTTACCCGGCTGACGATTCCCTCGACTCGCTCCGACAGGCCCTCACCCAGCTTCAGTTCTCGGTGCCCAGCGAGACCGTGGACTCCTACCTGGCCAAGCTGGAACCGATGGGGGGAGTGGTGGAGGAGTTCCTGGAGGGCCGCGAGCACACCTCGCCCAGCGTGCAGTTGCGCATCGACCCCAGGGGCCAGGTGACGGTGAACTCGACCCACGAGCAGATCTTGGGTGGGCCTACCGGGCATGTCTACCGAGGATGTACGTTCCCGGCCCGAGGGGACTACCGGACTCGCCTCCACGAGGCGGGCCTGCGGGTGGGCCGTGTGCTGGCCGAGAAGGGAGTGGTCAGCCGCTTCTCGATGGACTTCCTGTTGCGGCGCAACGGCCCCGGCTCGGCCTGGGACCTGTCGGCGGTGGAGATCAACCTGCGCATGGGAGGCACCACCCACCCCATGTTGGCGCTGCGTTTCCTGACCGGAGGCACCTTCGATCCGGCCAGCGGTCTCTTCCGCGGCCCCGGAGGCTTCGCCAAGTACTACCGGGCCACCGACGATCTGTCCTCCGACGCCTACGTCGGCCTGGGGCCCGAGGACCTGATCGAGATCCTCACCGTCAACCGCTTGAGCTACAGCTATCGCACCGCCACCGGCGTGCTGTTCCACATGATCGGTGCCATCTCCGAGTTCGGGAAGGTGGGCATGGTCGCCATCGGCAACAGCCCGGAGGAAGCCGAGGAGATCTTCGCCAGGACCACCCAGGTGCTGGATCGGGAGACCGCCTACCGGGGGTTGGAACGGCGAGTCGACAGCCGGTAGTCGCGCGCGCCAGAACGGCAGCTGTCAGCCATCAGCACTCAGCCATCAGCTACGGCGAGGTACGAGGCTGGGGAGAGGACGAGCAGCGCGTTCAGCAATCAGCATGGCAGGTACGCCGCGCTCCAACCTCTCGCGCTCGTCGTAGCTGAAAGCTGATCGCTGATCGCTGATCGCTGACGACCTACCATCCTGCGGCGCATGGCCGAGCGTTCCACAGTCGACAGGGGGTGGTGAGTTCCGTATACTCCGCGGCTGCCATGACCGAGATCCTGCCGGCACTGGAGATCGAACCCGAGGTTGAGGTCGCCGGGACCGTGATCTGGCTCCACGGCCTGGGGGCGAGCGGCCACGACTTCGCCGACGTCCCGCCTCTGCTGCAACAGCCCGGGCTCCGCTTCGTCTTTCCGCACGCCCCGCGCAAGCCGGTGACCATCAACATGGGCCTGATCATGCCCGCCTGGTACGACATCCTGGCTCTAGGGGGCAGCCAGCGGGACCACGAGGACGAGCCGGGGATCCGCAGCTCGGCCGAGCTGATCGAAGCCCTGATCGCGCGTGAAGAAGAGCGAGGGGTGGCGGCGTCCCAGGTGGTGCTGGGCGGCTTCAGCCAAGGCGGGGCCATGGCTCTCTACGTGGGTACTCGCTATGCGAAGACCCTGGCCGGCATCATGGTGCTCTCCGCCTACGAGCTGCTGCGCGGGACTCGCCAAACGGAAACGAGCGACGCCAACCGGCAGACGCCGCTTCTGGTCTGCCACGGCGAGTACGATCCCATGGTGCCCCTCCGCGCCGGGCAGAAGCTCTTCGAGACCTATTCCGCGGAGGGGCGGCCGGCCGAGTGGCACAGCTTCCCCATGGAACATCAAGTCTCCATGGAGGAGATCGAGGTGATCCGCGATTGGCTGAAGGCGCGCTTTCCGGCCGCCGCCCCCTGAGGCGCCCCCGCTGGCGCTTCAGGGCGCCGGCAGAACCTCAGAAGGAAAACGTGTAGCCCAGCGAGAGCTTGACCGGGACGCCCACCGACTCGCCGCCCCACTCGTCTTCGACCGACGAAGTGCTTGGCGTGACGATCACCAGCAGGTCGGCCTCGAGACCGTGCTTCCCAGACTTGCCCAGGCGCAGGTGAGCCCCCGGCCCCAGGGCCAGTCCTGCCTTCTTCTTCTCCAGGTCGGCCTGCACGAAAGCGGTCCCGAAGTACGCCCCCAACCGTGGGCGCAGCTTGCGGTCGGCGGAGAACAGGTAGCCCCGGCCGCCTACGCACCAGCCAACGCCAGCGAAGACAGTGTGTCCGATGCCCGCGGTGACGCCGACGTGGTCCCCGGCCCGAGCCTCCACGTTGAGTCCGATCACCCCGTAGGGGATGCCGAGGCCCGCACCCAGGCGAACCTGTCCTTCGGCGCGGACCGGCGAAGGGGTGAGCGAGAGGGCTGCGAACGAGGCAACGACCAACGCTGACTTCCTCATGTCCGACCTCCTGACTGGTCGGCCCGCGCCGCCTGCCGGCCGAGCCGACGAAAGGGTGGCGTACGTGAAAGGAACCGCGCGCTGACGGTACGCCCTGTGGTCACGGGTTGTCAAGAACCCGGATCGGCGCGGATCGGACGATTCGCGCCAGCCGCCGACGTCAGGCTGGGCTCGGATCCGGGCGGTCCAGGACCTCACGCACCTTACGCAGCAGGCCGCCGGCGCTGAAGGGCTTGCTCAGGAAGTCCACGCCGGGGGCGAGTGCGCCCCGGGCCGCCAGCGCATCGTCGGTGTACCCCGAAATCAGGAGCACCCGGGCGGCGCAACCGGCGGCCCTGAGAGCCTGCACCAGTTCGGGACCGCTCCGTTCGGGCATCACCACATCGCTGATCACCAGAGCGACCGGCCCCACCGCGGACGAGAAAGCGGAAAGCGCCTCCTCCGGCCCGGGCGCCGCGACCACCGTGTAGCCGGCCGTCTCCAGGATCTCCTGGGCCACGTTGCGCACCGCATCGTCGTCTTCGACCAGCAGGATGGTCTCGGTGCCCCCCTGGGCGGTGCCAGCGGCGCTCTCGCCTTCCGTCACCAGGTCCTCGTCCCCGTCGATCTCCCGAGGCAGGTAGACCTTGAAGGTGGTGCCGCGTCCCGGCTCGCTGTACACGCGGATGTGGCCGCCGCTCTGACGAACGATGCCGTAGACGGTGGCGAGACCTAACCCGGTGCCCTTTCCGACTTCTTTGGTGGTGAAGAAGGGCTCGAAGATGTGCGGCAGCACCTCCGGCGCGATCCCGGTCCCGGTGTCGGTGACCGCCAGCAGCACGTGGGGCCCGGCGGTGGTGCCCAGGTGGCTGCGGGCATAGTCCTGGCTCAGCTCGACGTTCTCCGTCTCCAGAACCAGCGTGCCGCCCTGGGGCATGGCGTCGCGGGCGTTCACCACCAGGTTCAAGATCACCTGCTCGATCTGCCCGACGTCCGCCTTCACCAGCCCCAGGCCCGGCTCCAGCGCCAGCACCAGACGGATGTCCTCACGGATCAGCCGATTCAGCATCTTCTCCAGGTCGCTGAGCACCGCGTTCAGCCGGAGCCGCCGGGGCAACAGCACCTGGTGGCGGGAGAAAGCCAGCAGTTGTCGAGTCAGCGCGGCGGCCCTGTCCACCGCCCTCTCGATCTCCATCAGGCGGCCGTGCGCCCGCTGCTGGGGCGAAAGCTCGTGCTTGGCCAGATCGGCGAAGCCCCCGATGACGGACAGCAGGTTGTTGAAGTCGTGAGCCACCCCGCCGGCCAGGCGCCCGATGGCGTCCAGCTTCTGCGACTGCCGCAGTTGCTCCTCCAGCTTCCGCTGTTCGGTGACGTCCCGAATCCCGGCGTAGATGAGGCCGCGCTCGGGGTCGAGGCGGGCCACCCAGGCCAGCCAGCGAACCGAGCCGTCCTTGCCTAACGAACGGCTCTCTCCGGAGATGGTGTCCGTCCGGCCCGCCGCCAGCTCCTGGAAGATGCCGGTGACCCGCTCCCGATCCTCGGGGTGAACGAACTCCAGGAACGGCCTGGCCAGGATCTCCTCGGCGCTCCAGCCCAGGAGCCTGTCCCATCCCGGGTTCACGCGGCGCATCCGGCCGTCGAGCCCGACAATGCACAGCAGGTCTATGGACAGCGTGAAGAAGCGCTCGGCTTCGGCCTCGGCCTCCTCTCTTCCCACCGCCGCACCGATCCCGTGAGCCACCGCCTCCAGGAAGTGGGTGTCGTCGCCGTTGAAGCGCGGTGGGCGCTGGCCCGAGACCTCCATAACGCCAAACGATCGACCGCGGCCCTCGATGGTGAAGCGGGCCGACGGCGGCGGAGACGACCCGGGGCCGGCGCCGGCCAGCCGCACCCTGGACCCGTCGCCGGGTGTGGCCCAAACCGAGCACGCCTCCACGCCCAGGGTCTCGACGACCAGCCGGACCGCTTCGTCCAGCAGCTCGCGACGAGAGACGCCCGCCAGCGCCCGCTGGCCCAGGCGCGCCAGCGCCGCCTGTTGCCGAGCCAATGCCTGGAGGCCCTGCTCGGTCCGGTGGAGTGGCAGGGCGGTCCACCACACCAGCGTGGAGGAGAGCACCACGCTGGTGAAGACCATGAGGGTGAGCCCCTCCTCGGTGCCGAGCAGCCCCACCCGCTGGACTTCCATGCGCAGGAAGCCAACCACGACCGGCAACAGCAGGGTCACCGGGAGCAACCGGCGGACAACGATTCCTCCAGCGCCGGGACTGGTCATGACCCCAAGCCAGGCGCGATCCGAGCGTGTCGCGAGCAGACCCAGGGCGAGCAAGGCCAGGGCTGCGGTCGCGGGCAGAGGCAGACGCACGAGACTGGCGAACGGCGACCCAGGAGGCACACCGAAGAGCCAACCAAGGCCGGAGAGGAGGGCAAGGGCCAGCAACGCAAGGCTAGCAGCGTCGGCGACTCGGCTCGGCCGCTGCCGGCCGGCCAGCAGGGCTGCCGCGGCCAGCAGCGTCGCCAGCGCGGACGCGGGGGAGACGCGGCCGTGAAGCAGCCAGACCAGGAGACCGACCGGGACCACCGCCGAGGCCAGCAGCCGAGACAGCCAGTCCCTGCGCTGGGGGAGCAGGGCGGCGCCCCCCAAGGCCATCGCCCAGGCGAGACCCGGGCCGTCGGCCCCGGCACCCGGGACTGCCAGGTTGGCCAGACCCCACAGAAGGCAGGCCGTGGCCGCCAGCGTCGAGAATCTGGGGCCGCCAGTCATCAGCGAATGGACCCTCATGGTCACTCTGCTGCCCGTTGCGGAACGGCGTGGCCAGGAAACGGCCCTGGTGTCTCAGTATAGGGCGAGCGGGGGACAGCGCAAGCAGCCTCCTTGACCAAGACGTGGACCACTTTCGGTGCGGCAGCTCGGGTCGCCCAGCGACTCAGGCGGGGGCGGCGACCGCTTCCACGCCTACCGGAGCCAGGCCGCGCGCCTGACGATAGGCTTCGAGGCCGTGCCGGAAGACGCGCACCGCCAGCTCCAGGTCCTCGGCCTTCAGCACGTAGGCGATGCGCACCTCGTCCTGGCCTAAGCCGGGAGTGGCATAGAAGCCGGGGGCCGGCGCCACCATCACGGTGGCCCCCTGGTGCTCGAAATCGGAGAGCAGCCAGGCCGCGAAGTCCTCGCTGTCCTTGACCGGCAGGCGAGCCACGAAGTAGAAGGCGCCCTCCGGCTTGCGCAGGAAGACGCCGGGGATCTCCCCCATGCCCCGGTAGAGCAGGTCGCGCCGCTTCTGGTACTCCGCCACCACCCCGGCACTGTAGTCGGGCCCCAGTTCGTCTGCGCCTAGCGACATTAGTTGGGCCAGGCCGGGCGGCGACAGCCGGCCTTGCGCCATGCGCAGGCAGGCTCCGTAGAAGTCGCGGTTCCGGGTCACCAGGCACCCCAGGCGCATACCGCAAGCGCTGTAGCGCTTGGAGAGGCTGTCCACCATGACCGTCAGGTCCTCGTAGCCGGCGAGGCTGAGCGCGCTCACCGGCTGCCGGCCGTCGTAGGCGAACTCGCGGTAGACCTCGTCGGCGATCAGGAAGAGGCCGTGGTCGCGGCAGAACTGGGCCGCCGCCATCACTTCCTCGCGGGTGTAGACGGTGCCGGTCGGGTTGTTGGGGTTGCAGAGGATGAGGGCGCGGGTCCTCGCGGTCTTGGCTCGCTCCCAGTCTTCCCGCGGCGGCAGGTGGAAGCCGTCCTCAGCCTTGGCGGTGATGGGTGAGAGCGTGACGCCGGCCATGGCCGCGAATGCCGCGTAGTTGGTGTAGTAGGGCTCGACCACCAGGACCTGGTCGCCCGGGTTGGCGGAGGCCATGAGGGCGAACTGGATGGCCTCGCTGCCCCCGGTGGTGGCCAGCACCTCATCGTTGCCGAGGCAGACGCCTAGCGCGCGTTGGTAGTAGCGGCGCAGGGCGCCCTGACACTCGGCGGTTCCCTGGGAGGGGCTGTAGGCCACCACCGCCGGCACCTTCGTTAACTGATCGCGCATGGCCTGAGGCGTCTCCAGGTCGGGCTGGCCGATGTTCAGGTGCAACACCCGCACGCCGCGTTTCTTGGCCGCGTCGGCCAGGGGCGTGAGCTTGCGGATCGGGGAAGCCGGCATCTGCCGGCCGCGGGTCGAGATCTCAGGCGTCATGGCTTCCTCCCAAGGCGATTGTAGTCCCGGCGGGTCGCCGGCGGAACGAGGCCCGACCGCCCGACGTATACTCCGGAGATTCATGCTCCGCCTGTCCAACCTTGAGAAGCGCTTCGGCGAGGTGACTGCGGTGGATGGTCTTTCCCTGAGCGTGCGGCAGGGCGAGATCTTCGGCTTGCTGGGCCCCAACGGCGCCGGGAAGACCACGACCGTGCACATGGCCATGGGCCTGCTCGCCCCCGACGCGGGAAGCGTCGAGATCGAGGGCCACGGGGCGCCCACCACCGCTGCGGTCCGCACCAAGCTCGGCCTGGCGCCGCAGGCGCTGGCCGTGTACGACGGGCTCACCGGGGAGGAGAACGTGCGCTTCTTCGCCTCGCTCTACGGCCTGCGGGGCGGGCGCCTGCGCGAACGGGTGGCCTGGGCTCTCGACTTCGTGGGCCTCGCCGACCGCAAGGCCGATCGCGCTGAGGCGTACTCGGGCGGCATGAAGCGCCGGCTCAACCTGGCGGCGGCGGTGGTTCACGACCCCGAGTTGATCTTGCTCGACGAGCCCACGGTCGGCGTCGATCCGCAGTCGCGCAACCTGATCCTCGACAACATCGTGAGCCTGCGCCGCGACGGCCGCACCATCGTCTACACCACCCACTACATGGAGGAGGCGGAGCGGCTGTGCGACCGGGTGGCGATCCTGGACCGGGGCCGGCTGCTGGCGGAGGACACGGTGATGAACCTGATCGCGGCCCACGCCGGCGCCCCGGTGCTGGTGACCGAGATCGAGGGCCGGGAGCTGCGAGTCGAGACCCCGGACCCGGTAGGCGAGCTTTCGCGTTTGGCGGCCCAGGGACCGGTGGGGCGCTTCTACGTGGAGCGACCGAGTCTGGAGCAGGTCTTCCTGCACCTCACCGGCCGGCAACTGAGGGACTGATGCGGGCTCTTCTCTCGCTGGTGGTGAAGGACCTCCGCCTGCTGGCCCGGGATCGCGGCGACCTCTTCTTCGTGCTCGTCTGGCCGCTGGTGGTGGCCATCTTCTTCGGGTTGGTCTTCTCTCCGGGCCGGGGGCCGCGCGGCAAGATCGCGCTGGCGGTGGTGGACGAGGACAAGACCGCGGGCTCCGCTAGCTTTCTGGACGCCCTGGGCCGGCAAGAGGGCCTCGCGCTTGAAGCGGTGAGCCGCGAGCAGGCCGTCTCCCTGGTTCGCAGGGCCAAGAAGACCGCCTACGTCGTGCTGCTGCCCGGCTTCGGGGAGGCCCGGGAGCGGATGTTCTACGGCGAGCCGGCCCGGATCGAGGTGGGGGCCGACCCCAGCCGCAGCGGAGAGATGGCCATGCTGGAGGGGCTCTTGAAGGCCGAAGCCTTCAAGGGCATGCAGGCGCTGTTCACCGATCGCGAAGCCGCGGGGCGCATGGTGGGCAAGGCGCGGGGCGAGCTCCGGGCCGCGCCAGCGGAGCAGCAAAAGACCACCGGCCGGTTCCTGGAGGAACTGGACCGATACCTAACGGCCACCAGGGCGAACAGCGCGGGCTCCGCCGGAGCCTCCGCTGCCGCTGGCGGCTGGAATCCGGTGGAGATCGAGATGAAGAGCGTGGCCGAGCAACGCGCCGGCCCCAAGAACGCCTTCGAGATCACCTTCCCCCAGGGAATCCTGTGGGGCATCCTGGGCTGCGCCGCCAGCTTCGGGGTGGGCCTGGTGGTGGAGCGCAAGCAGGGCACGCTGCTGCGTCTGGAGACGGCGCCCCTCTCCCGCGCCCAGATCCTGGCCGGGCGGGGCCTGGCCTGCATGGTCGCCATCCTGCTGGTCGAGGCTTTCCTGACCGCGATTGGCGTGGTCGTCTTTCACGTCCGCCCATCGTCGCTGGCCCACTTCGCGATGGCGGGCGTGGCGGCGGCCTTGGGCTTCTCCGGGCTCATGATGGGCCTCTCGGTGATCGGCCGCACCCCGCAGAGCGTGGGCGGGCTCTGTTGGGCCCTGCTCCTCATGATGTCCATGCTGGGCGGTGGCATGATGCCGCTTTTCGCCATGCCCTCCTGGATGATCTCGGCCAGCCATCTGAGCCCGGTGAAGTGGGCCATCCTGGCTCTGGAGGGCGGGCTATGGCGGGGCTTCAGCACCGCCGAAATGCTCCTCCCCTGCGGCATCCTGCTGGCGGTGGGGCTCGCCGGCCTTGCGTTGGGCGCGCGGCTGTACCCTCGCCCCTGAGCTTGGCGATGGACGACTTCGATATCGCCGGCATCTGCGCCCATCCCGACGACGCCGAGATGGTGATGGGGGGGACGCTGGCGCTGGAGGCCGGGCGCGGCCGCCGGGTGGCGCTCCTCGACCTCACCCGAGGCGAGTCGGGCAGTCGGGGCACGCCGGCCACCCGCGCCGCCGAGGCGGCCAAGGCGGCGCGGTTGCTGGGGGTTGCCCACCGTGAATCGCTAGGCTTGCCTGACGCTGGTCTGGCGCCGGTGGCGGAGCAGAAGGACGCGGTGGTGGCCGCGATCCGGCGGCTGCGGCCACGGGTCGTGCTCTTGCAGCACTGGCGGCAGCGCCACCCCGACCACGCCGCCGCCAGCCGCCTGGTCTACCAGGCCGCCTTCGTGGCCGGCCTGCGCAACTACCGGCCCGACCTGGGATCGGCGTTCCGGCCGCAGAATCTCGTCTACGCCCTGCCCGTCACCGAGGCCCCCGAGGTACCCCCCAGTTTCGTGGTGGACGTGACCGCGGTGTGGGAGGTGAAGCTCCAGGCGGTCCGGGCCTTCGCCAGCCAGTTCACACCGGCGCCCGGCGAGAGCGTGGCCCTCCCCTTCGACCGCTTCCAGGAAGCCCTCGAGTTGGCGGCCCGCCTGCAGGGCCAGCGCATCGGCGTCAGGTTCGGAGAGGGCTTCGTCACCCGCGAGCCCCTCGCCGTCGACGACCTGCTCTCGCTCGCCGGGCGTTCGCTGTGAAGCTTCAGCCCACCTCCGTGGGGACACGAGGAGTCGGTTCCGCCCCGTATCTCAAGATCCGCACCCCTTCCAGGGTCACCAGGCCCTCGCGCAACAGCTCGTCCACCACCGGCAGGAAGCCCTGGATCTTCTCCTCGGAGTCCACGATCTCGATCACGATCGGAAGGTCGGTGGACAGCTCCAGGAGCTTGGCGGCGTGCAGGCGCGAGTGCTTGCCGAAGCCCATGGGGCCGCGGAGGACGGTGGCCCCCGCCAGGTGCGCCTCACGTGCTCGCATGACGATGTCTTGATAGAGCGGCCGCTCGCCCCCGGGCCCTCGATCGTTCTCGCCGATGAAGATCCTGAGCAAGACGCCTTCCTGGGCCGGCTTCATGGTCTTCACCTCTCCCGCAGCGCTCGCCCTCTTGGTGGCAATCACCTGGGCCGGGCTGGGTCGCCGGGCCCGAGCTTCCAGCCCGGCACGATAGATCGCGACATGGGCGCGCTCCAGGGTGATGATCCCCTGCGTTAGCTCGGGCTCCACCCGCGCCAGCAGGCGCTCCACCTGCGGCGCAGCGTCGACCACCTCGACGATCACCGGCAGCTCCTGGCTCAGGGTCCAGCGTTTCTCGGCAAGCAGGGAGCCGCCAGCACCCAGTCCCATGAAGCCCTTGAGCACGGTGGCCCCTTGCAGGCCTTCGCGGTGGGCCTGCTCCACCAGCCACTGATAGAGAGGTTGGTCCCGGTGGCGCAGCAGACTGGAGATCTGGAAGCGACAGAGGACCTGCTCGGCTTCGAGCTTCACCGAGGCCTCTCTCTAGAGCCAGGCCTTGCCGGCAAGAACGCCCAGGCGGACCGCGACGAGACCCAGGACCAGGCTGGCGACCATGTTGGCGAGGGCGCCGAGCCAAACCCCATCCTCGAGCAGGGCATGGGTTTCGAGCTCGAAGGTGGAGAAGGTGGTGAAGGCGCCCAGGAAGCCCACACCCAGAGCCAGTCGTAAGGCGTCGCCGTGAGCCACCGCCTTCTCCGCCAGCACCGCTCCCAGCAGGCCCAACAGGAAGGACCCGCCCACGTTGATGAGGAAGGTTCCCCAAGGAAAGCGGGCTTCCCCCAGGTTGTCGGCCCAGCGGGCGACCACATAACGAGCGTTGGCGCCGATGAACCCTCCCACGCCCACCAGCAGGTACGGGATGAAGCGCGCGCTCATGGGAGCGGCCGCCCTGCCGGCTGCTGGCCCGATGCAGCCGCCCCTTCCGCTGGCCGAGGCTCGGCGCGGGACCTCATCGCCCTTGGGTGGGCTTGAGGTACACGATGGGGTAGTCGGGCGGAAAGGCCCGGTCCAGCGCTGCGAGATCCTCGAACCGCATCAGGAAGTCACCGACTGGCGGCCTTCTTGGCCAGGTGCTCGGCTCTCCTGCGTTCGAAGTCGGCATCCCACGCGTCCTGGGCGGCGATCTCGCCCTCGATCTCGTCGATGTGATCGTAGAAGCAGGAGAGCGCTGCGTGCACCTCGCCGAGAGTCAGCGGCCTATCCGAGTAGTACGCCCTCATCTCGTCGGGGGTCTTGCCCCACTTGTGAAGCCAAACCAGGTCCGCCACCGTAATGCGAGTGCCGGCGACGCGCGCCCTCCCCCCGCGCACTCCGGGCGTCTTGACGACATGGCCCTCAACGACGGCCTCGAGCGGTGTCGCCATAGCCACAGGGATTCTACACCCTGCCGTCCTGGCCGAGCACCGAGATGCCAAGGCCGACGGCGAACACCGTCGCCGCGCCCACCAGGTTGTACCAGAGGAAGTGGATGGGGGTGAGCCAGGAGACCAGGCCCACCGCGGTCATGCCGGCGAGGAGGCCCCAGAAGGCGCCGCGAGCGGTCGCCTTGGGAGTCAGGATGGCCAGGGCGAAGACCCCGAGGATGGAGCCGTAGAAGAGAGACCCCAACCGGTTCACCACCTCGATGGCCGAGCCCAGTCGGCCGGCCTGAAGTGCCACCAGGCAGGCGAAACCGCCCCAGAAGGCGGTGAACAGGCGCGACAGCAGCAGGTCTCGGGCCTCGCTCCCGGTCGCTGGCGCAAAACGCTTGACGAAGTCGATCATGGTGGCGGTGGCCAGCGAGTTGAACTCGCCGGAGAGGGTGGACATGGCGGCCGCGAAGATCACCGCCACCACCAGGCCCACCAGGCCCTTGGGCAGATGCCCGAGCACGTAGGTCAGGAAGATGTAGTTGGTGTCGTTGTAGCGCTTGCCGCCGTTCACCCTCTCGATCAGCGATCGGGCGTCCTGGCGGGCGGCGTCCAGCTCCAGGCCGGTCGCCACATAGGCGGTTCGCGCTTCGCCGGTTCGGTTGCCGACGTAGGCGCGCGCCGCCTGCTCCCGTGCGGCGTGGGCCCGCTCGAAGCGGGCGCGGACGGCCTCCAGCTCCGGGCCGGCCGCCCGGGTCTCCAGCTTGGCCAGCTCCACCCGATTCCAGAGCAGCGGCGGCTTCTCGAAATGGTAGAAGACGAAGACCAGAACCCCGGTGAACAGAATCAGGAACTGCATGGGCACTTTGAGGAAGGCGTTGAAGAGCAGGGAGAGCCGGCTCTCGGCGAGGCTGCGGCTGGAAAGGTAGCGCTGCACCTGGCTCTGGTCGCAGCCGAAGTACGAGAGCATGAGGAAGAAGCCGCCGAGGAGGCCGCCCCACAGCGTGTAGGGGGCGGTCAGGGAGGGCGACGGGTTCACGATGTCGAGCCGGCCGGCCGCCTGCGCCACCGCCAGGGCGTCGCGGAGGCCGAGCCCGGCGGGAAGCCCCGACCAGGCCATGCCCAGGCAGAGGAGGACGCCGAACCAGATGAGGGCCATCTGCACCACGTCGGTCCAGATGACCGACTTGTTGCCTCCATGGAAGACGTAGGCGATGGTGGTACCTCCCATGAGCAGGATGGTGGCGGCTTCACTCCAGCCCAGGAGCGTCGAGAGCACCAGCGAGGGGGCGTACAGGGTCACGCCTACCGCGAGCCCCCGAGACATCAGGAACAGCAGGGCGGTCAGGGTTCGAGTGCCGGAGTCGAAGCGCCGCTCCAGGTACTGGTAGGCGGTGGTCACCCCGGCTCGATAGAAGAAGGGAACCACGGTGAGGCACAGCACCACCATGGCGAAGGGCAGGCCGAAGTAGAACACCAGGAAGCGCATGCCGTCGGTGAAGGCCTGGCCGGTGGTGCTGACGAAGGTGATGGCGCTGATCTGGGTGGCCATCACCGAGAGGCCCACCGCCCACCAGCGCATCTGGCGTCCGGCGAGGAAGAAGTCGTCCATCCGGCGGTTGCCGCGGCCCGCCCACACGCCAAACGTAACGATGGCCACCAGGTAGGCGGCCAGCACCATCCAGTCGATCGAACTCACGTCAGTAGGGGAAGCGGGAGAAGAGGACGACCAGCGCCATCACCAGCAGGGCGGAGATTGCGACCGCGCCGTAGATCCGCGGCCAGCTGCCGAACACGGGGACTCTCTCCTCATCATCCAGGTCCATGGGGCCTCCGGGGTCTCGGCATTATGGCTTGCGGCTTGACAGCCGCCAACGCCAATCCCAGAATCTGTTCCTGGAGCAGCCAGCGGCTGAGGTCCGGGCATGATCACTGGTTTCAACACCGACGTGAAGTACCGAGGTGTGGTGTACCACGTCCAGACCGAGGACAAGGGCGCCGGCAACCCCTTGATCGAGACCCTGATCTACAAGGGCGGGGAGATCCTCTCCTCGCGGCGGCTCCCCTATGCCAGCCTGGCGACCCCCGGCGACGAACCGGCCCTCACCAAGCTCATGGAAGACCAGCACAAGGGCATGATCATGGAGATCAAGCGGGGCCGCTTCGACCAGGCCGAGGTCACCATGCTTCAGGACCTGTCCCTCGACGAGATCGTGCTCGCCTACCTCGCCTCCCGGGCCGCCGCCGCGAAGTGACGGAGCCCCCCGCTGTCATCCGCCTGACGGTCAACGGCGAGGGTGTGGATTGTCCCGCCGGCAGCTCGCTCGCGGGCCTGCTGAGCCGGCTGGGCCTTGACCGGCGCCGGCTGGCGGTTGAGGTCAACCTGGAGGTGATTCCACGCGCCCGCCACGACTCCCTCCAGCTCAAAGACGGCGATCGCCTGGAGATCGTGACCTTTGTGGGAGGGGGGTAGACGGAAGCTGTCGGCGTTCAGCGACCAGGGCCACCCGCGCACTTCACCGCGGCGAAACGGTTGGCGGTCGGAGATCACATACTGCAAGCGACAGGTTGGCGCCGCTGCCTAGCCCCCCTCCGCCGGGAGAATCGCCCGGCAAGGGCTAAACCGCCGCGGCCCTGGGCAGGTCCAAGAGAACGGACGCCAAGCCATCGTGAGGTTCGCCTTGCTTGCACCTATCATTGCCGGGTTTGCTGGAAGTGGTTTTCTCGCCCTAGTGGTGGTCGCCATACGGTCCTACTTCAGCGGCTGGGACCGCCAGAGCGGTCGGGGCGGCGCGGTCGGCTGAGACGGATCCCGCGGCCGGCCGGCGGCTCGGGGCCGCGTGCTACTATCGGGGCCATGCTGCGTGATCCTCTGCTGCTGGCCGGGCGTGCGTTCTCCTCGCGCCTCATCGTCGGCACCGGCAAGTACCCGAGCTTCGGTGTGATGCAGGAGGCGCACCTGGCCTCCGGCGCCGAGATGGTCACGGTGGCGGTGCGCCGGGTGGACCTGAGCAAGCGGGGCCCCGAGAACCTCCTCGATCACATCGATCCCGAACGGCTCTTCATCCTCCCCAACACGGCGGCCTGCTACACCGCCGAGGAGGCCATCCGCACCGCACGCCTGGGGCGCGAGGCCGGCCTCAGCCACTGGGTCAAGCTCGAGGTGATCGGCGATCCCAAGACCCTCTACCCCGATACCGAGGCCCTGCTCCAGGCCACCCGGGTGCTGGTGCAGGAGGGGTTCGTGGTGCTGCCCTACACCACCGACGACGTGGTGGTGGCCAAGAAGCTGCAGGACGCCGGAGCCGCCGCCGTCATGCCGTTAGGCGCGCCCATCGGCAGCGGCCTGGGCATTCAGAACCGGATCAACATCCAACTGGTCAGAGAGGCGGTCACCGTGCCGGTGATCGTGGACGCCGGGGTGGGCACCGCTTCCGACGCCGCCATCGCCATGGAGCTGGGCGCCGACGGCGTGCTCATGAACACCGCCATCGCCCAGGCTCACGACCCGGTGCGCATGGCGCGCGCCATGAAGGCGGCGGTGGAGGCGGGGCGGCTGGCCTACCTCGCCGGCCGCATGCCGAAGAAGAAATACGCCGACCCGTCGTCGCCGCTCAGCGGCCTGATTTGACCGTCACGGGCGCTCAGCGCGCTGGCGGAAGGCCCTTGAGGAACGCCGCCAGCG
>DATECU010000122.1:0-2955 GCA_035286745.1 Vicinamibacteria bacterium | reverse complement strand
CTGTTCGGCGTGGTCCGTCGGGCGGCGCCCTTCGCCACCCTGACCCGGGGTCAGTTCGATGGGGTGCTGGACATGCTCTCCGGCCGCTACCCGTCCCAGGAGTTCGCCGAACTCAGGCCCCGTCTCACCTGGGACCGGCGGCGAGGGGTGATCCGGGGCCGCGAGGGCGCCCGCCGACTGGTTGTGTCTAACGCTGGAACCATCCCGGATCGCGGCCTCTACGGCGTCTTCCTGACCGAGGCCCCGGGGCGGGCGGGCCGGCGGGTGGGTGAGCTGGACGAGGAGATGGTGTTCGAGAGCCGGGAGGGCGAGGTCTTCGTGTTGGGAGCTTCGAGCTGGCGCATCCTGGAGATCACCCGGGATCGGGTCCTGGTGGAGCCGGCCCCCGGGTACCCGGGGAAGATGCCGTTCTGGCGGGCCGACCGACCGGCTCGCCCGGTGGCCCTGGGTCGTCTGATCGGCCGGCTGGCCCGCGAGTTGCTGGCTCTGCCTCCCCAACAGGCGCTTCGGAAGCTCGCCGACGAACATGCGCTCGAGGAGGAGGCGGCCCGGAACCTGCTGGCCTACCTGCACGAGCAGCGGGCGGCCAGCGCCGTCCCCGACGACCGCACCTTGGTCCTGGAGCGGAGCCGGGACGAGATGGGGGACTTCCGGCTCTGCCTCCTCTCGTCTCGAGGCGCTCGGCTCCACACGCCCTGGTCGCTGGCCATCCAGGCCCGGCTGCGCCAGCAGGGCTATCCGGAGGTGGAGACGGTGGCCAGCGACGACGGCATCGTGATCCGCCTGCCCGACTGCGAGCGCCCTCCGGACGCCGCCAGTCTGCTGCCGGCACCGGACGAAGTGGAAGACCTGGTGAGCCGCGAGCTGGCCGGCTCGGCGCTCTTCGCGGCCAGCTTCAGGGAGGCGGCCAGTCGCGCCCTGCTCTTGCCCCGCCGCCGGCCTGGCCTGCGCTCGCCGCTCTGGATGCAGCGAAAGCGGGCCGGCGACCTGTTGGCGGTGGCCGCACGCTACCCGACGTTTCCGCTCTTGCTCGAAGCCTATCGCGAGTGCCTGAAGGACGTGTTCGACCTCCCGGCTCTCTATGAGTTGTGCCGGCAGGTGGAGCGGCGCCAGGTCCGGCTGGTCACCGTCGACGTCCCGGTGACCTCGCCGTTCTCGGCCTCGCTGCTCTTCGGCTACGTGGCCAACTACCTCTACCAGGGCGATGTGCCCCTCGCCGAACGGAAGGCCCACGCCCTGGTCGTCGACCCGCGCCAGCTCCGCGAGCTGCTCGGGGAGACGGAGCTCAAGGACCTGCTCGACCTCGAGGCGCTTCAGGAGATCCAGAGCCAGCTCCAGGCCACCGGGCCCAGCCGGCGAGTCATGAGCCCAGATCGGCTCCACGACCTGCTGTTGCGGCTGGGCGACCTCTCGCTTTCGGAAATCGGGGAGCGGTCGGAGGCGTCGGCGGCTCCGGATCTCCTCGCCCGGCTGCTGGCCGAAGGCCGCGCCTGGTCCCTGATGCTGGGCGACGAACCGCGCTTTGCGGCGATCGAGGACGCGGCACTGCTTCGGGATGCCCTGGGCGTAGCACCGCCGCAGGGTCTGCCGGCGGCGTTCCTGGAGCCCGCGTCGCGGCCGCTTCTCGGCCTCATTGCACGTTATGCGAGGAACCGGGGGCCGTTTGCGGCCAGCGAACTTGCCGAGCGCTACCGACTTGAGGCGGGGGTGGTGGAGTCGGCGCTCCGGCAACTGGGGGACGAGGGCCGGCTGGTCGAAGGGGCTTTTCGCGTCGGCCCTGCTGAACGCGAGTGGTGCGATGCCGAGGTCTTGGCGGCCTGGCGGCGGGCCTCGCTGGCCCGCGCCCGACGAGAGGTAGAGCCGGCGCCGCCAGCGGCGCTGGCGCGGCTGGGGGTGGCCTGGCACCGGATCGTGGCCAACGGTGGAGGCGACTCCCGGGGCGGGCCCGATGCGCTGCTGGACGTGGTCGAGCAGTTGCAGGGGGCCGTGGTTCCGGCCTCGACTCTGGAGGCAGACGTGCTTCCGGCTCGGCTCCCGGGCTATCGGCCCTCCGATCTCGACACCCTGTGCGCTGCCGGCGAGCTGCAGTGGGTTGGGCACGGTCCGCTAGGCGAGCGCGATGGCTTTCTGGCTCTGTACCTGGCCGACCATCTGCCCCGCCTCTTCTCGCCCAGGAAGCCCTCCACGGGTGAGGGCCTCCGCCAGCGGGTCCGGGACCTGCTGACCACCCACGGCGCCAGCTTCTTTGGCGATCTGCACGCGGCGGTGGGCGGACTCGAGCGAGAGCTCCTGGACACGCTCTGGGATCTCATCTGGAACGGGGAGGTGGTGAACGACTCGGCGGTGGCTCTGCGCGCCTTCCTGGCCGGCGGAGAGAGACGTCGTCACGCCATCCGGCGATCCCCGGCCAGCTTTCGCTCCCGACGTCAGGCACCTCCCGCTGCGCTGGGACGCTTCAGCCTGCTCGATCTCGGCCGGCAGCCAGTGGTCTCCGACACCAAACGGGCGACCGCGCTCGCCGAGCAGCTCCTGGCGCGCCACGGCGTGCTGACCCGCGATGCCATCCTGGCGGAGGCAGTGCCGGGGGGCTTCTCGGCGCTGTACCCGGTGCTGCGGGCCATGGAGGAAGCCGGCCGCGTCCGCCGCGGCTACTTCGTGAGCGGCGGCGGCGGCTCCCAGTTCGCCCTGCCGGGGGCGCTCGACCGGCTGCGGGAGCTTCGCGACCCGTCTCCCGACGCTGAGGTCTCGGCGGTGGTGCTGGCTTCCACCGATCCGGCAAACCCGTTTGGCGCCGCCCTGCCCTGGCCGGCGGCCGGCGAGCGGCGGCTGGCACGGAGCGCGGGCACCCACGTGGTCCTGGCCGGGGGTGAGCTCATCGCCTATCTCTCGCGCGGGGAGGGCGACATCACGACCTTCTTGCCCGCAGAGGAACCGGATCGCAGCCGGCTTGCCGGC
>DATECU010000121.1:0-13191 GCA_035286745.1 Vicinamibacteria bacterium | reverse complement strand
CCTTCACGGTGGACCGCCAGCACGACCTTCTGAACGCCTGGGTGAGGAAGCTGCCCCGAGAGGAGACCGAATTGCGCCTGGCCATGCTCGGCCGGCTCATGGGCTGCGCTCGCCAACTGGATGTCACCATGCACGCCGAGACCACGGTGGCGGCCTGCATCGAGGCGTTTCTATCCGGCAACTTCGGTTTCTTCGACTTCCCAACCGGCGTTTCCAGCCATGCCTGAGCGAGCGGGTCAGCGGCGGCAAGACTGACGAGGTGCAAGAGCGAATGCAGGAACCGAAGAGCGAGAACATCACCCGCCAGGAGACGCGTGTCACCCGGGCGGAACGCGAGAGGTTGCTCGGACAGCGCGGGGTGACCCTCTGGTTCACCGGGCTGAGCGCCTCCGGGAAGTCGACGATCGCCGCGCTGGTGGACCAGATGCTGCACCGGCGGGGCCGCTACTGCTGCGTCCTGGACGGAGACAACATCCGTTTCGGCTTGAACAGGGATCTGGGGTTCAGCCCCCAGGACCGTGCCGAGAACATCCGCCGCATCGGTGAGGTGGCCAAGTTGTTGACCCAGAACGGTGCCATCGCGCTGACCGCCTTCATCTCCCCCTACCGAGCGGATCGAGACCGGAACCGAGCCATTCACGAACCCGGGGACTTCATTGAGGTGTTCGTGGACTGCCCGCTTGAGGTGTGTGAGCGACGCGACCCTCGGGGCCTGTACGCCAAGGCCCGGGCCGGCCAGATCCCGGAGTTCACCGGGATCTCGGCGCCTTACGAGATCCCGCTGAAGCCGGAGCTGACGCTCAGGACCGATCGGGAAACGCCGCCGGAGAGCGCGGCCCGGGTCATGGCTTTCTTGGAGGCGCGCGGCCACCTCAAGAACCGCTTCGCCATGGCGGTCGCCGATCGGGGCTGACCACGGGCAGGACTCTTGCACATGCGAGCCGGCGGCAAGCGGTTCGGTTTCCGCCAGGTGCCGGCCCGCCCCCGAATCGAAGGGAGGGACTATGTCCCAGGTCGCACTTCTCGCGTGGATCTGGCTCGGCTGCGCTGTCTTTGTGCTGGGATGCGCCTTTCGGGCGTTTCGGTACCTGCGGGCGCCGGATCACCTGCGCTGGGACCTGTACCCGGTAGCTCACGACCCGCGCCGCGATCACGGTGGGTCCCACCTGGAGGAGAAGGACTGGTGGACCAAGCCCAGAAAGACCAATCCCCTGGGCGAGGTGCTGGTGATGGGCGAGGAGATCCTGCTGCTCCTGGGCGTCTTCAAGAACAACCGCCGCCTGTGGTGGGGCTCGTTGCCCTTTCACTGGGGCCTTTACCTGATGGTCGCCACCACCCTGGGCCTTCTCGCCGCAGTGTTAGGTGTGCCCGGGGCCTGGTGGCGTGAGCTGCTCTCCCTCCCCGCGGCTGCGGGCGGTGGGCTGCTGGCTCTGGGCTCGCTGGTCTTGCTCTGGATGCGGGCCGGCGACCCGCGGCTTCGGCCCTACACCACCCCGCTCGATCTCATGAACCTGGCCCTGCTCGCCGGGCTTGGCGTGTTGAGCCTGGCGGTGGCCCTGACGCCTGGAGGTATGGACCTTGCCTCGCTGGCGGTAGGCGACCTGCTTCGGGGCCGGCCCCTCCAGGTGCCCGCGCTCCTGGCCGCCCAGATGGCGACCGCCGCGCTCTTCCTCGGCTACCTCCCGGCCACCCGCATGATCCACTTCTTCTCGAAGTACTTCACCTATCACCTGGTGCGCTGGGACGACCGGCCGCGGGTGCCGGGCAGCGCGCTCGACCGCCGTCTAGCGGCAGCGCTCAACTTCGGTGTGTCGTGGGCGGCGCCGCATATCCAAACCGGACACACCTGGGTCGAGGTGGCTTCCAACCTGCCGGCCGGCGACAAGGGGAAATGACCATGGCCACCCAGATGCGTCCCGAAGAGGTCATCCGCCTGCTGGAGCAGGACCGCCACCTCGACGTCCACCAGCTGGTGCCGCTGCCCCCGCCCTATCACGAGTGGCGGGACGCGGAGATACCGCCCCTGAGCGAGGACCAGAGGCGTCGCTACGAGGTCGGCCCCGACGGCGTGAGCGCGCTCAGGATTCCCAAGCCCGAAAGCGAGGAGGCGCGCGAGGAGCTGGTGGCCCGCTTCCTGAGCGGGCTCGCCAAACTCCTGGACCGGGAGGACAACTGGACCTTCCTGCAGCCGCTCCTGCTGTCGCTCGAGAACTGCGTGAAGTGCCAGACCTGCAACACCGCCTGCGGCATCTACACCGACTCGGGCGGACTCGAGGCCTACCGTCCCACCTTCAAGGCCGAGGTGTTGCGCAAGATCGTCAACCGCTACCTGAAGCCGGGGGGCCACCTCTTCCCCAGGCTCCGGGGACACGACATCGAGCTGGGCTGGGACACCCTGGTCACCCTGGCCGAGCTGGCCTATCGTTGTACGCTCTGCCGGCGCTGCGCCCAGGCTTGCCCCATCGGCGTCGACAACGCCCTGATCACCCGCGAGATCCGCAAGCTCTTCAGCCAGGAACTGGGCATCCAGATGTTCGAGCTGCACGAAGGGGGAACCGTCAAGCAGTTGAAGACCGGCTCTTCGACCGGCCTCAACCCGGCCGGCGTCCTGGACATGATGGAGTTCGCCGAGGAGGACATCAAGGCCAAGACCGGCCTTGACATCAAGATCCCGTTCGACCGCGAGGGCGCCGAGTACCTGGTCATGCATAACGCAGGGGAGTTCCTCTCCTGGCCGGAGAACTTGCAGGCCTTCGCCATCGTCCTGGAAGCGGCCGGCGTGAGCTGGACCCTGTCCTCCGAGCCCCTGGGCTACGACTCGGTGAACTATGGGCTCTTCTACGACGACGTCCAGTACTCCCGCATCGTGCTCCGCCACTACCAGGTGGCCAAGAAGCTCAAGGTCCAGAAGCTGCTGATGGGGGAGTGCGGTCACGCCCACAAGGCCTTCATGCCGATCGCCGACCGGCTGATCCCGGGCGACCTCTGGGTGCCTGCGGAGTCGGCGCTGGTCTTGCTCGAGGACCTGGTTCTGAACGGCAAGCTCCGCCTCGATCCCTCGCGCAACGACTTCCCGGTGACGCTCCACGATCCCTGCAACATCACCAGGTCGATGGGAATCGTGGAACCCCAGCGCAAGATCCTGAAGCGGATCTGTCCGCAGTTCCGGGAGATGGAGCCTCACGGCGTCGACAACTACTGCTGTGGCGGCGGCTCCGGCTTCGCGGTCTGCCAGTCGCTGAACTTCCCCGACTGGCGGACCCGGGTGGCCGGCAGGATGAAGTTCCGGCAGATCCTGGAGGCGTTTCGGGAGTCGATCGGTCCCGAGACCAAGAAGTACGTGTGCGCCCCCTGCTCCAACTGCAAGGGGCAACTGCGCGACGTCATCCGCTACTACGACGGCTGGGAGCGCTGCGGGATTCTGTACGGCGGCTTGGTTGAGCTTCTGGTCAACGCCATGACCGATGTTCCCCCGGGCTTCGTGGAGTGGGAGTTCCACTGACCTAGCCCGAAGGCGTGGCCCCGGAGCGCGCCGCTTTGAACGCCGCCCGTCCGTGCCCGCGGAGGGCGGCGTTCGCGCTGGGCCCGACCGCAACCGCCTCGCCCCACCGTTACGCACGAGAAACGTCCGCGGCGCGGCGTGTAACCCTGCGGTTGCGTTCGCCCCCGTGCAGTCATGCAGTTACGGGCCAGCTTGCAGTTGGGGGCATGGCCCGAAGGTTGCTTGTCTGGGTCCTCGGTGGCGTGCCGAACGCCATAGTCAGAAGAGACCATGGGCCAGCCGAAAAGAGCTGCGGACGATCGGGGTCTTGGGGCCTGGCGCGGGACCGATCGCCTCCTCGAGCTACTGGGTCGGAGATCTAGCCGTCGAAAGGAGTTTCCATGAGCGATAAGAAAAAGCGAGCCACCCCGCTTCTCGACGACCTCGAGAAGGGGCCGTGGCCCAGCTTCGTCAAGGAGATCAAGAACGAAGCCCGCCGCCCCATGGTCCAGGACCTCTTGGGCGTGCTCGAGCGGTCCTACGAGGAGCATATCGGCCACTGGAAGCACGGCGGCCTGGTAGGCGTCATGGGCTACGGCGGCGGTGTCATCGGGCGCTACTCGGACCTGGCGACCGAGTTCCCCGACGTGGCCGAGTTCCACACCTGCCGCATCAACCAGCCCTCCGGCTGGTTCTACACCTCCGAGGCGCTGCGCGACCTGTGTGACATCTGGGATCGCCATGGCTCCGGGCTCACCAACATGCACGGTTCCACCGGCGACATCATCTTCCTGGGAGCCAAGACGGAAGCGCTGGAGCCCATCTTCGCCGAGCTCACGGCGAAGGGCTGGGACCTGGGGGGATCCGGCTCCGACATGCGGACGCCGAGCTGCTGCGTGGGGCCGGCCCGCTGCGAGTGGGCCAACTACGACACCCTGGGGGTCTGCTACGACATAACGCAGGGCTTCCAGGACGAGCTGCACCGCCCCGCCTTCCCCTACAAGTTCAAGATCAAGTTCGCCGGCTGCCCCAACGACTGCGTGGCCTCGGTGGCCCGGGCCGACCTGTCGATCATCGGCACCTGGAAGGACGACATCCGGGTCGACCAGGCCCAGGTCCGCGAGTACGCCAAGAGCGGCACCGACATCCAGAAGGAGGTCTGCGACCTCTGCCCCTCGCGCTGCATGGCGTGGAACGGGAAGGACCTGGCGATCGAAAACGCGGAGTGCGTCAAGTGCATGCACTGCATCAACGTGCTGCCCAAGGCGCTGCGCCCGGGCAAGGAGAAGGGCGCCACCATCATGATCGGCGCCAAGGCTCCCATCATCGGCGGGGCGCTGCTTTCCTCGGTGTTCGTTCCCTTCATCGAGATGGAACCGCCCTACCAGGACCTGAAGGACCTGTGCGCGGCCATCTGGGACTTCTGGGGTGAGCACGGCAAGAACCGCGAGCGAGTCGGCGAGTTCATCCAGCGCGTCGGCCTGGGCAGCTTCCTGGGCCAGATCGGGCTGGATCCGGTGCCCGAGATGATCGCCCATCCGCGCACCAACCCCTACATCTTCTTCGAGGACGAGCTCGTGGAAGCGGCCACCAAGTAGGCGAGAAGGAGGATTTCCGATGCCTGAACGCAAGACCGATATCGGCCCACCCCACTACGAGAAGTTCCTTCCGCCAGTCATCAAGAAGAACTACGGGAAGTGGCTCTACCACGAGAACCCCGAGGCCGGCGTGCTGGTGCACGTGGCGGAGTCGGGGGACAAGCTGTTCACGGTGCGGGCGGGGACGCCCCGCCTGCTCAGCGTCACCACCCTCAGGGCTTTCGCCGAGCTGGCCGACAAGCACTGCGGCGGTTACCTGCGCTTCACCAGCCGCAACAACGTCGAGTTCCTGCTGGCGGACCCCGCCAAGATCAAGCCGCTGCAGAAGGACCTGGCGGCCCTCGGCTTCCCGGTAGGCGGCACCGGCAACGCCATCTCCTCCATCGTTCACACCCAGGGTTGGGTGCACTGCCACTCCGCGGCCTCGGACGCCTCGGGCGTGGTCAAGGCCCTGATGGACGAGCTGTACCCGCGCTTCGTGAACATGGACCTTCCCGCCAAGCTGCGGGTGGCCTTCGCCTGCTGCCTCAACATGTGCGGCGCCGTGCACTGCTCCGACATCGCGGTGCTGGGGGTTCACACCCGGGCCCCCAAGATCGACCACAAGGAGCTGCCCAAGGTCTGCGAGGTGCCGACCCTGGTCTCCTCCTGCCCGACCGGAGCCATCCGGCCCGCCACCGTGGAGGGCAAGGCGTCGGTCGAGGTGGAAGAGCAGCAGTGCATGTACTGCGGCAACTGCTACACCGTGTGCCCGGCCATGAAGATCAGCAACCCCAAGACCGACGGCATCTCGATCTGGGTGGGCGGCAAGGTGTCGAACGCAAGACACGAGCCCATGTTCTCCAAGCTGGCCATCCCCTTCCTGCCCAACAACCCCCCGCGCTGGCCCGAGGTGGTGGAGGCGGTGGTGAAGCTGGTGAACGTCTACGCCACGAACGCCAGGAAGCACGAACGGATGGGCGAGTGGATCGAGCGCATCGGCTGGTCCCGCTTCTTCAAGCTCACCGGCATCCCCTTCACCAAGTACCACATCGACGATTTCACTCACGCGGGCGAGACCTTCAAGCGGTCCGCCCAACTCAAGCACTAGGAGGCAGCGATGGCTCAGGCGAGTCTCGACGATGTCGCCAACGCCATGCACGAGCTAGTGACAGCGACGCATGGGAAGAAGAACCTGAAGGCCATGGATCTCACCAAGGCCATGATCGAGAAGTTCGGCGAGGAGGCCTGCGACAAGGCGCTGTGCAAGCAGGCGATCCGCCAGATCATCGATTCCGGCCGCTGCATCTACAGCTACGTGGGTGGCAGCTACATCACGCTGCCACCCGACAAGTGAGATCAGGGGCCGCACCGTTGGGTGGGGGCCGGCAGCTTCCGGCCCCCATCGCCGACCGACCGGGAGGACCGTAATGAAGCAGCCGAAGCGAGGGGGCGAGAAGGTCAAGGGACCGGAGCGGACCGAGCGGCTGGTGAACGCGCTCCGCCACTGGCAGGAGATCGAGCGGGAGTCCATCAACAGCAGCGCCCAGATCATGGAGAAGACCGCCAACCCGCTGGTGCGCCAGGTGATGGAGATCATCCGCAACGACTCCGTGCAACACCACCGGGTTCAGCAGTTCATCATCGACAGCCTCACCAAGACGCCGATCCACCTGCGGCCGGAGGACCTGGCGGAGATCTGGGACCAGATCCAGAAGCATGACGAAGCGGAACGAGAGGTGATCGCGCTGGGCAAGGAGCTGCGCGACGACTGCACCCTCTTCGTCCAGCGAACCCTGCTCGACTACCTGATCTACGACGAGGAGAAGCACGACAAGCTGCTCGGCGAGCTGGAGAAGTTCAAGTCGAACCTCTACCCCTACGCCTAGGACGGAAAGGCCGCCACCATGGCACTCCTGAAGAAGAAGACCGAAGCCAAGCCGTTTGTGGCCCGCAGCACCGGGGGCGGCGGGGGCGAGATCTCGCCGCAGCGTCCGCTGGCGGTGGAGAAGCTGCCGCCCTGCATCGCGGAGTGCCCCAGCGGCAACGATATTCGCGGCTGGCTGACCACCCTCGCCCAACGCGAGAAGACCGGGCTGTCGCTGGAGGCGGCTTGCGACCAGGCCTGGCGGCTGGAGGTGGAGACCAACCCCTTCCCGGCGGTGATGGGGCGGGTCTGTCCTCATCCCTGCGAGGGGGCCTGCAATCGCAAGGACAAGGACGGCGCGGTCTCCATCAACTCGGTCGAGCGCTTCCTGGGCGACTGGGGGATCGATCGCGGTCTTGCCCTCTCGAAGCTCGGGAACGGCGAGCTGCGGCCGGAGCGCATTGCCGTGATCGGCGCCGGACCTTCGGGCCTCTCCTGCGCCTACCATCTGGCCAGGCGGGGATACCCGGTGACCGTGTTCGAGGCTTTCGAGAAACCCGGGGGCATGCTCCGCTACGGCATCCCCGAGTACCGCCTGCCGCGTCAGGTGCTGGACGCGGAGATCCAGCGCATCCTGGATCTGGGTGTCGAGCTTCGCTTGAACACCCGGATCGGCCGCGAGGTCCAGCTCGCAGACCTGAAGCGGGAGTTCGCCGCGGTCTTCGTCGGGATCGGCGCTCACCAGGGCAAGACCATGGGCCTCCCCGGCGAGAAGGGGCCTGGTGTCTACACGGGGACGGACTTCCTGAACCAGGCCAATGCCGGCAAGAAGCCTGAGGTCGGTTCGAGGGTGGTCATCGTGGGTGGCGGCGACACCGCCATCGACGCCGCTCGGGTCTCGCTCCGGCTGAGCGCGGACGCCGCCAGCGTTTCCCGGCGGTTGGGGGCCGAGGTCACCATCCTCTACCGCCGCACCCGGACCGAGATGCCCGCCATCGACCGCGAGATCGTGGAGGCGCTGGAGGAGGGCATCAAGCTCGAGTTCCTGGCGGCTCCGGTTCGCATCGAGCGCGACGGGTCGGGTCGCATCCAGAAGCTCTTCGTACAACGCATGAAGCTGGGGGAGCCCGACGCGTCCGGCCGGCGCAGCCCGGTCCCCATCGAGGGCGACGTCTACGAGATGCAGGCCGACACCGTGATCATGGCGGTGAGCCAGCAGCCCGACTGGTCGAACCTGGGCGAGCTTCCCGGCCAGGGATCCTGGCTGCACGTCGACGACTGGGGCCGCACCGCCATCAAGGGCGTGTGGTCGGGCGGCGATGCCCTGGGCCTGGGGCTCGCCACCATCTCGATCGGCCAGGGTCGCAAGGCCGCGGAGTGCATCCACGCCGCCCTGCGCGGCGAAGAGCCGCAGGCCCTGCCAGCCAAGCCCCGCATCGGCTCCGACCGCATCAAGCTCGACTACTACGCCGCCAAGCCCAGGGCCGAGCGCAGCGTGCTCTCGCCTGAGGATCGTTTGGCGCGGCCTCGGGACGAGGTGGACCACGGCATCAACCGGGACCAGGCCTTGGAGGAGGCGACCCGCTGCTTCAGTTGCGGGCTGTGCTTCGGCTGCGACGGCTGCTGGATGTACTGCCAGAGCAACTGCTTCAAGAAGGTGCCTGCCCCCTTCCAGGGCCACTACTACACGATCAACCTGGGGGTCTGCGATGGCTGCAAGAAGTGTGCAGCGGAGTGCCCCTGCGGTTTCCTGGAGATGATCTAGACCCCGGTCCAGGCACGGCCATGCTTCTCTCCACACCGCGTTTGGTGATTGCCGGGCTGGCCGGCGGCAGCGGGAAGACGCTGCTCTCGGTGGGCCTGGCGCGAGCCTTGACACAGAAGGGCATGGCGGTGGCTCCCTTCAAGAAGGGCCCCGACTACATCGACGCCGGTTGGCTGGGCGCCGCCGCCGGCCGGCCGGGGCGCAACCTTGACAGCTTCCTGATGTCGCCGGAGGCGCTGGAAGAGGCGCTCCTCAGGGGCGGCGCCGGCGAGCTGCTGCTGGTGGAGGGCAACCGGGGCCTGTTCGACGGGCTCGACGCCCGAGGGACCCACTCGACGGCGGAGCTCGCCAAACGACTCCGCGCTCCGGTCGTCCTGGTGGTGGACGTCACCAAGAGCACGCGCACCGTCGCCGCTCTGGTCCTGGGGTGCCAGGCCCTGGACGGCGCACTCGATCTGGCCGGGGTGGTGCTCAACCGGGTCAGCACCTCACGCCAGGAGCGCGTTATTCGCGAGGCCATCGCCGGCAGCGGCGGTCCGCCGGTGCTGGGGGCGTTGCCCCGCCTGGACAGCGACCCCTTCCCCGGCCGCCATCTGGGCCTGCTGACCGCGATCGAGCATCCGGAGGGAGAGGTGGCCATGGCGCTGGCTGCGGAGGCGGTGACCCGCCACCTGGATCTGCCGGCCCTGCTGCGCATCGCCGCCTCGGCACCGCCGATCGAGGTCGGCGCCCGCTCGCGTCCGGCGGCCGGGCCCCCGGTCAGAATCGCCGTCTTCCGCGACCAGGCCGTGAGCTTCTACTACCCGGACAACCTGGAAGCGCTCGAAGAGGGCGGAGCCGAGCTGAGCTTGGTGTCGCCGCTGGCCGGGGACTCGCTCCCCGAGGTCGACGCCCTCTACATCGGCGGAGGCTTCCCGGAGGCCTATGCAGACCGTTTGGCGCAGAACCACGGCTTGCGCCGGAGCTTGCGCTCGGCCGCTGCGGCCGGGCTCCCCATCTACGCCGAGTGCGGAGGGCTCATGTATCTGGCCCGCTCGCTCACGGTGGGCGGCGCGACCTACCCGATGGCGGGTCTCCTGGATCTCAGGGTCGAGCAGACGCCGCGGCCGGTGGGGCACGGCTACGTGACGGCACGGGTGGAGGTGGCGAACCCCTTTTTCGAGCGCGGCGCCACGCTATGCGGGCACGAGTTCCACTACTCGCGCGTGATCGGAGCCGTTGCCCCGCCTGCGGTGCTTCGGCTGGAGCGGGGGGTCGGGCTGGGCGAAGGTCGGGACGGGTTGGTGAGCGGACGCGTCTGGGCATCCTACTTGCACCTGCACGCGCTGGGGACCCCGAGCTGGGCCCCCGGCCTGCTGGCGCTGGCGCGCCTCTACCAGCAGGAGCGGAGGGCCCGGACCGAGGCGTCCAACGGATGGCGCGCGCAGGCAGCGCAGAGGGAGAGAGCCAATGCTCATGGGTGCTGAGATCAGGGCCGGCGATCGCCTCGATGAGGTGAGGACGCTGGCCGAGCAGCGGCCGCAATCCGCCGCGGCTCAGTTCAACCTCGGTCTCGCCTACGCCAAGCGCGGACTGGTGGATCGGGCCGAGAAGGCCTACCGGAAGGCGCTCGCCCTGAACCCGGATCTGGTGGAGGCGTGGGTCAACCTGGGCGGCGTGCTGCTGCTCAAGTGGGACTTTCTGGGGTGCTTGGAGGCCAACCAGGAAGCGCTCAAGAGGCGGGACGACCTCAGGGCGCACCACAACATCGGGCAAGCGTTTCTCTACCTCGGCAACCAGGAGGGGCTGATCCGGGCCACCCGGAGGGTTCTGGAGCTGGATCCCGGCCACGCCGCCGGCCACTACTTCCTGGCGGTGGGGCTCCTGGCCCAGGGTCAGGTCAGGGAGGCGCGGCAGGAGCTTGCCCAGGCCACCGCGCGCGGTTATCGGCCGTTACCCGAGTTCCTGCGCTCCCTGGAACGGGCGGAGCAGGAGCTCACAAGAACGCAAAACGCCAGCAACCCTGGAGGCGGGAACTCCGGGGAGCCAAACAAGGAGTGAAGGATGCCTACGTTTACGCAGGGTAGTGTCTCCATCGACGTCGACGAGGACGGCTTCATCGTGCAGCCGGACAAGTGGAACGATGCCGTGGCGGCTGCGCTCGGCACCACGGAGGGTGTGGAGAACCTCACCGAGGACCACTGGAAGGTCGTCAACTATCTGCGCGACTACTACGTCAAGTTCGGGGTGGCGCCGATGATCCGCAAGCTGTGCAAGGAGACCGGGTTCGACCTGAAGAGGATCTACGCGCTCTTCCCCTCCGGGCCGGCCAAGGGCGCCTGCAAGGTGGCTGGGCTGCCAAAGCCCACGGGCTGCGTGTAGCCGTTGGCACCTGCGCGAGCGGCGAGAGCCTGAGAGCTGCGGCCTCTCCGGCTCCTGGTTCGACGAACGCTGGTCGTGCTGGCTTGCAGAAGGGCGATGTCTCATGGATCTTGCGGGCTTCCTGACGGAACACCGGCCGGCCATCCTGGAGCGCTGGCGGCAGATGATCTTCGATTCCTATCCCCCGGAAGCGGCTCGCTTCTTGCGCGGGGAGCGGGACCGGTTCCACAACCCGGTGGGCTACACCATCCTGCGGGGCACCGAGGTGGTCTTCGACGGCTTCGTGCTGGGCCGGGAGACCGGCTCGGTGGCGGAGGCGCTGGAAGCGATGGTTCGCTTGCGAGCGGTCCAGGACTACTCGCCGTCGCAGGCGGTGGCACTGGTGTTCTGGTTGCGGCGGGTGATCCGCCAGCATCTCCGTGAGTACCCGGTAGGCGCAGAGCTGCGGCAGGAGCTGCTGGGGCTCGAGGATCGGATCGACCAACTGGCTCTCTCCGCCTTCGACCTCTACATGGGATGCCGGGAACGGATCTTCGAGATTCGGACCCAGGAGATCAAGCGGCGGACGGCGTCGCTCTGGCAGCGCCTCGAGAACGCCGCCGAGGAGTCGGTCCAGCACGCCGGCGAAGGCGTTCAACTGGAAGGAGGGTGCGTGCCGTGAAGGCCCTTTCCGCGCTCTTGGCGGTGGCGGCGCTTCTGGGCGTCGTGTCTCTGGGAGCAGGTCCCTGGGGTCAGGAGTACCTCTTCGGGGTGCTGATCCCCTACGCGGCGATGCTCACCTTCCTCGTTGGCGTCGCCTACCGGATGCTGCGCTGGGCCAAGGCGCCGGTCCCCTATCGCATCACCACGCCCTGCGGCCAGCAGGAATCGCTGCCCTGGCTCAAGGCGAACCGCCTGGAGAGTCCCCCCAGCGCCCGCTGGACGGTGGGCCGGGTGGCTCTCGAGGTGCTGTTGTTCCGCTCCCTGTTCAGGAACACCAAGGTGTCCTTGGGGCCGTCCCGGCGTCTCAACCACGAGGCGGACAAGCTCCTGTGGCTCGGCGCTCTCGCCTTCCACTACAGCTTTCTGGTCGTCTTCCTTCGCCACCTGCGCTTCTTCCTGGAGCCGACTCCCGCGGTCGTGGCCTTCCTGGAACAGCTCGACGGCTTCTTTCAGCTAGCGGCCCCCACCTTCTTCCTGAGCGACCTGGTGCTGGTCGCCGCCCTGCTCTACCTTCTCGGTAGGCGCTTCTTCAACCCGCTGGTGCGTTACATCTCGTTGCCCGCCGACTACTTCGCGCTCTTCGTGCTCCTGATGGTGGCCGGCTCCGGCATCCTCATGCGATACGTGACCAAGGTGGACCTGGTGAGCGCCAAGGAGCTGGCGCTGGGGCTGGTCACTCTGCGCCCGATGGTGCCCGCCGGAATCGGTCTTCCCTTCTTCGTTCACGTCTTCTTCGTGAGCGTGCTCTTCGCCTACTTCCCGTTCAGCAAGCTGATGCACCTGGGGGGCGTCTTCCTGAGCCCAACCCGCAACCTGCCCAACGACAACCGCCGCCGCCGGCACGTGAACCCACAAGACCCGGTGGTGGAACCCCACACCTACGAGCAGTGGGAGGACGAGTTCCGCGACAAGCTGCTGGCGGCTGGCCTGCCGGTGGAGAGGGGTTGAGGCATGAGCACTCACAAGACGCCCGAGGAGCTTTCCGCGGTCAGCCACCTCCCGCCCCGCCGCGACTGGATGGACCCCGGCCTCGACTTCGAGGCCCGACGCGGAAGCTGGAGCTACCCGGCGGCAGCCAAGAACCTAACGTATCTGGGCTTTCCCAACCCTCGCGAGTGGTCGCCGACCGACGCCGACTGGAAGCTGCCCGCCGACTGGCAGTCCATCATCCGCAGGGGCTTTGAGGAGCGCCTCAGCAAGTACCGCTCGCTTCAGGTGTTCCTGGATGTCTGCGTCCGCTGCGGGGCCTGCGCCGACAAGTGCCACTTCTTCATCGGCTCCGGCGATCCCAAGAATATGCCGGTGCTCCGGGCCGAGCTCTTGCGGTCGGTTTACCGGCGCTACTTCAAGACCATCGGCCGGGCCTTGGGCGAAATCGCTGGCGCCCGGGACCTGACGGAAGACGTCATTAAGGAATGGTTCTTCTATCTGTACCAGT
>DATECU010000120.1:0-11537 GCA_035286745.1 Vicinamibacteria bacterium | reverse complement strand
GGCGCACCCCGCGGAAGAACTGAGCGTCCGCCACCTCAACTGCCACCCCGCGGAAGGGCTGGTGTCGGGCCCCCAGATCGAGCGTCAGCAGCGTCTCGTGGCTGGCGGCATCCTCAGCAATCGTCAGTTGCGGGGTGAGAGCCACCTCTTTGGGTCGCCGCCGCTCCTGAGGGCGGATGCGCACGTTCTCGATCTCGATCCGTTCCGGGTCGTCGGGCCCGTTCATCACCGTGACCCGGAGGAAACGGTAGTTGTTCTCCGGCACCCTCACCGATTCGTAGCGCACGGCCTGTGGCCCCGGGATGGCGAAGACGTAGGCCCCGTCCACCAGGGTCACCCAGGTCTCGCGCCGGTTCCGGCCTTCGATCACCACCCGTCGCCGGAAGTTGTCGCCGGAGAGCGAGAGCAGGATCTCGCTCTTCAGGATGGGGCCTGCGAAGTCCAGGGTGGCCTCGACGCTCCGGCCCTTGACGAAGGCGCGGTTGATGAGAACGGGCGGCGTTGTCTCCTTGACGACCTCATCGGCGACGCGCTCCAGGAGATAGGGCACGATCTCGCCCTGGTGGTCGACAACGCGGAGGTCTCCCAGGTCGGGCCGCGCCGACTCGTACACGTCGCGGTCCAGCGTCAGCACCACCTTGCCCGGTGCGGGAACGCCGATCGCTCGTTCGACCCGCGGCTTCGAACCAGCGCCCGCCATCGACGCCGCAGCAGCAGCCACGGCAAACGCCATCGCCATGCGTGCGTGACCGCTCATCGCCCCTCCCCCTTCGGCAGCAGCCGATCCCGGAAGCGCAGGTTCAAGAAGGCCCCGGCGAGCAGCAAGAGCGCCAGTGCCAGGAAGGAGAACATCCGGAACAGGGTCGGGAAGGTCGCCAGGTCGACCAGCACGACCTTGGTCGCGGTCGCCGCGAAGAGAGCGTACGACGAATAGAAGAGGGGCCGGCTGCGCAGGCCCAGCCCACCGGCCAGAAGGCCGGTCGCAAACAACGTCCACAGGGCGGAGAGAGCGACCCCCGCCCAGCGCCGCGCTGTCATGTATCCGAGGCCGCCAAGCTGGATCACGCTGTCCCAGGTCTCGGCGGAGAGAGCCAGGAAGAGCAGTACCAGCGCGGCGGTGGCCAGCGCCGGCCGGCCAATCCGATCCGGAAGGCCCTCGCGTCGCTCGCGCGTGAGATAGACGGCCCCGGCCAGCGCCAGCACCACCACCATCCAGATGGCGAAAGGCGGATTGAGGACGGGCGTGAAGTCCCCACGGTGCAATGGCAGGTGGCGAGCGAAGAGCCGCACGCCGGTCGCCGCCAGAACCAGGTAGGCGCCGAGACGGGTCCACAGGGACTCGAAGCGGCAACCGAGCGCCAGCAGCACCACCCCCTCGACGGCCCAGGCCATGGTGATACCGTGCAGGCCAAGCTGAACCGGGATGGCAATCGTCAGGAACACGGTCGCCAGCCCCAGCCAGGCGCGCACCTGAAGCCCGTCGTCGGGCTTGCGGTCCAGAGCGATGAGGCCCAGCGTGAGGTACACGGCTGCCAGCGCCACCGAGACCAGTCCCAGGATCAACGGGTTGCTGTCGTAGAGGGTGTGAAAGAGCACGGTCCAGGTCCAGGTGGCGACGATGAGGTGAGTGGCCAGGCTCGGCTTGTCGAGCGGCTCCGGCAAGGCGAGACCGCGAACCACCAGGGCCAACAGGAAGATCGCCGCGGCGGGGAGGGTCAGGAGGTAGGCGTCTCCGTTCCGGGTGGCGTCGAAGAAGGACGTGAACCAGGCGAGGACCGAGAAAGCCGCCGCGAGCGAGCCCACCACCTCGGACCCGGCAAACCGATTGCGGGCCAGGATGGCAACCCCGGCCCCAGCCGCCAGGAACACCGCAAGCTGCGCCGGCCGATCGGTCTGGGCGGCCAGCGCCACCGACGCCAGACCGCCGGCTAACAGGGCCGCGGCCGGAAGTCCCCAATCGAGCATCCCCTGGCCGGTGCGGGCTAGCACAAAGAGCAGGAGGCCGCCCACCACCCAGGCGGCCGCCAGGTCGAAGGACGCGGAGCGGTAGTGAGCCAGGGCCCAGACCAGAAGGGGCAGTCCCACCGCCACCGGAGCCACCAGGGACAGAACCGGGTGCAGGTCGCGGGCCAGGAAGAGAACAGCGCCACCTAGCGCAATCGACAGGACCAGCAGCCACTCGGGGCGGTCCGCCCCACCGGCAAGGATGGCGAGGCCCAGGGCGGCCGCGGAGAACAGCGGGCCCAGGATGGCCGTGCGCTCCTTCCGGGCCGCGCCCAGGGCGAACATGGCCGTGAACAGCACGACACCAAAGGCGGCCACGCCAAAACGGTCGGCGCGGAAGAACTGGAGGTACCAGCCGGCATAGAGGACCAGGGTGCCCACCATGGCGAAGGGCACCGTCTCCATCCAGGGCCGCTTGTGATCGAGAACCAGAGCACCCAGGTTGAGCAGCGTCAGGTAGAGGTAGAGGGCGACGACCTTGTCCTCGCCAGTCGAGAGCAGGACCGGGGTCAAGTAGCCACCGACCCAGGCCAAGCTGGCCAGCAGCCGGGCATCGAGGCGGGCCGCCAGGATCACGGCGCAGGCGGTGATCAGGGCCATGAAGAGGCCGGCCGCCTGGCGCGGGATCAGCTCGTAGACACCGTGAGCGGCGAAGGCCGAGAGGTAGAGGCTGGCCAGACCGGCTCCGGCCAGGCCCTGACCCAGAGGCCGGTACTCGCGACCCAAGAGCCGGACACCGCCAGCGACCAGGCCGAGGCCCATCACGGCGCCGGACAAGACGCGGCCGGCGGGGCCCACCCAATCGTTCTCCCAGGCGTACTTGACGAAGAAGGCGAGGAAGATGACGAAGGCCAGAGCGCCGGTGGCCACCAGGATCTTGGGGCCCAGGTTGGTGGCGAAGTCGGCGGCGGGCGGGGGCGGCGGGACGTGCGCCGCAGGTCGCGGGGGGCGTGGAGGCGGTTCGGGGGACCTGGCCATCGCGGGTTCCGCTGGACGAGCGGGCGGCTCTTGCGTCGGAGTCGGCACGCCGATGGACGGGACTTCCGCGGGCCCACCGGCTTCCGCAACCACCGAGGGCTCCGGCGGCGGTGCTGGGGTCGCGCCCGGCTCTTCAGCCGGGCGTGCGCTGCGACCCAGGACCTCCAGCCGGCGCTTGAGGACGGCCACCGTGGTTCCCAGATCTCGCGTCTCCCGCTCGGCGCGGGAGGCTTTGACCAGAGCCACGATGGCCAGGATCGGCCCGACCAAGCCCAAGGCCACGATCACCAGCACGGCGAGCGCTATCAGACCCTCCACACGAGGCCTCCCGGCGGCCGGGACGAGGCCGCTCTCCCCTGAAGATACGCGTCGGATGATGGCTCAGAACCGCGGCTTGTGACAGTCCCGAAACCGAACGCTAGCGGCGCACCTTGCCGGTCATGGGGACGAAGCGGACCGGGAGCACGCGACGCTCCTCGAAGCGGGTGCCGCGACGGGTGACCACCAGCAGCTCCTGCACGTCGTCGCCCACCGGGATCACCAGACGGCCGCCGTCCTTGAGCTGGTCCTTCAGCGGCTCGGGGATGCGCGGAGCCGCCGCCGTCACCACGATCCCGTCGAACGGGCCCGCCTCGGGCCAGCCTCGGTAGCCGTCTCCGGTTCTCACCTCAACGTTGTCGAGGTTCAGGCGGCTCAGGCGTTCGCGGGCCTCCTCGGCCAGGCCGGGGACGATCTCGACCGAGTAGACCTTGCTGGCCATGTGGGCCAGCACCGCGGCCTGATACCCGGAGCCGGTGCCGACCTCGAGCACGGTGGCCCCTTTCGAAAGGCCCAGGGCCTCGGTCATGAAGGCCACGATGAAGGGCTGGGAGATGGTCTGGCCATGGCCGATGGGAAGCGGGGAATCGCCGTAGGCTTCGCGAGCGACCTGACTGGGCACGAACAGGTGCCGCGGCACCGCCCGGAGGGCAGCCAACGTCAGGGGGTCTTTGATGCCGCGCGCCTCGATCTGATCGACCACCATCCGCTCGCGGGCCCGCGCGTACTCGGCCTCGTCCCGCCCGGCCGGGGCGGGGTCACAGGCGAGCGCTGCCATGGCCAGCGAAAGAAGGGACACCCGTCGCACCAGGACCATTCTAACGGAACGGCGGCGGTCGGCAATCGCAGTTCTGACGGAACGGCAGCAGCCAGCCATCAGCTATCAGCGGTCAGCGACGGACAGCGTTCAGCAACAGAGGAGGCAACCCGCGGAGGAGCCGCTGCGTCCGTGCTCGGGCGATCCCCCACCCGCGGTCCGTAGCTGACGGCTGACCGCTGACTGCTGACCGCTTCCTCCCTCAGTACGCCTGCGCGAAGTACACCTGCGCCGGCGACGGTTGGCCGCACCGAACGCAGCTTCCCGCTACCGGCTCCCGGTCCAGCGGTTGGACGCGGATGGTGGCCTTGGTCTCTTCCTTGATCTTGGCCTCGCAGCCGGCATCCCCGCACCAGCCCGCCACCAGGAAGCCCCGCTTTTCGGCCATCACGGCCTTGAACTGCTCCCAGGAGGCGACCTCGGTGGTGTTGTCGGCCAGGAACTTCCGGGCCCGCTGCAAGAGACCGCTTTGGATGGCGTCCAGGAGTTCGCGCACCTTGGCCGGCATCTCGGTCAGGGGCACGAAGATCTTCTCCCGGGTGTCGCGGCGCACCAGCACGCACTGGTCCTTCTCGATGTCCTTCGGCCCCAGCTCCAAGCGCAGGGGCACCCCGCGCATCTCCCAGTCGGCATACTTGAAGCCGGGCTGCTGGTTGTCGCGGTCGTCGAGGTGGACGCGAACGCCAGTCGCCCGAAGCGACGCCATCACCTCACGCGACTTGGGCAGCACGGCCTCGCTCCAGTCCCCTTTCCGAGGCGGGATGGGCACGATCACCACCTGGTACGGGGCCACCCGCGGCGGCAGGATGAGCCCCGTATCGTCCCCGTGGGTCATGATGAGCCCGCCGATCATGCGGGTGGAGGTGCCCCAGGAGGTCGACCAGGGGCGAGCCCGCTCCTGGTTCTTGTCGAGATACTCGATCTCGTAGGCGGTTGAGAAGTGCTGGCCGAGATTGTGGCTGGTGCCGGCTTGCAGGGCCTTGCCGTCGGACATCAGGGCCTCGATGGCGTAGGTCTTGTGGGCTCCGGCGAACTTCTCGCTCTCGCTCTTCGGCCCCCACACCACCGGCATGGCGAGGACCTCCTCCGAGAACTCGCGGTAGACGTGCAGCATCTTCAGCGTCTCTTCCTGCGCCTCCTCCGCGGTGGCGTGGAGGGTGTGCCCTTCTTGCCACAGGAACTCCGTGGTGCGCAGGAAAGGCCGCGTCACCTTCTCCCAGCGCACGATGTTGGCCCACTGGTTGATGAGAATGGGCAGGTCGCGCCAGGAGCGCACCCACTTGGCGTACATCGAGCAGATGATGGCCTCCGAGGTGGGCCGGACCGCAATCGGCTCCTCCAGCTCCTCGCCGCCACCGATGGTCACCCAGGCGCACTCGGGCGAGAACCCCTCGACGTGCTCCTTCTCCTTCTCCAGGTAGCTCTTGGGGATGAAGAGCGGGAAGTAGGCGTTGACGTGGCCGGTCTCCTTGATGCGCCGGTCCATGTCCGCCTGCATATGCTCCCAGACCGCATAACCATAGGGACGGATGATCATGCAGCCCTTGACGGGACCGTAGTCCGCCATCTCGGCCTTGAGCACCAGGTCCAGGTACCACTGCGAGAAGTCCTGGCTCCGGGGGGTGATCTCCTTCGAAACGCGCTCTTGTTCCATGGCTACTGCGATGCCTCCGGCGGCTTGGGGAAGAGAAGCGACAGCACGATGGACGCGGCGATCACCCCGACGATGATGGCGAGCGACCAGTGAATCGGGAAATGGCCGTGAAACAGCCGGTTGAGCCAGGTCATCTTGAGGCCCACGAAGATGAGCACCAGCCCGAGCCCGTACTTCAACATGTGGAAGGTGTCGATGGCGCCCTTCAGCATGAAGTACAGGTTGCGCAGCCCCAGGATGGCGAAGATGTTGGAGGTGAAGACGATTAGCGGCTCCCGGGTCAGCGCGAAGATGGCGGGCACCGAGTCGACGGCGAAGACGATGTCGGTCATCTCCAGGAAGAGCAGGGTGATGAAGAGCGGCGTGGCGTGGAGCACACCGCCGACCCTCACGAAGAAGCTCTGCTCATGGAACTCGCCGGTCACCGGCACGAATCGCCGGAAAAGGCGGATGACGGCATTCTGCTCCGGCTCCACCCCCTTCTCCTGGGCGAACCACATGCGGAAACCGGTGTAGATGAGGAAGACGCCGAAGACCCAAATCACCCACTCGAAGCGCAGCAGCACCGCGCCCAGGGCAATGAAGATGCCGCGGAAGATCATCGCCCCCAGGATGCCGAAGAAGAGCACCCGGTGCTGCAACTGGGCCGGTACGCTGAAATAGGAGAGCACCACCACGAACACGAAGATGTTGTCGATGGACAGGGAGTACTCGACCACGTAGCCGGCCAGGAACTCGAGGGCGGAGTTCCAGGCGGCTTTCTGCGGGTCGAAGCCCGACAGCCCCATGAGCCGCGGGTCCTGCTGCATGCGGTCCAGCATGAAGTAGTAGGCGAAGACGTTGAACAGAAGCGCCAGGCTCACCCACACCAGGCTCCAGGTGGCCGCCTCCTTGACCGAGACGTCGTGGGCCTTGCGGTGGAAGACCCCCAGATCCATGGCCAGCAGGACCATCACGAACAGGGTGAAACCCGCGTAGAACCACCAGTACTCGCCGAAGGGGAACAGGGTGACGGGCGGAGTCATGAGAGCCTCGCCGGGAGTGGGTTGTCGATCTCGGCCAGACGGGGGCTTCCCTCCCTGAGGAGTGTGTGCCCCAGGAAGCGGTCATCCCTGGCCGGGAAGTCGGTGCGAGAGTGCCCCCCGCGGCTCTCCTCGCGGAAGCGCGCCGAGACCGCCATCGCCCAGGCCACATCCGCCAGGTTGCGGGCTTCGGCCGCGGCCCGGTCGGACGGCACGCCGCCGAGCGCCGAACGCAGCTCGTCGAGCAGCGTCAGGAGCCGTCCCAGGCCGGCGGCATCTCGCGCGAGCCCCAGAAGCTCCCAGGCCCCGGCCTGCACCCGCTGGCGGGCCTGGTCGCTGGAGAGAACCGCGGCTCCCGGCATGGCCTCCTCGGGGGGCTCGCCGGCTTGGCTCGGGTCCGGCTCGGGGTTCCCGTCAGCCGCCATCGCCTCCGCCCCCCGGGCTCCGAAGACCAGGCCCTCCAGAAGCGAGTTGCTCGCCAAACGATTGGCGCCGTGAACGCCGGTGCCCGCCACCTCGCCCGCGGCATAGAGGCCGGACACCGTGGTGCGGCCGTCCAGGTCGGTGGCGACGCCTCCCATGACGTAGTGGGCCGCCGGGGTCACCGGAACCAGGTCCCGGGTGATGTCGACGCCGTAGCGCAGACAGGTGGCGTGGATGCGCGGGAACCGCGTCTTCACCCGTCCGGCGTCCAGCTCTCTGAGATCGAGGCTCACCGGACCGCGACCCGCGCGGTTCTCGCGAGCGATGGCCCGAGCCACCTGATCCCGGCTGGCCAGCTCGTCGGTGAAGCGCTCACCGGCCCGGTTGCGCAGCAGGGCGCCCTCGCCCCGGACCGCCTCGGAGATGAGGAACCGCGGCGCGCCCGCAATGGCAAGCGCCGTGGGGTGGAACTGCACGAACTCCATGTCCAGCAGGGCAGCCCCGGCGCGCAGGGCCATGGCCACCCCGTCGCCGGTGGCCACCTGAGGGTTGGTGGTCTCCTGAAACACCTGGCCCGCTCCCCCGGTCGCCAGCAGGGTGGCTCGCGCCAGGACCACCGTGGGGCGATCCTCGAAGCTCAAGAAGCGGCCGCCGATGACGCGTTCGTCGCAGACCACCAGGTCGGTCGAGCAGGAGAACGACCGGACCTCGATGCCGGGCGTGTTCTGGGTCTTGGCCAGCAGGGCCCGCACCATCTCCCAGCCGGTGGCATCGCCTAGCGCGTGGAGGACGCGGCTCCGCGAGTGCGCCCCCTCGCGGGTGAAGTGGAAGCGGCCCTCCTCCCGATCGAAGCGCGCGCCCCAGGAGGCCAGCTCGCGGATGCGCTCCGGACCCTCGCGGACCAGGGTCTCGGCCGCCGGCCGGGAGACGATGCCCGCCCCCGCCTGGAGGGTGTCGTCGAGGTGGATGAGGACGTCATCGTCGGCCCCCAGAGCCACCGCCACGCCCCCCTGGGCATAGCCGGTGTTGCTTTCGGTGGGCTGGTCCTTGGTCACCACCAGCACCTTGCCGTGACGCGCCAGCGTGAGGGCTGCCCGGAGCCCGGCGATGCCAGAGCCCAGCACCAAGAAATCCGCGCGCAGGGTGTCCAATCGGTGACCTCAGCCTCGTCCGCCCAAAGGGAGCCATGGTATCAGGAAAGCCGCCCGCACCGGACTTGACGGGGCCGGCCGGAACGGTGTAGCTTCATTGCCGCCGCACGCGACACCCTATTCGTTCTTTCTCTCCCAGAAAGGACCGATCAAGTGAAGTCAAGGGTCGCGTGTCTCCTGGCAGGCCTCCTTCCGCTTGCAGCTCCTGCGGTCGCGCAAGACAAGAAGGCCGCTCCCCTCTACACCAACCTCGATCTGGAGCGCGTCGCTCCGCTGCGCGCGGAGACGGGCGTCACCTCCGTGCCCGCGGTGCAACCCGCGGTCCAAGCCGCGGCGCGCTCCGCGGATGACGGCCCGACCCGCCAGCGTGCCGAGGCGCACTGGCGGCGCGAGGCCGAGCGGCACCATGCCCGCCTGGCCGCGCTCAAGCGCAAGGCCGACGATATGCGGCTGCGGCTGGAGGACCTGAAGCAGAGGACCGAGGAACAACGGCGGAGGAGCCAGCAAGGGCGGGGTCGATCGGCCTCGCAGCGCCAGGTCAGCGACCGCCCGGTCCGGTCGGCCGAGGCGCGGCTGCGGGCGGTCGAGGAGCAGATGCGCGAGCTAGACTCGGCCTTCGAGGACCGGGCGCGCATGGCGGGCGCGCTCCCGGGGTGGATTCGCTAGACGGAAGCGTTCAGCAGTCAGCAGTCAGCAGTCAGCAACAACGGACAGCAACCACAGAGGCACAGAGGCACGGAGAAGGCCGGCCAGAAGCGGAACGGACGGCGATCGGCCCACGGGACGAGAGTCGATGTGTCCGACGCGCGACTCGCGAGGCCCGAGACGCGGCAGGCAGCCCTCAGCACTCAGCGGTCAGCGACGGATGGCACCCAGGGCTGCAGCGAGCGCACCTGCTCGAACTGTGGCTGCTGCCATAGCTGAGGGCTGACCGCTGTGTGCTGACAGCAACCACCCGGAGTCCGAGCGTCGGAGCGCGGACCCTGACCGCTGATCGCTGAGAGCTGATTGCTGCCGTTCGTTGAGGTATCCTCTCCCCACCATGATTGAGATCCCGGTCGAGCTGGGGGCCAGGACCTATCCGATAGTCATCGGCCATGGCATGGCCAGCTCGCTCCACGAGCTGATCGGCCAATTCCGGGGCCGGCGCTTCGCCGTGGTGTCGAACCTGCGCGTATCCTCGCTCCACGGGGCCAAGGTCGAGCAAGCGCTGAAGAAGCTGGGGACCATCACCCGAATCCTGATCCCCGACGGCGAGCGCCACAAGACCCTCGACACCATGGCCCTGATTCACAACGGCTTGTTGGCGGCGGGGCTGGGGCGAGACGCCGTGGTGGTGGCGTTTGGCGGCGGGGTGGTGGGTGACGTGGCTGGGTTTGCGGCCGCGACCTACATGCGCGGCGTCGACTGGGTGCAGGTCCCCACCACGCTCCTGGCCATGGTCGATAGCTCGATCGGGGGCAAGGTCGGCGTCAACCATGCCAAGGCCAAGAACCTGATCGGGGCTTTCCATCAACCGCGGGCGGTGGTGGCCGATCCCTCCTTCCTCGACACGCTGCCGCCGCGGGAGCTCAGGAGCGGGGCCTACGAGATCCTGAAATGCGGCGTGATCGCCGACCGCGCCCTGGTCGGCGCGATCCAGGCCGCGCCTCCCGGACTCAGAGGCTGGGGTCGGGCCGATCTCGAGAACGCGATCGCCTCCGCTTGCCGCATCAAGGCCGAGGTGGTGGAGAGGGACGAGCGAGAGGGCGATCGGCGGCGCGTGCTCAACCTGGGCCACACGCTAGGTCACGCCCTGGAGGCGGGGACCGGCTACCGGCGGTTCACCCACGGCGAGGCGGTGGGCTGGGGACTGGTGGGGGCGGCCTGGATCGCCGCCCGCAAGGGGCTGTTGCGCGAAGCCGCGTTCGACGCCATCGCCGCGGCGGTGGACCACTTGGGACCGCGGCCCAAGATCTCGGACCTGCCCGCAGAGAAGATCCTCACCGCGCTGGCCGGCGACAAGAAGGTCCGCGAGGGCCGGCCGGTCTTCGTTCTCCCGACCGCGATCGGCCGCGTGGAGATCCGAGCCGACGTGAAGACGTCGGAGATCCGCCACGCCCTCAAGGTGATGGCCAGCCGGGAAGCGAGGATGGGATAGACGGAAGCTATCAGCTATCAGCGTTCAGCAACGGACAGCAGCCAGCGGGAGGGACAATCCGGCGGCTGCCAACAGGGTAGGACGGAAGCGATCAGCGATCAGCGTTCAACAACGGAGAGCGACCAGCGGGGACGACGGTCCAGGCAGGCCCACTATCCTGAGCGCGCGATTCCGCCGCCGCGTTGCTGATCGCTGAATGCTGAGTGCTGATGGCTGCCGTTCGTCAGCCCATGAGCAGCGCCATCACTGCCTTCTGGACGTGCAGGCGGTTCTCGGCTTCGTCGAAGACCACCGACTGCGGACCGTCGATGACTTCGGCCGCCACCTCCTCGCCGCGGTGGGCGGGCAGGCAGTGCATAAAGATGGCGTCGGGGCCGGCGGCGGCCATCATGGCCTCGGTGACCCTGTAGCCCTGGAAGGCCTTCTGCCGCTTCTGCGCCTCCGCCTCCTGGCCCATCGAGGCCCAGACGTCGGTGTAGACCACATCGGCGCCCGCCACCGCCTTCATAGGATCGTGGGTCAGGACCGGCGGCGGCGTCCCCGCTTTCTGCGCCTCTCGTACCGCGCTCTTCACCACCAGAGGGTTGGGTGCGTAGTCCTTGGGCGTCGCCACCGAAACGTCCATCCCCAGCTTTCCCCCGCCGAAGATCAACTCGTGGCACATGTTGTTGCCGTCGCCCACGTAGGCGAGCTTCAGCCCGGTGAGATCCCCCCGCCGCTCCCACAGCGTGAAGTAGTCGGTGAGCGCCTGGCAAGGATGCAGCAGGTCGGAGAGCCCGTTGATCACCGGGACGGTGGCGTGACGGGCCAGGTCCAGGATGTCCTGATGGGCGAACACCCGGGCCATGATCCCGTCCACATAGCGCGAGAGGACCTTGGCGGTGTCCGAGATGGGCTCCCCGCGATGGAGTTGGATGTCATTGGCCCCCAGAAAGAGGGCGTAGCCCCCGAGCTGGAACATCCCTACCTCGAAGGAGACGCGGGTGCGGGTGGAGGCCTTCATGAAGATCATGGCCAGCGACTTGCCGGC
>DATECU010000119.1:0-38548 GCA_035286745.1 Vicinamibacteria bacterium | reverse complement strand
CCTTGATGCGCCCCGCCCGCACCAGCTCCAGCAGGCGTGCCGAAGGCACGTCTTGGACGTAGGACTCCCCCCGCTCGATCGCCTGCACCTTCTCGGGAGCCAGCTCGAACCCGGTCACCGACAAGCCGGCCGATGCGAACTCGACGGAGAGGGGTAGGCCGACATAGCCGAGGCCGACGGTTCCCACCCGGGCACTGTCCGTTCGGATGTTGTCGAGGAGTCCAGCTTGGATGGGGTTCAAGTGTCGAGTCCTCCCGGGGGGGATGCGCGCGCGGACTATAGACGATGCCCCGGGGAGTGTCAATCCTAACGCCCAACCCGGAAGTGACTCAAATCGCTGAGGATACACTCCCAGCCTGCGCTGGATCGGGAGGAGTGCTATGATCGCCCGCTCGAAAAGCGGAGGGGTTGAGAAGCGATGAAGGCCGTCATCTTGGCGGGAGGCGAAGGAACGCGGCTTCGACCCCTGACCCTGACCACGCCCAAGCCGGTGGTGCCGGTGGTCGACCGGCCCTTCCTCCGCCACCAGCTCGACCTCTTGCGACGCACCGGCATCACCGAGGTCGTGTTTTCGGTCGCCTATCGGCCCGAGCGGATCCAGGCCGTGTTCGGAGACGGCAGCAGCCTCGGCATGCGCATCCACTATGCGGTCGAGCAAACCCCACTGGGCACCGGCGGCGCGGTCAAGAACGCGGAACCGCTTCTCGACGACACCACCGTCGTGCTCAACGGGGACGTGCTCACGGACGTCGACTTGCCGCGGGTGGTGGCTGACCACTCGGCAAGCGGCGCCGCCGCCACCCTGGTGCTCACCCCGGTTCAGAACCCCGCGGCCTACGGTCTGGTAGAAATGGACCAGCAGGGCCGGGTGAGCCGCTTCCTGGAGAAACCCAAGCCGAGCGAGATCACGACCGATACCATCAACGCCGGGATCTACGTGCTCGACACCTCCACGCTTCAGCTTATGCCCCCGGCGGTCAACCACTCGATCGAGAGGTCCTTCTTCCCCAGCCTGCTAGCTCGGGGCGATCTGGTGCGGGCCCACGTCCATCGCGGCTACTGGATCGACATCGGCACCCCGGAGAAGTACCTCCAGGTCCACCGCGACATTCTCGGCGGCGCCTACCCGGTGGTCCTCGAAGGACGCTCGGTGGCCGGGGGCTGGGTTCACCCGGAGGCGGCGATCGAGCCCGGAGCCGAGCTCGCGGGTCCCTTCTATGTGGGCGCTTGGTGCCGGGTGGCCTCGGGTGCCAAGATTGCAGCCGGCACCGTGCTGGCCTCTCGGGTGACGGTGGCCGGAGGGGCCCAGCTCGCCGACTGCGTGATCTGGGAAGGCACCGAGGTGGGAGTAGAAGCCAGCATCGAAGGGGCCCTGCTGGGCCCCGCGGTCCGAGTTGGGCGGCGGGCGCGGGTGAGGCCGGGCGCGGTGCTCGGCGAAGCCACCTGCTTGTCCGACTACTCCCGAACCGCCGGAGGGTGACCAGTGACCATCGACCCCGGCATCTTCAAGGCCTATGACGTCAGAGGCGTCTTCCCCCAGCAGCTCAACGCCGAGATCGCGAGACGGGTGGGACGCGCCTTCGTGGACTACCTGGGCGCCGAGCGCATAGCGGTCGGCCGTGACATTCGCCTCTCCTCCCCGGAGCTGGCCGCTGCCTTCATTGGCGGCGCCCGGAGCCAGGGCTGTCAGGTGACCGACATCGGCGTGGTCGGCACCGACATGCTCTACTACTACGCCGCCAGCCGCGATCTGGACGGCGGGGCCATCGTCACCGCCTCCCACAATCCGAAGCAGTGGAACGGCCTCAAGATGGTCCGCCGAGGAGCGCTGGCGCTGTCTGGCGATGCCGGCATCAAAGAGATCAAGGACGCGGTGCTGTCCGGCGGCTACGCCGACCCGGGCAACCCGGAGGGCCCCCCGGTGCTGAGCGAGACCATCAGCGCCGACTACGCCCGCCACTGCCTCTCGTTCATCGACGTCACCAAGGTGCCGCGTCTCAAGGTGGTCCTCGACACCGGCAACGGCATGGGGGCGGTGGGCGCCGAGGCCATCCTGGGCAGCCTACCGATCGAGCAGGTGCGGATGTACTTCGAGCTCGACGGCAGCTTCCCCAATCACCCAGCCGACCCGCTGATCGAGGAGAACCGCCGCGAGATCATGGCCCGGGTGGTCGCCGAGCGGGCCGATCTGGGCATCGCCTGGGACGGAGACGCCGACCGCTGCTTCTTCATCGACGACACCGGCCAGTTCGTCCCCGGCGACTTTGTGACCGCCATCCTGGCCGAGTCCTTCTGCCGCAAGGAAGCCGGGGCCAAGATCGTTTACGACGTCAGGGCCTCGCGAGCGGTGGCGGATCGGGTGACCGCTGCCGGCGGCCGCGCCCTGATGCACCGCGTCGGCCACGCCTTCATCAAGAAGCGCATGCGCGACGAGAACGCCATCTTCGGAGGCGAGGTTTCCGGCCATTTCTACTTCCGCGAGAACTGGTACGCCGACAACGGCATGATCCCGGCGCTTCTTCTGCTCGAGCTCTTGGGCAAGGAGGGCCGCCGCTTGTCGGAGATCCTGGCCCCGCTCCGGGCCAAGTACCACATCTCCGGCGAGATCAACTCCCGAGTCGACGACGTGCCGGCGGCGCTGGGGCGGCTCGAGGAGCGTTATCGCGACGGGCGTCTCTCCAAGCTCGACGGGGTTTCCGTCGACTACGATGCCTGGCACTTCAACGTGCGGCCCTCCAACACCGAACCGCTGCTGCGCCTGAACCTGGAGGCCCTCTCCGGCCCCGAGATGGAGAGGCGGCGGGACGAGGTGCTGTCGGTGATCCGCGGATGAGACCTCTCCCGTGCTTGACCGCGCAGGAGGCGGTGCTATGATCGGTCACGATTCATCTCGGGCGGGCGTAGCTCAGCTGGTAGAGTACGAGCTTCCCAAGCTCGGTGTCGCGGGTTCGAACCCCGTCGCCCGCTCCATGCTCCGGGCCATCCCCGGAGCCATCGTCAGCCCCGAGTAGGAGGAACCCATGGGAATCTTCGGGAAGGCCCCTGATCAGAAGCCGGACCTGCACCACCCGCAACCTCAGCCGCCGGCTCCCCCATCGGGGCCGGCGCCGATGCCGCCCCCGACGGCGGTCTCCGCCCGGGCCACCTCGAGCTGCGTCATAGGCGCCAAGACCAAGATCAAGGGCGAGCTGGCCGGCGACGAGGATGTGATCGTGGAGGGCCAGGTGGAAGGCGAGGTCCGCCTAACCAAGGACTTGCGAGTGGCGCAAAGCGGCCTGGTGAAGGCGACCATCCAAGCCCAGTCGGTCATCATCAGCGGCGAGGTGGTGGGCGACTGCAACGCCAGCGCCCGGGTGGAGGTCCAGGCCACCGGGCGCCTCACCGGCAACATCCGGGCCCCTCGCATCGTGATTGCCGAGGGCGCCATGTTCCGGGGCAACAGCGACATGTCGGGCGATCGCAAGGACAAGCCGGCTCACTCCTGAGCCGGCGGGAGAACATCATGGGCGACCCAGTCTACGGGAACTACATCGGCGGCGAATGGCGTCCCGCTGCCTCCGGCAAGACCTTCGAGAACCGCAACCCCGCCGACACCTCCGACCTGGTGGGCCGCTTCGCCGACTCCGGGCCGGCAGACCTGGAACAGGCGGTTGATGCAGCTCGCCAGGCCTTCCCGCGCTGGCGCGCGCTGCCCGCACCCAAGCGGGGAGAGATCCTGTACCGGGCAGCGGAGCTTCTGGTTCGGCGCAAGGAGGAGCTGTCGCGGGACATGACCCGGGAGATGGGTAAGGTCCTGGCCGAGACCCGGGGCGACGTTCAGGAAGCCATCGACATGACGTATTACATGGCGGGCGAGGGACGCCGGCAGTTCGGGCAGACCACACCGTCGGAGATGCCCAACAAGTTCCAGATGTCGGTGCGCCAGCCGGTGGGTATCGCCGGCCTCATCACGCCCTGGAACTTCCCGATGGCGATCCCCTCCTGGAAGATGATGCCGGCCCTGATCCTGGGCAACACCGTCGTCGTCAAGCCCGCGACCGACACCCCGCTGTCGGTTGTGAACCTGGTGAGGGTCCTGGAGGAAGCTGGGCTTCCCAAGGGCGTCGTGAACATGGTGACCGGCTCCGGCAGCGCGGTGGGTTCGCCGCTCATGCACCACGCCGAGGTGCGCATCGTGTCCTTCACCGGGTCCACCGCCATCGGCCGCAAGGTCTCCGAAGCCTGCGCGCCCGCCTTCAAGCACTGCCATCTGGAGATGGGCGGCAAGAACATCATCATGGTCATGGACGACGCCGACCTGGAGCTGGCAGTCGACGGGGCGCTGTGGGGTGGCTTCGGCACCACCGGGCAGCGCTGCACCGCCGCCAGCCGGGTGGCGGTCCACAAGAGGGTGTACCGGGAGTTCACCGAACGCTTCGTGGCCCGCGCCAAGACGCTGAGCGTCGGCAATGGCCTCACCCCCGGCGTCACCATGGGGCCCTGCGTCAACCAGAGCCAGCTGGAGACGGTGGAGAGCTACGTGGCGATCGGAAAGGGCGAGGGGGCCACCCTTTTGGCCGGCGGTCATCGCCTGGCGAGTGGCGACCTGGCCAGGGGCTTCTTCCATGAGCCCACCATCTTCGGCGATTGTGCCCCCGGCATGCGGGTGGCCCGGGAGGAGATCTTCGGCCCCGTGGTGTCCGTGCTCCCGGTCGGCTCGCTGGACGAAGCCATCGAGGTGGGCAATTCGGTGGAGTACGGCCTCTCCGCTTCCATCTACACTCGGGACGTCAACCAGGCCTTCCGGGCCATGCGCGACATGGACACCGGGATCTTCTACGTCAACGCGCCCACCATCGGGGCCGAGACCCACCTACCGTTCGGGGGCACCAAGAACACGGGCAACGGCCATCGCGAGGCCTGCGTGCAGGCGCTCGACGTGTTCTCGGAGTGGAAGAGCATCTACATCGACTTCAGCGGCTCGCTGCAAAGAGCCCAGATCGACTGAGCCGGGCCGATCCTTGCCCCCCGGGGCGAGCCGGCTATAATCCACTTTGGTGGAGCTGCCAGCTTCATCAATGGTCCCCACGATACCGATGGCCATGAGCGCTCTCGACGAACGCACCCGGGACGTCCTCCGAACCGTGATCCACCTCCACGTGTCCACCGGCGAACCGGTGGGCTCGGAGAGCCTGTCGCGGGCCATGGGGCGAACCCTGTCCTCGGCCACCCTGCGCAACATCATGGCCGAGCTGGAACGGGCCGGCTACCTCGAACACCCCCACACCAGCGCCGGCCGCATGCCCACCGACGACGGCTACCGCTTCTACGTCGACAGCCTGATGAGTCACCGTCCCCTCCCTCCCCGAGAGCAGGCGGCGATCGACTCGGAGCTGCGTCCCAAGGACGCTCCGCCCGGCCGCGTCGTCGAGAACGCTTCCCACATCCTGTCGAGGCTCAGCCGCAACGTGGGCTTCGTGGTGGCAACGGACCTAACGCAGGCTTCTTTTCGTCACATCGATCTGGTCCGCCTTGGCTTTCCCCGCATCCTGGTGGTCATGGTCTCTCGCACCGGGCTGGTCACCAACAAGGTGATCGAGGTGGAGGAGGACCTGAGCCAGGACCAGCTCCAGACCTGCCAGACCTACCTGAACACGCACTTCGCCGGGCTGACTCTGGCCGCCATCCGCCGTCGCCTGCTGGAGCTGATGAGCGAAGAGAAAGCACTCTACGATTCGCTGCTCAAGCAGGTCCTCTCCGTCGGCACCCAGGCTTTTGCCGACCAGAGCGGGGAAACCAGCGTCTATCTCGACGGCACCGCCAACATGCTCGAGCAACCGGAGTTCGAGGACGTTAGCCGCATGCGCGCGGTGTTTCGGGCCTTCGAGGAAAAGAGCCGCCTGGTGAAGATCCTGAACGCCTGCCTGAGGGGCCAGGGTGTGAGCACCGTGATCGGCCACGAGATCCCCGACCCGGCACTCAGCGACCTCTCGCTGGTGACCTCGTTCTGTCCGGTGGAGGGCGACGCAGGCTGGGCGGTGGGCGTGCTGGGCCCCTCGCGCATGGAGTATTCCCGGGTCATCTCCCTGGTGGAACACATGGCCCGCGCGGTGTCCCGGGCCCTCTCGGAGCTCCGATCGTGAGCGGCGGAAACGGCAAGGAGCAACCCGGCGCCGGCCTGGCCCCGGCGGAGGCCCTGGAGCCGCAGACCCCTGGCGAGGAACCGACGGGCGTCACCCTACACTCTCCCGAGGCTGACCAGACGGCAGCGCCGGATGCGGGCGAGGTCGAGGCCCTGAAACGGGAGCGCGACGAGCTCAAAGACCAGCTGCTGAGACGGCGCGCCGACTTCGAGAACTTCAAGCGCCGCGTGGAGCGCGACCGCCAGCAGGCCGCGCAGGAGGCGCTGGCGGGGTTCCTCCGAGCCTTGGTCCCCACCCTGGACAATCTGGAGCGCGCGCTGGGCGCCAGCGGCGACGAGGCCTCGGTGCGCGATGGCGTCGATTTGATTCGTCGCGACCTCTGGGTGCTGCTGGAGGGCCAGGGCGTGGCGGCCGAGGATCCCTCCGGCCAGAAGTTCGATCCCACCCGGCACCAGGCCCTCTCCTACGAACCCACCCCCGGTTTCGAAGACGGCGCGGTGGTGGAGGTCTACCGAAAGGGCTATTCTCTCCGGGATCGACTCCTGCGGCCAGCCCTGGTGAAGGTGGCTTCCGCCGGCCGCGGCGACGCCGAGCAGTCCGGCGAGGGTGAGCTGCAATGAAGGGCCGGCGGCGGCGCGAGTCGCTCATTGGTTTGACACTTATGGAGCGAGGTCCAGCGTGGGCAAGGTGATCGGCATCGACCTGGGGACCACGAACTCCTGCGTGGCCGTCATGGAGGGCGGCGTCCCCCAGGTGATCCCCAACCAGGAGGGGGCTCGCACCACCCCGTCCATCGTCGCCTTCACGGCCAAGGGGGAGCGGCTGGTGGGCCAGATCGCCAAGCGCCAGGCCCTGACCAACCCCAAGAACACGGTATTCGCGGTCAAGCGCCTGATCGGCCGCAAGTACGATTCCAAGGAGGTCGAACAGGCCCGCCGCTTCCTTCCCTACTCCATCGCGGAGTCGCCTAACAGCGATGCTCACATCCAGGTCGACGACAAGGTCTACTCCCCGCCGGAGATCTCGGCCTTCGTCTTGCAGAAGCTCAAGGCGGCCGCGGAGGACTACCTGGGAGAGGCGGTGGAAGAGGCGATCATCACCGTGCCCGCCTACTTCAACGACCCGCAGCGCCAGGCCACCAAAGACGCGGGCCTGATCGCCGGCCTCAAGGTCTCCCGCATCTTCAACGAGCCCACGGCGGCAGCCCTCGCCTACGGCCTCAACAAGAGCACCCGCAGCCAGTTCGTGGCCGTATACGACCTGGGTGGCGGCACCTTCGACATCTCGATCCTGGAGATGGCCGAGGGTCTGTTCCAGGTGCGAGCCACCGGCGGCGACACCTTCCTGGGGGGGGAGGACTTCGATCAGCGGATCATCGATTGGCTGATCGAGGAGTTCCTGAAGAGCACCACCATCGATCTCAAGCAGGATCGCATGGCGCTCCAGCGCTTGAAGGAGGCCGCCGAGAAGGCCAAGTGCGAGCTGTCCACCGCCCAGCAGACGGAGATCGTGCTGCCTTTCATCTCCGCCGATGCCTCCGGCCCCAAGCACCTGAACACCGTGCTCACCCGCCAGCGGTACGAGTCGCTCTCCGACGATCTCCTGGAACGTACGGTGGAGCCCTGCAAGCGCTGCCTGTCCGACGCCAGCCTGCGTCCCGAGCAGATCGACGAGGTGCTGCTGGTGGGCGGCCAGACCCGGGCCCCCAAGGTGGCCGAGCTGGTGCGCAGGGTGTTCGGGCGCGAACCCAATCGTTCGGTGAACCCCGACGAGGGGATCGCCATGGGCGCCGCCATCCAGACCGGCATCATCGCCGGCGAGGTCAAGGAGCTGGTGCTGCTCGACGTCACCCCCCACACCCTGGGGATCGAGACCAAGGACGGCACCTTCACCTCGTTGATCGAGCGCAACAGCACCATCCCCACCCGCAAGAGCCGGGTCTTCACCACGGTCGCCGACAACCAGACCAAGGTGGAGATCCACGCCCTGCAGGGTGAGAGCGACATGGCGGCCTACAACAAGAGCCTGGCCAAGTTCGAGCTGACCAACATTCCACCGGCGCCCAAAGGGGTGCCCCAGATCGAGGTGACCTTCGAGATCGACGTGAACGGCATCGTGTCGGTGTCGGCCCTCGACCAGGCCACCGGCCGCAGCCAGTCCATGGTCATCCATCCCTCGGGCGGCTTGAGCCAGTCGGAGCTGAGCCGCCTGGTCACCGAGACCCGGAGCCGCGACCAGGCGGACCGCCAGAAGAAGGAGCAGGAGGCGGTGGTGCGCCAGCTGGAGGGCCTGGTCGCCAACACCATGCGTTCGGTGCAGGCACTGGAGGGCAAGCTCTCCAGCGACGAGCAGGACCGGATCCTGGCCGCCATGGAACGGGCCAAGAAGGCCCACGGTCGCGGCGATCTGGAAGAGCTGAAGGCCCGCCTTGCAGAGATGGAGAGGGCGGCCAGCCTGATCGGCCAGGCCATGCTCAGGCCGTGACCAGAGACGGTCTGAGGAGCAACCACAGCAGTCCGCGATCTGCGATCAGCTCGAGAGGAAGCTCCGCCGTTTCCGGCTGAATGCCGATAGCTGACCGCTGACTGCTTCCGGTTTTCGGAGTCCCATGCCACCGACCACCAACCGAGACTACTACGAGGTCCTGGGCGTTCCCCGGAACGCCTCCGATCAGGAGATCAAGTCCGCCTACCGAAAACAGGCGCTCAAGTACCATCCCGATCGCAACCCCGGCGACAAGCAGGCCGAGGAGCGCTTCAAGGAGGCGGCCGAGGCCTACGCCGTCCTGGGCGACGGCGAGAAGCGACGTCGCTACGACACCTACGGACACGCAGGGTTAGGCGCCACAGCCCAAGGCTTCGACCCCACCATCTTCGCCGACTTCGGCGACATCCTTGGCGATCTCTTCGGTTTCGGGGATCTGTTCGGCCGCCGCCGGGGCGGTCCCCGTCGCGGCTCCGACCTGCGCTACAACCTGGAGCTCGGCTTCGAGGAGGCGGCGTTCGGGACCGAGACCAACCTCCAGATCCCGCGGCTCGATAACTGCAAGGCCTGCGGCGGGAACGGTGCCGCGCCTGGAACCTCTCCCTCCACTTGCTCCTCTTGCGGCGGAGCCGGCCAGGTCACCTTCCAGCAGGGCTTCTTCAGCGTGGCCCGCACCTGCGGTCGCTGCCGCGGCAGCGGCAAGACCGTCACCAGCCGCTGCACCGACTGCGACGGCCGAGGCCAAGTGCCCGCCGAACGCAAGCTTCAGATCAAGATCCCACCCGGAGTGGACAGTGGCAGCCAGTTGCGAATCACCGGCGAGGGGGAGCCAGGCCTGGCCGGGGGTCCGCCCGGCGACCTCTACGTCGTGGTCCGGGTGGAGGAACACCCGTTCTTCAGGCGCGAGGGTGCCCACCTGCTGTGCGACATCCCGGTCAGCATAACCCAGGCCTCCCTGGGCGCCACCGTCGAGATCCCCACCCTCGATGACGGCCATACCAAGCTCCACATCCCTGAGGGCACGCAGTCGGGGTCCTCCTTCAGGATCCGCGGCCAGGGGATCCCCCACCTGGGGAGCAAGGGCCGAGGCGATCTCCACGTCACCACCCACGTGGTGATCCCCAGCAAGCTGTCCGCCGAGCAGCGCAAGCTCCTGGAGCAACTGGCCAAGACCCTGCCAGCGCCCGAGGTCCGAGAGAAGGACCGGTCCTTCTTCGCCAAGATGAAGGACATGCTGAGTTGAGGCCCTCCGCCACCGAGCCGGTGGTGTTTCGCGTCACGGTTTCGTTAGACGGGGAAGAGCTGGCTCTCGCCGGCCTCTTCGAGCTCGACACCCTGGGCGCCGAGAGCCGCCCCGGCCCCTCCCCTCAGCAGACGGTGTTGATGGCCTACTTCACGGGCCGGCCGGGGCTGGAGGAGGAGCTGCGCCAGGTCCTGGGCCGGGTCCCCGGAGTGGAAGTCGAGAGGGCGGAGGTCCCCGATGTCGACTGGGTGGCCCGCTTCCGCGAGAGCTTCAAGGCCCTGTCCGCTGGGACCTTTCTGATCGCCCCGGCCTGGGAGGTCCCCGAGCCGGCCGCCGGCCAACGGCTGCTGCGGGTCGATCCCGGTCGGGCTTTCGGGACCGGAACCCACGAGACCACGAGGCTCTGCCTGGCCGCGCTGCAGGCCCGGGCCGAGGCCGGACCGCTGGGGCGGGTGCTGGATGTGGGCACCGGTTCGGGCATCCTGGCGGTGGCCAGCTGCCTGCTCGGCGCCGCAACGGTGACCGCGGTCGACCATGACCCGGAGGCGGTGGCTTCGGCGCAGCTCCACGCCCGTTTGAATGGAGTGGCTTTCTCGCTGGTGCGGGGGGACGGGGGGCGGCCGTTGCGTCCCGGTCGCTTCGACCTGGTCCTGGCCAACCTCCAGGCCCCCCTGCTCCTGGCCCGGCGTGCCGAGTTGCTTGCGTTATGTGCGGCGGGCGGACGCCTGATCCTCTCCGGGCTGCTCCAGGACGATCTCCCGGCCATTCGCGCTGCCTATGGAGATGCCGCCACCCTGAGCCCGAGCCACGACGGCGAGTGGGTGGCGGTCGAGGTGGCGCCGCTGGGGCCGCCCAGCTGATGCAGCCGGCCCGCTTCCACCTGCCGGAGGCCGCACCGGGGGCCCGGCTGACGCTGCCCGAGCACAGCGCCCACCACGCCCGGGAGGTCCTGCGACTCCGGGCCGGAGCCACCGTCCGCGTCTTCGACGGCGCCGGGGCGGAGTTCGAAGCGGTCCTGGATCAGGTCACACGCCGGGCGGTCACCGCTCGCGTTACCGGTGCCGCCGCCGCTCGTCCCGAGTCGCCACTCCGTTTGGTGCTGGCGCTCTCGCCCCTCAAGGGCGACCGCATGGAACTGGCGATCCAGAAGGCCACCGAGCTCGGCGTCGGCGAGATCTGGCCGGTGGTCACCGCCCGCACCGACGCGGCCGCCCGCCCCGCGCTCCAGGGCTCGCGCCAAGAGCGGTGGGAGAAGGTGGCGAGCGGCGCTGCCGAGCAGTGCGGTCGCGCCTGGGTGCCCCGTCTGGCCGCCACCCTGACCTTCGAGGCCCTGCTTCAGACGCCATTCGACGGGCGCCGGATCGCCTTCCTCGAAACCCCCGGCCAGCCGGCGCTGGCCAGGGAACCCAGGCCGCGGGCGGTGCTGGCCCTGGTCGGTCCCCCCGGGGGCTTTGAGGACTTCGAGGCCAGCCGACTCCTGGCGACGGGTTTCGAGCCGGCAGGTCTGGGGCCACGCATCCTCCGCGCAGAGACCGCAGCCCTGGCGGCGACCACCCTGCTTCAAGTCCTCTGGGGTGACCTGGCCTGAGCTATACTCCTCGCGCTTCATGTTCCTGCTCGGGCAGACCGTCGGCAAGTATCAAATCCTCGCGAACCTCGGCTCCGGTGGTTTCGGCACCGTCTTCCTCGCCCGCGACACCTGGATCGACAAGAAGGTGGCCATCAAGGTCCCCCATCGCCAGAGCGGGGATGCGGACGACCTGCTGCAGGAGCCGCGCCTGCTGGCCGCCCTCGACCATCCCAACATCGTCGGCATCCTCACCGCCGAGCGGGTGGAGGGCGTCTTCTTCATCGTGATGGAATACGTGAAGGGCGAGAGCATGGAGGCGGTTCTCGATCGCGAGAAGAGCCTCGACGTACCTCGATCGGTGGCCTACGTGGTCCAGATCCTGAAGGGCGTTGAGCACGCTCATCAGGCGCAGATCCTGCATCGCGACCTGCGGCCCGCCAACGTGCTGCTCTCCGAGAGCGGCGTGGTCAAGGTGGCCGACTTCGGCACCTCTCGGCTGCTCGAGAAGTCCCACGCCACCACCGTCATCGGCAGCCCGCCCTACATGGCCCCGGAGCAGTTCCAGGGGCGGGCGGTCCTGGCCTCCGACCTGTATTCGGTAGGTGTCATCTTCTACCAGATGATCACCGGCAGCTTGCCCTACTTCAGCCCCAATCCCGCACAGATCGAGCGGTTGGTGGCGCAGGGGCGCTGCACTCCCCCCAAGCTCCGGAACACCCAGATCCCCAAGGAAATCTCGGACATCGTGATGAAGTCCATCGCCCCCGAGCTGGGCGAGCGCTATCAGCGCGCGTCGGAACTGCTCGAGGACCTGGCGACCGCGGGCGACATCGACCACAAGGCCACCGAGTTGGACGACATCCGAAAGCGCCTCAAGGCCAGGGAAGTACCCAAGAAGGGGTTCTGTTGGCACTGCCGGAAGCCCCTTCACGCCCGCTCGGACTCCTGCCCCTTCTGCGGCGAGAGGCAGTAGACGGCTTGGTCCCCGGCCCCGCTCCCGACCGCCTGGTCCGTCCTAAACCCTAGTTCTTCAGGGACTTCGATCATTGACAGTGAGCGGGGCACCCCGCTAGAATGGCCGGACATCGTCTGACGCGCGGCGTGCAGTCCCTGCGCGGGTGCCGGCGAGCGGAGGTGGTGCGCAGACCGTAGATGAAGGAGGAGCCCTCGTCATGTCCTTCCCCAAGTCGGATCTGATCTGGATGAACGGCAAGCTCGTCCCCTGGGACGATGCGACCATCCACATCGGCTCCCACGTCATCCACTACGGCTCCGCCGTCTTCGAGGGAGTCCGCTGCTATGCGACGCCGGAAGGACCCGCGGTCTTTCGCATCGACGCCCACACCGACCGCCTCTACGCCTCGGCCAAGATCTACCGCATGGAGCCTCCGCTCGGGGTGGCGGACTTCAACCAGGCGATTCTGGAGACCATCTCCGCCAACCGCATGGACGCCTGCTACATCCGACCGCTGATCTACCGCGGCTACGGGCAGCTGGGGGTCAACCCGCTGCCCTGCCCGGTCGACATGACGATCATGGTCTGGGACTGGGGCAAGTACCTGGGGACCGAGGCCCTGGAGAAGGGCGTCGACGTTCGGGTCAGTTCCTGGACCCGGATCGCGCCTAACACGCTGCCGGCGATGGCCAAGGCCTCCGCCAACTACATGAACTCCCAGCTCATCAAGATGGAGGCCGTCAAGGAGGGGTACTCGGAGGGCATCGCCCTGGACGGCGCCGGCTTTCTCTCCGAGGGCAGCGGCGAAAACCTTTTCGTGGTGAAGGGGGGGACGCTGCTGACCCCCCCGCTGGTCTCCTCGGTCTTGCCCGGCATTACCCGGGACACCGTGATGACCCTGGCCCGCCGCCTGGGTATCCCCGTGGTCGAGCAGATGCTGCCCCGGGAGATCCTCTACGTGGCGGACGAGGTCTTCTTCACCGGCACCGCCGCCGAGATCACCCCGGTGCGCTCGGTGGACAAGATCACCGTCGGCCAGGGCGGTCGCGGTCCCATCACCGAGGCCCTGCAGAAGGCCTTCTTCGACGTGATCGAGTGCCGGGTGCCCGACCAGTTCTCCTGGCTCACTTTCGTGCGCGAAATGGGGGTGGCCGCTGCCCCGGCCGCCCGCAAGTCGAGCGCCTAGCCGTCTAACGAGGACACAGGGGCGGTTTCCGGAGAGGCGTCATGCACATCAACGATCTGCTGAAGATCGCATCGGAGCGCAAGGCTTCCGACCTGCACCTCAAGGTCGGTTCCCACCCCGTGCTGCGCATCAACGGCGAGCTGGTGCCCCTGGTGGAGACCAAGCGCCTGATGCAGGAGGACACCATCGCCATGGCGTTCTCCATCATGAGCAACCGCCAGAAGCAGAAGTTCAAGGACAACCTGGAGATCGACATCGCCTACTCGGTGCCCGGGCTGGGCCGCTTCCGCTGCAACGTCTTCCAGCAGCGCGGCACCGTGGGCCTGGTCCTGCGCGTGATCCCGGTCAAGATCATGACCATCCGCGAGCTGGGACTACCGGTGGTGCTGGAGAAGATCGCTCAGGAACAACGCGGTCTCATCTTGTGCACCGGAACCACGGGGTCGGGGAAATCGACCACCCTGGCGGCGATGATCGACTATATCAACTCCCAGCGCACGGAACACATCATCACCATCGAGGACCCCATCGAGTTCCTGCACCGGGACAAGAAGTCGATCGTCAACCAGCGCGAGGTTGAGGTCGACACCCGGAGCTTCGCGGCGGCTCTCCGGAGCGCCCTCCGTCAGGACCCGGACGTGATCCTGGTCGGTGAGATGCGCGACTACGAGACCATCGAGACCGCCATCACCGCCGCCGAGACCGGCCACCTGGTGCTCTCCACCCTGCACACCCTGGACGCCACCGAGACCATCAACCGCATCATCTCGGTCTTCCCGCCGCACCAGCAAAAGCAGATCCGCCTCCAGCTCTCGGGCGTCCTCAAAGCCGTCATCTCCATGCGTCTGGTGCCCCGCGCCGACGGCCACGGCCGGGTGCCGGCGGCCGAGGTCATGATCGCCACCCCCTTCATCCGCGACTGCATCATCAACAAGGACAAGACCAAGCTGATCCACGAGGCCATAGCCGCCGGCGTTTCCCAGTACGGAATGCAGACCTTCGACCAGTCCATCTTCCAGCTCTACAAGAAGGAGCTGATCACCTACGACGAGGCCTTGCGCCGCGCCAGCAACCCGGACGAGTTCAAGCTCAAGATCCAGGGCATCCAGTCCACCTCCGACATGGCCGCCGAGGAGATGGAGAAGACCATGCAGTCCTTCGACGTGGAGTGACGATCGCCCGCCCGGCTCCCCAGTCCCCCGCCTCCGCCTGGGGCCGCGCCCTGAGGCTTCTGGCCCGGCGTGACCGCTCGGAGCAGGAGCTTCGGCGCGCGCTGCTTCGGGGGGGCACCGAGGATCACGAGGTCGAGGCCATCTTGGAGAGGCTCCGCGCCAGAGGCTACCTGGATGACGAGCGTTATGCAGAGCGCTTCGCGCGCAGCGGGCTTGCCGTGCGTGGCCTGGGCCGTCATCGCCTGCGGGCCGAGTTGCTGCGGCGCGGGATCAGGCGCCCGGTGCTGGAACGCGGCCTGGCGGAGGCCTTGGGCGAGGTTCCCGAAGTCGCCGTGGTCGAGACCCAGGCCCTCAAGTACTGGCGCCTCCACCAGCGCGACCTGCCGGCGCGGCGGATCCAGAAGCTGTGGGCCTTCTTGCTGCGCCGCGGCTTCCCCGCCGACCTGGTCCGCGAGCGCCTCGAACACCTGTGGCCGCGCGCCAGCCGGACCCTTCCGGGCTTCGACCACGAGGCTCCCGACACCTTCTCCTCGGGGACTGCGGTGCGTCGCCGGGGCTTCCGCCAGAAAGCGAGCGAACCCAAGCCGTGAAGACCGCCGATGAGATCCGCAGCGCCTTCCTGAGGTACTTCGAGGAGCGGGGCCACCGGGTGGTCAAGAGCTCGCCCCTGGTTCCGGAGAGCGATCCCAGCCTGCTCTTCGCCAACGCGGGGATGAACCAGTTCAAGGACCTGTTCCTGGGCCAGGAGAAGCGCGACTACCGTCGCGCCGTTTCCTCCCAAAAGTGCGTGCGCGCGGGTGGCAAGCATAACGATCTGGAGAACGTGGGCCTCACCGCCCGCCATCACACCTTCTTCGAGATGCTGGGCAACTTCTCCTTCGGCGACTATTTCAAGAAGGAGGCCATCGCCTTCGGCTGGGAGTTCCTGACCGTCACCCTGGGCCTGCCCCGCGAGCGCCTCAAGGTCACCATCTTCAAGGGAGAGGAGGGAGTCCCCCGCGATGGCGAGGCCCTCGGCTTCTGGAAACTCCACGTTCCGGAAGATCGCATCCTCGAGCTGGGGGCCAAGGACAACTTCTGGGCCATGGGCGACACCGGCCCCTGCGGTCCCTGCTCCGAGATCCACTACTTCCAGGGCCGCGAGCTGCCCTGCCCCGAGGAAGCGGCAGGCGGTACCTGCGCCGGCGTCGAATGCGAGTGCGACCGCTGGCTCGAGGTCTGGAACCTGGTCTTCATGCAGTTCGACCGCGATGCCTCGGGGACGCTGAAGCCGCTTCCGGCACCCTGCGTGGACACCGGCATGGGCCTGGAGCGGGTCACCGCGGTGGCCCAGGGCAAGCTGTCGAACTACGACACCGACCTGTTCTTGCCGCTGCTGTCGGCGATTGCCGACCGAGCCGGCAAGGTCTACGGTGGCAACCCGGCGGACGACGTCTCGATGCGCGTGATCGCCGACCACCTGCGAGCCACCACCTTCCTGATCGCCGACGGCGTCCTACCGGGCAACGAGGGGCGCGGCTATGTGCTGCGCAAGATCATGCGCCGGGCCATGCGCCACGGGAAGCGCCTGGGCATGGAGGGGCCGTTCCTCCATGAGCTGGTCCCTGCCGTCGTCCAACGAATGGAACCGGCCTACCCGGAACTGGTGAATCATGGCGAGGTCATCGTGCGGGCGGCGCGCGTCGAGGAAGACCGTTTCGGTTCGACGCTGAAGCAGGCCCTCTCGGTCTTCGAGGAGATCGCCGGCCAGCAGGACCGGGGCGGCGCCATCGCGGGCAGCGATGCCTTCCGGCTCTACGACACCTACGGCTTGGCCCTCGACTTCACCGAGGAGCTGGCCAGGGACCGTGGCCTGACCGTGGACAAGGAAGGCTTCGAGCGCGAGCTTCTGGCCCAGCAGGAACGAGCTCGTCAGGCGAGCAAGATGGGTGCGGTGGCGGGCGATCCCGTCTACATGGGCATCTTGGAGCGCAGCCGCACCGAATTCCTGGGCTATGAGCGCCTCATCGTCGAGGATGCCAAGGTGCTGGCGGTTCTGAAGGACGGCGCGCTGGCGCGGCGTCTGGATGCGGGCGACGCCGGGGAGATGGTCCTCGATCGCACGCCGTTCTACGCCAACTCGGGGGGGCAGATGGGCGATCGCGGGGTGATCGACTCTGACGGCTCGGCCGCCGAGGTCCACGACACCGCTCAGCCGCTCCCCGGCCTCCCCGTGCATCGGGTCAAGGTCACCACCGGAGGCTTTGAGCCCGGGATGACGGTGCGGGCGCAAGTCGATCCCCACCGGCGCGCCGGAGCCATGCGCAACCACACCGGAACCCACCTTCTCCACGCCGCGCTGCGGGAGATCCTGGGGCCGCACGTGAAGCAGGCCGGGTCGCTGGTCGCCCCCGACCGGCTGCGTTTCGACTTCAGCCACTACGCGGGAGTCACCCCAGGCGAACTCCGCCACCTGGAGAACCGGGTCAACGGCGAGATCCTCCGTGACGCCCCCATCGAGACCAAGGTCATGAACCGCGAGGAAGCCCTGGCCTACGGGGCGCTGGCCTTCTTCGGAGACAAGTACGGCGAGCGGGTCCGGGTGGTCGAGGTGCCTGGCTTCTCCAAGGAGTTCTGCGGCGGTACCCACGTGCACCAAACGGGCGAGATCGGCCTCTTCCTGCTCACCGCCGAACAGGGCATCTCCGCCGGCACCCGCCGGGTGGAGGCGCTGACCGGCCAGGCGGCCATCGCTCACGCCCAGCAGAATCAGGCGATCCTGGAGGAGCTGGAGGAGAGCGCCAAAGCCGATCGCCGCACCCTGGTCGACGAGTACGCCAAGCTCCGGGAGCACATCAAGGGCTTGCAGCGGGAAAACGAGCGGCTGCGCATGAAGATGGCCATGGCCGGCGGGGCCAGCGCCGGCTCTGATATCCTTGAGCTCGGCGAGGTCCTGATCTGGACGCCCCGCTTCGAGGGCCTGGATCGGAAGGCCCACGCCTCGGTGGTCGACGAGTTCCGGAACCGGGAGCGGAGCCGCTCCTTCATTGCTCTCTCCGCGGTGGTTGAGGGCGAGGGCGTCCACGTGATCTGCGCCGTCTCCGAGTCCCTGACCAACCGGGTCAAGGCTCCGGAGATGATGAAGCGGCTGGGGCTCCGGGGCGGCGGCCGGGCAGACTTCGCCCAGGGCGGCGGAGTCGCCCCCGGCGAGGTCGACGAGATGCGGCGCCGAGCCACCGAGGTGGCCCGGCAGCTGCTGGGGGCCTCGGCCTAACCGATGAGGGGGGCAGCGGTCTTGGGTCTTCGGGGGACGCCCGCGGTCGCGATCGGATTCGGCGTGGTGCTTGTGGCCGGCGCCGCAGAGGCCCAGATCTACACCCGCCGCAGCGCCAGCGGCGTGGTGGAGGCCACCAACGTACCCGACTCGAGCGACTATCGACTAACCTACCCTGGCAAGGGCGTGGTGATCCACTCGCGGGCGTACAAGCTGAGGCCCTCCTACAACGGAGAGTACAACCATCACATCTCGGCGGCGGCGGCGGCGCACGGGGTGAGCATCGATCTGGTGCGGGCGATCATCCAGGTGGAATCGGACTTCGACCACCTGGCGGTGTCCTCCAAGGGCGCCCAGGGTTTGATGCAGCTCATGCCCTTCACCGCGCGCCGTTTCGGCGTCTCCGATCCCTTCGATCCCCGACAGAACATCTTCGGAGGGGTGCGCTACCTGCGCTTCCTCCTGGACCTGTTCCAGGGCAACGTGGCCCTGGCCGCCGCCGGCTACAATTCCGGCGAGAACGCGGTCCTGCGCTACGGTGGCATCCCCCCCTACAAGGAAACCCGATCCTACGTGGAGAAGGTCCAGGCCCTGCTCGGCAGCGTCACTTCGCCGGTTTCGAGCACCCAGCAGGCGGCCTTCCTCACCCCCGGCCTGGGCCCCCTGGCTCCACCCCCGCCCTCGGTGGCGCCGGTGTCGCGCCGCCCGCCTGCCGGGCGCGAGGTCCGCCCGGCCCGACCCAAGGTCTACTATAGGTGGACGGATTCGCTAGGCGTTCTGCACGTGGCCCAGGCCCCCCCCGCCGAGGGCGTGCCGTTCTCGATGATCCGGGCCCTGGACTGAAGACGCCATGCCCGGACCTTCCCCGCGAGCCCCCTTCGACCAAGGCCTGTTCCTCACCCATCTCAACAAGGGCAAGGCCCACTTCGCCGGCGCCCGCTTCGAGGAGGCGGAGCGGGAGCTGGAAGAGGCCTACCTGCTGCGGCCCCGAGACCAGAGCGTGCTCAACCTGCTGGGCCTCGTCTACTTCAAGCAGGACAAGTTCGAGAAGGCGGAGGAGGTCTACGGCAAGCTGGCGGCGGAGAACCCAGACGCCTCGGCTCTCTTCTACAACCTCGGTCTCATCCGCTTCAAGCTGGGTCGCCTGGAGGAGGCCGAGTCGAGCTTCGTGAAGGCGCTGGAGATCTCCCAGGAGAACCCCAAGATCAACTTCTACCTGGGGTCGATCTACGAGCGTCTGGGGCGCTTTCAAGACGCCATCTACCAGTACCGGCAGGCCGGGGCCAACCTGATGGTGCGGCGGGTGGAGAGCAAGATCGCCCAAGCGCGCCCGCACAAGACCTTGCCGCCGCTGCCGGTTGCCCCTCGCAAGCCCGAGGTCGACACCGCGGAGTTCAAGCTGCGCGACATCCAGGACGCGGTCCGGAATCGTGGAAGCAACGGCGATCTGCCCGCCAAGTCGCTGCAGCCGGTCAGCTCGGTCTTGATGGCGGATGGCGCGCCACCGCGGGAGCCGGATCCCTCCTCGGTGACGGCCCCCATGGCCATCCCCTCCTTCGCCGGTCTCCCGACCCCGCGGGCAGCCGCTGAGGCTGGGCCGCGCAGTCACGCCTTCCGCTCGCTGGAGCACAACCTGCTGGAGATCTCGGTCTCCGGGCGGGTCTTCATCAAGATGGGCACCATCTACTCCTACAGCGGCAACCTCACCTTCTGGGTCAAGGACCGGCGCCCCGGGGGCCACTCGGCCCTGGTCATGATCACCGGCCACGGCAAGGTCATCCTGACCGAGAGGGACCGGGAGATCACCTTCATACGGGTGGAGGGCGAGACCCTGTTCGTGGAGCCGGGCCACCTCCTGGCCTGCGAGGAAACGCTGACGCCACGTTATGCGCCGCTGTCGCCCGCCCGCCCCGAACTGGAGTTCGTGGCCCTGGACGGTTCCGGCATGGTGGCGCTCTCGGTCAAGAGCAAGCCGCTGCTCCTGGAGGTGGCCCCGGACCTGCCGGTCTCGGTGCCGGCGGCCTCGATCATCAGTTGGACGGGTCGGCTGGCGCCGCGGATCCTGGAGAACCGCCAGCTCTACGAGGTGATGTCCCCCCACCCCGGTGGCGGAGGCACGCTGGTGCGGTTGGAGGGTGCCGGCCGCCTGCTGGTGGAGCAAGCACCCCAGTCGTAGGCCGGGAACCTGGCGATCAGCGATCAGCACTCAGCGGTCAGCGACGGACGGCCTCCGAGGCTGTGGAGAGCGAACCCGCTCTGTGGTTGCTGCCGTCGCTGAGCGCTGACGGCAGTGTGCTAACAGCTACCCCCCGGGGCTTTCCGAGCGTCGGATCACTGGAGTGGGCGGCAATCGCCGGTCAGGTCGCAGGCTCCCTCGTCGGCCGTGGGCGCGAAGCCGGTCACCATCTGGCAGATGACGCCTGAGGCGTCGCCACAGAAGGCACGGACGCCCGTCTGGTTGCGCTGGACCGGTTCCAGAATGAGGGCGAAGGACGACAGGCCGGTTCCCTTGGACGGGCCGGGAACGAAGGTCCTCTTGTAGCCCGCCTTGGGGCGGAGCGACGCCAGCTCGGCGTCCAGGAAGGTGGGCCCCTGGTAGTTCGGAATGCAGGCCGCCGGCTTGGCCAGGCACTCCGGAGTGCCGTAGACCCCGTTCGCCGACGACTGGTAGGCCACCTCCGCCGAGATGAAGGTCCGGATGTCGCCGATGGCAGCAGCTTCGTTCGCCGACACTCGAGCCCGAAGCAGGCTGGGAATGGCGATGGCGGCGATGATGCCGATCATGAAGGGAGCCAGCACCAGGGACAGCCCGCTGGTGACGATGCCCCCTATGGCCAGCCCCTTTCCCCCATACTCGTTCGGGCGACTGTTGGCCTTGACCAAGGCCACGATCCCCAGGATCACGCCGACCAGACCGCCGACGCCCACGCAGCCTCCGCTGGGCAGCCCCAGCACGCCGAGGACCAGCGAGGTAATGGCCATGCCCTGCTTCAGCTTCTGGGGCATGGGGCGAGGCGTGTAGCTTCCGCCCATCGGCGACCTCCTGCGAAGAGCCTCCGCCGCAGCCTGGCGGCGTAGGCCTAACGCGACCGTGTAGGGACGAGGACTAGACCCAGTTGCGGGCCATGGCGCTCAGGGTAGGGATCTCGAACTCCTCGTTGTTGTAGGCCTTCACCATCATGAAGATGATGAAGCCCAGCATGGCCAGGCCGAGCAATCCCAGGACCACGCTCACCAGCAACCCCAGGACCCCCGAGATGGCAGAGAGCACGATGCTCAGAACCCATCCTCCGCCGAAGACCACGATAGCCACCGCGTGCAGGAGGAGGCTCTGGAATGCGTGGAAGCGTAGGAAGCGACTCTGCTTCTCCACGATCGCAGCCACGATGGCAAAGATCAGACCGATGCCGCAGCAGGGTAGGTAGCAGAGCAGCCCCCCGACGTTGGGAGCCACACCGAGGTTGGTGGGACCGGGAGCGGACGAGGCCATTGCTTCCTCCTATGTCAGTCGTGCTTCTGGGGGACCGGAACTAAACTCCTGCGATTGCCCGCGGATTATCAGGGCCGCGGGCAGCCCTGTCAAGGCTGAGCCAGGCCCTTCGCGACCAAGTCCAGAAGCGCCGGGTCGTCGGTAGCGGCGTAGTCGAAGCCCCCAGCCCGCCGGCCGAACAACACCTGCCATGGCCCACCCTGAAAGGCCCTTAGCTCCCCCCGAGCCGCCAGCGGCTGCCCCCAGCGCCGCAGCCGCGCGAGTGCCGCGGTTTCGAACTCCTCGCCATCTTGCGGCGAGTCCCACACCAGGCGCCAGATCAAGAGTGTCTTACCCCGGACGTCGAAGACCTGAAAGCGGTCCCCACCCCAGCCGCCGGCCGCGGCCTCCTGCCCTTCCCCCAGCCAGGTGCGAAGCAGCAGCTCGCCGACCACGCCTTCTCCCAGGAGACGCCCACCCGGGGGTGCCAAGCTCAGCGCCACCGCCCGCGGCGCCTCGCCCGAGAAGAACCGCTCCGGATGCAGGACCTGCTCGGTGGACGCGGGCGGCCGGCCCCAGGCCTCACGGAGGGCGCTCCAACCCCCGCGCTTCTGCACCGCCAGCGCGAAGTCCCGTCCCACCAGGTAGGGCAACACCAGTTGGTCCCGCACCACCGGCGGCGCTCCCGGAAGCTCGGTGCCGGGAAGCGACATCCCGGCCAGCGACGACTCAGCTCCGCCGGCGCCCACCAGCTCCTCCCCCCCCGGGAGTCGGCGCAGCAGGAAGCGCTCCATCACCAGCGTGGCATCCCCCTCCAGCAGGCTCAGGTAGGCGAGCCGGCGATCGTCGTAGTCACCTACCGAATCCGGCAACATGCGGTGAACCTCGGCGTACTGGTCCTGCAGGGCGTGGCGCAACTCGTGGGCGAGCACGATCTGGTTGGCTGGCGTTAGACGCTTGTCGTCGCTCACCGCGTACAACCGCTTCTTACCCGGCCGCTCGTCGTAGAAGCCGGCGATGTTCTGCTCCAGAAGCTCGGCCCGCAAGCGTCTCAAGTCGAGGCCGGGCGGCAAGAGACCCAGAGCGCTCAGCGTCCGCTCGTCGATCCGCGCCTTCTCCAGCGGGTACTCGTCATCGAGCACACCCTTCAGGTAGCGGGCCAACTCCGCTCGCGTCAGGTAATCGAGGGGAACCCGGGACCGGAAGGGCACGCCCCCCACCTCGGCCACCTCGGCCTCGAGCTCCGTCTCGGTGAGCGTGCGGAAGCCCAGCAGACCGTCCAGCAGGGTATTGATGAGATCCGAGGGCTCGGGCGGCTCCTGGGCCGGGGTCGCTACCGCCCTTAGCAGCACCACCAACAGGACAAGCCCGAGACGGCGCTTCACGGGCGCACCAGGTGCGGCAGCGCGGCGACGAAGCCCTTGATGCCGTACAGGCTCTCCACCTCGCCTCGGGCGCTGGACCAGCAGGCGCGGCAGGCGTTCGTCTCTTGGATCTTGCGCAGCCGGGCTACGACCTCACGAACGTCCTCGCGGCCCAGGTCGCCGGCATGGTCCTCGGGTTGCTGGAACTCGATGCACTTGGAGGCGCGGCCCCGGTGGTCCACGTTCAGGAAAGCCCTGCCGGCCCGGCAGCCGGCAATCCCGCCGGTGAGAGCCCGGTCCATATGGGCCAGGAAGGAAACCCCGCTTCGCACCGCCGGATGGCGGCGGCGCAGATCGAGCAGCAGCTCGGCCACCTCGGGACCCGGTTGCTGAGCCGAGAGGGGGTAGGCCGGCTCCACGGTCAGGGTGGCGCCGTGAGCCTGGGCCAGACCGGCCAGAGCGCCCAATCGTTCGGCGTCCCCGCGTCGGAAGCGGGCCTTGACGTTCACCCGCTGCCCGGGCCGCGTCCTCTCCCGAGCCAGCGCGTCCAGGGCGGCCAGGGCTCGCGCGTGTGAACCAGGAAACCCCGCCTGATCGTCGTGCCGCTCCGGATCCGCATCGAAGAGCAGGACGCTGGCCCCTTGCAGCCCGGCCTTCCACACCTCGCGGGCTCGGTCTGCCGTCACCAGCCAGCCGTTGGTGGTGAGCAACGGAAAGTGCTCGCGGGCGAAGATGGCCACGGCGGCGGGCAGCTCGCCGTGCAGGAAGGGATCCCCGCCGCTCAGGCTGATCACCAGGGAGCCCAACTGGCTGAGGCCGTCCGCCACCCGGCGGCAGGTGTCGAGGTCCATGTCGCTGTCTTGGCCCTCGTTCCGGTGCTCGCAGAAGGCGCAGAACGAGTCGCAGCGTCGAGTGATCTGAAGCGAGCACCAGATCGGGGAGCCCTTGAGATAGGCCTTGAGAAGCCGTGCCCGGCGCCTCACCGGCTGCTCCCCGCGGCGTCGATCCCGATCCGGGTCATGGTCGCGGGAGCATGGGGTCCCCCCACCAGGCGGCCGGAACCAGAAACATGAGGAGCAGCAGGATCACGCAGAGCAGGTCGTAGGCCCGAGACCCCCGGGCGTAGTCCCAAAGCAGCAGCCGCGCCAAGGGCGAGAACTCAGGGTTCATCGGCAGGCTATGCTAGGTCCTCGGCGTGAGGCCGTCAAACCGCACCCACTTCCAGGGCACCGGGACCGCCGAGCCGGCCCAGGACCCGGGCGGGAACGCCGAACCGCGGCAACACCGCCACCACCGTCTCCAGGTGGGCCGTCACCTGGCTGGTGGTGACGCGTCCGCCTCCGGCGAGGGCGAGGGGAACCGCCAGTTGGTCCGCCAGGAACGGATCGACCGCCCCCTCCCCGTCGAGGAACCTGAGCAGGGCCCGGGCCGCGCGATCCCCGATCGTCTCCGCGGGCACGCCGCGCTCCCCCAGGAAGCCGAAGGCGGCTCGGCTGTTCTGGAAGACGGCTTCCAGCAGGACGAAGGAGCCCGGCGACGCCGCAGGCAGGGCCTGAACGCTCCAGGCGACATCCAAACGACGCTCCTCCCAGAGTCGAGCCAGGGCGGCTTTCTGGTGTCGCTCAGCCGCCCGGTTCTTGAGGTGGGATGCCCCCGAGGTGCCGCGCACCTCCAAGAGACCCCCTCGCTCTTCCAGCCTGAGCGGAGCCGCCGGCCGGGCCCAGGGCTTCACCTCGGCGAAGGCGAGGCCGCCACCGGGTGGATAGAAGCCCGCCCGTTCCAGGCGGAAGCTCAAGTCCAGACCCAGGTGGCGCACCGCTGCCGCCCAGTGGTTCGCCAGGTAGTGGTAGGACGGACTCCAGGGCACGTGGGTCCCGCCGGTGATCGCTACCCGGCTCGGCGCCTGCCCGGTAGCGATGGGAAGGAGGACGGTCTGCAGCACTAGGCTGAGAGCCCCGGCGGTCGCGATCTCGAAGTCGAAGTCGCCTGCCAGCACCGGGCCCGGCTCGAAGCGAAGCTCCTGGGAGCCGTCAAGCGCACCGCTCACCTTGGCTCCGCAAGCCAGGGTCAAGGCCCGGACCGCCGCCAGGTGCTGTGGCCTCAAACCCGGCTGGGGCCGCCTGGCGCGAATCCCCGTGATCTCGAACCCCTGGCCGGTGGCCGCCGACAGGGCCAGAGCGGTGCGGATGACCTGGCCACCCCCCTCTCCCATGGACCCGTCCAGCGTGATCAAGCCGCCCATGGCGCCACTCGCTGGGGGACCTGCTGAGGACGTATCGGTAGAGGGGGATCGACTAGACGTCGGCGGTTCGGCGGACCACCACGAAGTAGCCAGGCGTCGCCAGCACGTGGCTCACGTCGCGGAAGTGCCGGAGCAAGGCGTCGAGCGCCTCCGGATAGGTCTCGACCGGGAAGAAGCGTTGAACGCGGACCGGGAGTCCGGTCGCGGTCGGCTGCTCGAAGCGGACCCGGAGCACCGGCTCCAGGGCATCGCTCTCGAGGTCCGCAGATGCTTCGACCAAGTCCTCCTCGGGCAGCCACTGGGAGATCCCCTCCAGCGTCACCTGACGGCGATGGCGGGTCTCCATGAGGTGTCGCCAGAGCCCGTACTCCTCGAGCGGCACGTAGCGAACCAAGCGGGCGCTCATCTCGGCTGGACCGTCGAGACGACAGCGAACCATCGGGATGCGGGCAGACGCACTCATCTTGGCCACCCAACCTGCAAACCGCGCGCCGCCGCTGGACGCGCCCGCTAACTCCTTGATACGTGGTCATCTGTGAACGTGCGGTCAAGGAGCGCAGGCAACCCGAGCGGAGCCCGCCTGTTACCCTTCGGAACGGGTGTGACCCGGGTCAAAGCAACGTCGGCAGCGGGCTTCGTACTGCTCGGCCCCGCCAACCACCACCCGGTCGGTCGAGGTCACCAGACGCTGGCTTCGGTTTGCCGGCGCCCCGCAACGCATGCAGATGGCCAGGGTCTTGTCCACGTACTCCGCAATCGCCAGCAGCTGGGGCATGGGTTCGAAGGGCCGGCCCATGTAGTCCTGATCCAGGCCGGCCACGATCACCCGAATGCCGCGATCCGCCAGCGTGTTGACGACATCCACCAGGCTCTGATCGAAGAACTGGCCCTCGTCGATCCCCACCACCTCGGTGTCGGCCTCCACCCGCTCCAGGATCTCCTGGGCCTTCGAAACCACCTGCGAGGGCAGCTTCAGATCCGAATGGCTGACGATCTCATCGACCCCGTACCGATTGTCCAGGCGCGCCTTGAAGATCTGCACCTTCTGACGGGCGATCTGGACCCGTCGAATCCGGCGAATGAGCTCCTCGCTCTTGCCGCTGAACATGCTGCCGGTGACGACCTCGACCCAGCCGGTGCCGGGCTGCTGCAGGTGCTTCATCGGGCGAGGCTACTTGGCGCGCTCGAGATAGCTGCTGGTGGCGGTGTCGACGCGGATGATGTCGCCGGGGGCGATGAAGGGGGGCACCTGCACCATCAGCCCGGTTTCCATCTTCGCCGGCTTGTTCTGGTTGGAGACGGAGGCGCCCTTGATGGCCGGCTCGGTCTCCACCACCGCCATCTCTACCGTGAGCGGCAACTCGATCCCCACCGGCCGCCCCTCGTACATCTCGACCTTCAGCTTGATGTTGGGGATCAGGAAGAGGACGGCATCCCCCAGCACGTCATTGGAGAGACCGATCTGCTCGAAGGACTCGTTGTTCATGAAGTGGTAGATATCGCCTTCCTGGTAGAGGAACTCCATCTCCGTCTCGTCCAGGATGGCCCGCTCCACTCGATCCTCGGAGCGGAAGCGATGCTCGATGATGGAACCGCTCTTCAGATGCCGGATCTTGGCCTGCACCATGCCGCGCCAGTTTCCGGGCGTGATGTGCTGGGTTGAGACCACGCGATACAGATCGTTCGCGTGCTTGATGCACATGCCCCGCTTCATCTGGGTTGCCTGAATCATGCCGCTCTCCTCGCCAGCTCGGGAAAACCCTCATTATATGCCCTTTCGAGCCGGCGAGCAGCGAGCCTACCCCTCTCCCTCTTCCACCTCGAGCCCGCGGAGATCGAGCCGGAACGACTGCGGCTTGAAGCCGGCGGAGGTGATCGCCGCTTCGACGGCGCCGCGCCGCCCTGGAGCGGCCCACACCGCCACCATGCCTCCCCCGCCGGCGCCACAGACCTTGGCCGCCCCGCCCTCGGCAGCCGCGGCCTCCGCGATGCGATCGATCTCCGGGGTCGTCACCCCCGGCGCCAGACGCTTGCGGGCCGCCCACTCCTCGGCCATGAAGGCCGCCACCTCCTGGTAGCGCTGGGCCAGCAGCGCCGTTCTGACCTTGGCCGCAGCGGCCACGATGCCGGCCAGACAGGAGCGAACCGTATCATCCCCGTCGATCTGACCCTTGAACACCTCCCAGTTGTTGATGCCGGAAAAGCGAGTGGCGCCGGCGTCGACCAGGATGAGGCACTCCTCCACCCGGGCAGGATCCGTCAGCAATCGTTCAACGCGGACGGTGCCGGGGTCGAGGTGGATCCCCAGCACGCCGCCGTGAATCGCCGCGTGGTAGTCCTGTACTCCGGTGGGCACGGCAATGCACTGCGCCTCGGCATCCCGCACCACCGGCCACAGGCCGTCGGCGTCCAGGTCCCGTCCCAGGGCCGCCTTGGCCGCCGCGGCGGCGATGGTCACCGCCAAGGCCGATGATCCCCCCAGCCCCGAGCCGGCGGGTACCCGAGACTGGGTCACCACCTTCACGCCCGACTCGATGCCGAGCGCTCTCAAGATGTAGGCGACCAGGGAGAGCACCCCGTCCCCCAGCACGTGATGGACGTCAGGGCCCTCCACCTTGGCTAACGTGTCTTTCGACTCGATTCGCAAGCCCGCCTGGCCCGTCTCCACCCGGCACCAGGCCCTCCGGTCGATGGCAACGTTGACGGTGACGGCACCGGGATGGAAGAGGTAGAGGGGCCATATGTCGACGGTACCCCCGGCCAGATCGATGCGGGTCGGGGCGGTAGCTTCGATAGCGGCTGTGCTCATGCAAGTCCCAGCAGCGGGCACAGGATCCGCAGGCCCGCGAAGATCACGAAGAAGCTCAGCAAGTCCACGACCACTCCGATCCGCATCATGCTGGTGATGGGGACCAGGCCGGTGCCGTAGACGATTGCGTTGGGCGGAGTGGAGATGGGGAACATGAAGCCCATGCTGGCACCAAAGGCAACCGCCAGCAGCGGCGGCACCGAGGCCACCCCGAGGCCACTGGCCAGGGCCAAGACCAGGGGCGCCAGCATGGTGGCGGCCGCCGTGTTTGAGGTCGCCTCCGTCAGCAGAATGGAGGCGGCCAGGACCAGCGCGGTCAGCCCCCAAAGGGAGTCCACGCCGGTGACGGCAACCGTGGCCTTCGCCAGGCGCTCGGCGAGACCGGTGTCGAACATCATCTTGCCCAAGGAGAGGCCGCCACCGAACAGCAGCAGCGTGCCCCAGTCGATCCGCCTCCCCTCCTTCCAGGTCAGGGCCGTCCGTTCCCCCACCGGCCAGAGAAAGAGCAGGCCTGCGGCCAGCAGCGCGACCACCGACTCCTCGAGGCGTTGCGAAGTGGACACCCAGCCGGCTGCCTCCGCCAGCGAAGGGCCGATCCACAGCAGGACCGCCAGCCCGAAGGCGGCGGCGCAGGCGGTCTGGCCTGAGCCCCAAACCGGAACGCTCGCTCGCTCGGCAGCGAAGTGCCCGGACAGGTCGAGACCCCGTGGCGCCGGCGGGATCATCCAACCCACTACCAAGAGCATCGTTGCCAGCAGGGCCAGCGAGATCGGCACCCCCAAGAGCATGAAGGTCAAGAAGCTCACCGGCGAACCGCCCGACCGCTCCAGGAAGCCGAGGACGATGAGATTGGGCGGGGTGCCGACAGGAGTGGCCAGCCCGCCTAACGATGCCGATATGCCCATGACCAGCAAGGTGGCCCGCGCCGGCTCTGGGGAACCCGCCGCCCTCAGCGCCCGTACCAGCCCGAGCGCGATGGGCACCATCATGGCGGCGGTCGCCGTGTTGCTCATCCAGGCCGAGATCCCGGCGGCCGCCAGGCCCATCACCCAACGAATCCGCGACGGCGAGCGGGCCACGCCCGGCAGCGACAAGAGGTGGAGGGCGATGCGGCGGTCGAGGCCATGGACCGAAAGCGCCTCCGCCAGCAGGAAGGAGCCGATGAACAGAAAGATCACCGGGTCTCCGAAGGGAGCGAACACGTCCCTGGCCCGACCGACGCCCAGAAGGGTGGCCAGGGCTGGTCCCAAGAAGGCGGTGACCGGCAGCGGCAGCGCCTCGCTGATCCAGTAGACCATGACCAGGGCCAGCACCGCGGCCAGCCGCTGAGCGCTCGGCTCCAGACCGAGAGGGCTCAGCAGCACCAACACGAAGGCCGCCGGGCCCAGCCACAAGCCCAGGCGCTGGCGCAGCCGGTCCAGCCGCCGCTCCTGATCGCTCAGGCCCTCAAGGGCCGACTCGTCGCTCATTGGCCCGGGGATTCTATCGCCTCGCCCCCACCGGGGTCGAAGCCGCCAAGACAGACCACCTCGCCGAGTTGCCGCTCCCGCCACCGCCCTCTCGGCTGATAACATCCGGACCATGTCCTGCCCGCGCTGTGGAGCCCAGGTCCCTGAAGGCCCTTCCTGCCCGCGCTGTGGGGTCGTCTACGCCAAGCTCCGGGAGGCCCGCCCTGGGCCTACCCAGGTCCAGAAGCCCAGCCAGGCCGGGCCCGGGTTTGGCGTCTGGGGTTGGTCGTTCATTGGTTTGATGGTCGCGGCGGCCGGGATGCTGGCCTTCCAGCTGCTGAGGCCCGGTCCCGGCGCCTCCTCGCCCCCGCCCACGCATACCGCAGACGTCGAGCCCGCGGACACCTCGACCCCGCTGCCCTTGCCTCCCCCGCTGCGTCAGGCGGAGGCCCCAAGGCTGCCCGAGGTGCAGATCGACGACACCGGAATCGAAGAGCACGACCAGCAGCTCGCCAACAAGCTGGCTGCTCAGCTCTCTGCCAAGGCCAGGCTGGGTCCGGCGGAGGCGGAGAGCGCTCTGGCCCTGGCCGCGCGCCATCCCGAACGGAAGGGCCTCAAGGATCTGGCCGAGGCCGTCTTGCTCACCCTCAGCGCCCAGGAACGCAAGGCCCGTCGCCCCACCGACGCCGCCCGCTGGGCCCAGAAGGCCGCGGCGGTGGCCCCGGAGAGCCCGCGACCCTGGCTCGCCATCATGGAGATCATGCTGGAAACCGCGGACTGGGAACGGGCGGAGGAGGCGGCCCGGACCGCCCTGGCCCAGGATGCCCGATCGGCCGAGGCCCTGCGCGGTCTGGGTTATGCGCTCTATCGGCAGGACCGCAGCCGAGAGGCGATAGCTGCGCTGCAAGCGGCCCTGGATCTGGAGCGCGACCCGGCCAGCGAGATGCTGCTGGCCCGGATCCGCAAGGGGCTGCAGGACGAGCAGGGCATGACCGATCAGCGGCTGGCCCACTTCACCCTCCACTACGACGGGGAAGCCCACGAAGACGTGGGAAGGGAGATCCTGCGCGCCCTGGAGCACCACTACGCGACCTTGGTGAGGTCGCTCGACCACCAGCCGAAGTCCAAGATCACCGTCATCCTGTTCACCCAACAGGGGTACTTCGACGCCAGCGGCGCCCCCGCCTGGTCGGGGGGAGCGTTCGACGCCATCGACGGCAAGATCCGCATACCCATCGGCGGCCTGACCACCTCACTGACCCCCGAGATGGACGAGACCCTGATCCACGAACTGACCCACGCCTTCATCGCCGAGCGCACCCGCAACCTGGCGCCCCGCGACATCCACGAGGGCCTGGCCCAGTACATGCAGGGCAAGCGATTGGTTCAAGAGCTAGACGCTGACGAGATGCGCCGCTTGGCCGACGACGGGGGGCGCAGCGTGGCCGGCTTCTATCTGGGAGCACTGGCCTTCGTGGAGCACCTGATCGCCGAACGTGGCCTGGGCGGCATCAACGACCTGCTCAAGGCGCTCGGTGAGACCGGCCACCTGGACCGGGGTTTTGAGCAGGTCTACGGGCAGACCTATCAGGCGACCCGGCAGGCGTGGGCCACCCGCTTTCGGCAACAGCACGGCAGCTAGCTCAGCGGATCTGGAGGTCGAAGGGCAAGCGGGCCAGTGGTTTGCCGTCGCCTAGCAGACTAGACCAACGAAGCGCAAAACGAAGGTCGGCCGGGAGGCTGGCCTCCAGCCCCTCGTCTTGCCGCTCCAGCAGGGTCTCCAGGAAGCCCTTCTTCTCGGGCAAGATCACCAATTGGACGTCTTGATCCTTCCCGATCTTGGCCCTCTCCTTGGCGACCGAAACCGCGACCTCCAGCCCGCCCAGGCGGTCGACCAGCCCCAGCCGAAACGCCTCGGCTCCCGTCCACACCCGCCCCTGGGCCATCTGGTCGATCTCGGCGACCGGCTTCTTGCGGCCTTCAGCCGCCTTGGCCACGAAGTCCTGATAGAACGACTCCATGAGGCTGCGAATCCGGTCCCGCTCCTCCTGGGTCCACGGCCGGTACTCCGAGAACAGCGCCGCATGCCGGCCTCGGATCAGGATCTCCTTGGAGACACCCAGCTTGTCGTAGAGCCCGCGCAGCGAGAACTTCCCCGAGAACACGCCGATGGAGCCGGTGATGGTTCCCGGCTGAGCCACGATGGCGTCGCCGCCCATCGCGATGTAGTACCCGCCCGAGGCTGCCACGTCGCCCATGGAAATCACGACCGGCTTCTGCTTCCGGGTGAGTTGCACCTCACGCCAGATCACGTCGGAGGCGGTTCCCGATCCCCCTGGGCTGTCCACCCGGAGCAGCACCGCCTTGTAATCGTCGTCCTCTCGGGCGCTCTTGAGGGCGTGAGCGACGGTCTCCGAGCCCGCAAAGCTCCCCCCGAAGGGGCTCTCCTGGCTTTCGCCGGGCACGATCTCGCCCACCGCGAAGACCAAGGCCAGCTTCGGACGCCCGTCGAGGCCCAGGCCCCGAGCCTTCTTCACGTAGCGGGCGGGGCTCACACCCTCGCCGCTCTTGAGCCGCTCCTGGAGCTGGTCCCGGTACACGAGCTCGTCGACCAGCCCAGCCTTCAGGGCCTCCTTGGCATCGAAGGGGCCCTGGTCCAGGATCGCCTCCGCCTGCTCCCGGCTCTTGCCTCGAGCCTTGGCCAGAGCGGTCACGTACTGCTCGTACACGCTGTCGAGCAGCGCCTCCATCTGCTCCCGGTGCGGCTCGGTGAAGCCCTTCTCGGTATACTGGTTAGGCGCGTTCTTGTACTTGCCCACGCCCTCGAACTGCGCCTCTACCCCCAGCTTGTCGAGGCTGCCCCGGAGGAAGGTGGTCTCGGCGGAAAGGCCGGTGACATCCAGAAGGCCGGTGGGCACCGCGTAGATCTTGTCGCAGGCGGTGGCCAGGTAGTACTCCCGGTTGCCGCAGAACTCCAGGTGGGCGTAGGCGGGCTTGCCCGACTTGCGAAAGCGAACGATGGCGTCCCGCAGCTCCTGGACCTTGCCCCAGCCGGCGTCCGGCAGGAAGCTCACCCGCAAGACCACGGCCTTCACCTTGGCATCGCCGGCGGCGCGGTCCAGGCTCTCCACCAGGGTTCGCAGCGTCGGCGGGCGGCGGCCGAAGAACGGTGTGAGGTCCGAAGACGGCGGCTCGGGGATCTCGCCCCGCAGATCGAAGGCAAGGTACTGGTCCTTCCCCGTGAGTCCGCCGCCGCCGTCTTGACCCCTGAGGAGGAGGGCGAGGCCGCCGACGGCAGCCGCCCCCACGGCGACGGCTGCCACCCCCGCGACCAGAACCCAGGCGGTCCGTTTCTTCATCGGTCGCCTCAGGAGGCGGAGCGCAGGTAGTCGAAGCGCCGCTTGGCCTCGGCGGTGTAGGAACTGGCGGGAAACGTATCCAGCAGCCGCTGGTAGGAGGCGCCGGCCTCCGCGTACTTCCGCTCCTCCTCGAGCAGGGATCCCAGCCGCATCAGCACGTGGTCCTTCGGCAGGGCGGCGGCGGTGTCGTCCAACATCTGGCGGTAGACCGAGACCGCCTGGCTCGTCTTGCCAGCCCGGCCATAGCTCTCGGCCAGAGCCAGCCGCGCCAGCGACGCCTCCAGAGGATTGGCGGTGCCCGCCGCCAGCTCCTGAAGCACCTTCTCCGCCTCCCCGAGCTGCCCCATCTCGACGCGGGCCAGAGCCCCGTAGTAGCGGGCCCAGCGGCCAGCCGGCAGCGAACCGTATCGCCGCTCCACGCCGTCGAACTCCCCCGCCGCCTTCTTGTACCTTTCAGCGGCTTCCTTGAAGACCGTCCCCTCCGGTCGGGGCGCCCCCGCCGGCAACTCCGCCTCGAGGGGAGCGTGGAAGGTGGCCAGGGCCTCACCGAAAGCCCTTTCGGCCTCCAGGGTCCTGGCCTGGCGGAAGTAGGTGACGCCGTAGGCGCCCGCGCCAAGCGCCAGCGCGGCCACCAGGGCGATCTGCACCTCCCGGAAGTGCTCCTTCATCCAGTGGGTGGCCAGGTCCAACCCCGTCAACAGGTCGTCCTGCTTGATCTGTCGTTTCAGTTCCTTCTTCAACGCTCCCCCTCGGGTGAAACTTGGTACGCCCGGCAGGACTTGAACCTGCGACCTACGGTTTAGGAAACCGCCGCTCTATCCAGCTGAGCTACGGGCGCACAGGGTCGAGACCGAACGCCTGAAGATGCTCTTGAGCGACCGGCGTCGCGAAAACCCCTGTCGCTCGGAGAGGTTAGCATGAAACCGCCGCCCGACGGCCCCGGTCAGTAGCGGATCAGGCTGCGCACTTCGAAGCCGGCCAGTTTGTCCCGGCCGTTCAGGAAGCCCAGTTCCACCAGGAAGGCGTAGCCGACCACCCGACCCCCCAGTCGCTCCACCAACTGGCCGGCGGCTCTGGCGGTGCCGCCGGTGGCGATCACGTCGTCCACCACCCAGGCCCGGTCCCCCGGCCGAAGGGCGTCCTCGTGAATCTCCAGGCTGTCGGAACCGTACTCGAGGTCATAGGTGGCGCGGATGCTCTTGGCGGGGAGCTTGCCCGGCTTGCGCACGGGCACAAAGCCGGCGCCCAGCCGGTCGGCCAGGGCGCCGCCCAGAATGAAGCCGCGGCTCTCGATGGCCACCACCTTGTCGACCTCTCGATCGCGGCAAAGTCCGACCATGAGATCGAGTGCCTGCCGGAAGGCCGCCGGCTCGCCGAGCAGGGTGGTGATGTCTTTGAACACGATCCCCGGTTTCGGGAAATCGGGGACGTCTCGGATCTTGGACTTGAGCGACTGGAGGCTAAGCTGGCTGGCCTGGCTGTCTGCGATCATCGAATGGAGAACCCCGTGCTCCCACGTGCGCCGAGCTCGCTGCGATCCAGAGACTGCACGCTGGCGAAGGACGGCCCCTGGCGCAGCTTCTCTTCGAACTGCGCCAGGGACTCCTGGCTGGCCTCGGCCACCACCTCTACCCGACCGTCGGCCAGGTTACGCGCATAACCTGAAACCCCGAGGGCTTGGGCCTCGCGCAAGGCGTAGTATCGGTACCCCACGCCCTGCACTCGGCCCGATACCAGGTATCGGTAGGTGGCCACGGCCAACGATCAGCGAGCCTTCTTCTTCTTCGCCTTCGCCTTGGCCTTGGCGGGGGCCTTGGGCGCCGTCTTCTTGAACCCGGCGATGGCAGCCTTGATCTGGGATCCCCCCGCTCGCTTCTTGAACACCGGCACCTTGAACTTGGGTTGGGCCAGGGCCTTCTTGGTCGGCGCGGCCTTGGCCGGCACCATGATGGGCATCTCCGGCTTCTGGTCGATCTGCAGGAGGCGGCGGCCGGCTTCGATGTGCTTGGCCCCTTCCTTGCCCATCAACTCGATGTAGGCCGCCTCCAGATGATCGATCATCTCGTCGCCGGTCTTGCCCCAGTCGGAGTTCCCGTCCAGGCGAGCCGCAGCGCGCAAGGCGTAGACGGTCCCGAGCCAGGCGGCGGCAGCAGCCTTGGCGGTTCCCTGCTGCTCCTGGCCGCGGAGCAACTGCCGCATCCAAGCTATGACGATCTCGCGCCTCTTCGCGGCCTTCGCCGACAACTTCGCGCTCACAGCCATGGTCTCAGACCTCCGTTTCAGAGTTAGAGTGCTTCGTGTGCCCGCACACTACCACATCCCCGCTCGCGGGTGAATGCCCTTTCGGCGATCCCAACGAAAAGCCCCACGGCTCCGAGGCGCCGAGGGGCGAAGAACCAGATGCAGCGTCATCGACTGCGGAAGAAGTTGGTCGGGGCGAGAGGATTTGAACCTCCGACTTCTTGGTCCCGAACCAAGCGCTCTAGCCAGGCTGAGCCACGCCCCGACGATCCAGAACGCGGAGACTGTACCACGAGGTCGCGACCTGCGCCAGTGCTCTTGCCCACGGGACGAGGCGATGGGTTGCCTTCAGCCGCGACCGTTGCGCAGGGCCGCCTCCCAGCCGCGAAAGACCCCCAGCACCGCATGGTGGGTGGTGTCGGTCTGCAAAGGCGTGACCGAGATGAGCCCCTTCCGCACCGCGTGAATGTCCGACATCTCATCCTGATGCCAACGGTCCTGGCCCTCTTCGATCCAGTAGTAGGTGCGGCGGCGGGGGTCGAGGCCTTCCAGGATGGTGCCCTCGTGCTCCCGGCGTCCCTGTACAGTGATCACCACGCCCTCGGGGACGCCGGCCGGGACGTTGACGTTGAGCAGCGTCCGCTCCGGTAGGCCCTTCTCCAGGACCATCGCCGCCAGGCGCCGTGCGAAGCTCGCCGCCGGCCCGAAGTCGGCGTCGGCTCGGGCGGCAAGCGACACTGCGAGCGCGGGGACTCCAAAGAAGGTCCCCTCGCGAGCCCCGCCGACGGTGCCCGAGTAGAACACGTCCTCACCCAGGTTGGCACCCCGGTTGATGCCCGACACCACCAGGTCCGGCCGCTGTGGCAAGAGCTTGGCGAGCGCCAGGTTGACGCAGTCGGCAGGCGTGCCGTCGACCGCCCAAATCCGGTCTCCGATTCGTTCGGCGCGCAGGGGGTGCTTGAGGGTGAGCGACTGGGCGCAGGCGCTGACCTCGCGATCGGGAGCCACCACGAAGACCTTGCCCAGGCCGGCCAGTTGTCCCGCCAGGGCGCGAATTCCCGGCGCGTGGACCCCGTCGTCGTTGGTTACCAGGAGCAGCGGATCGGTCATCAGACGCGAAAGCCTCGGAGCGCCATCATCGCGTCCGAGGCCATGATTCCGGCGAGAGTGAATTGGTCGGGATGGCGGGATTTGAACCCACGACCCCCTGCACCCCAAGCAGGTGCGCTACCAGGCTGCGCTACATCCCGAAGCGGCAACGATCAGACGTGCTTTCTATCATCCCTCTCCAGGAGAGTCAATATTTCCCGGAGTTGCAGCCTGATCTCCTTCATGACGCTGGCGTTGGCGCCGTGGGTGTTGAGAGCGGCCTCCACCTCGGCGGGCGCGGTCTCGACCGCCGCGGCAGCCGCGGCAGCGCTCCCGGGGGTGTCTCCCTTGCCGGTCAGCTCGGCCTCCAGCCGCTTCTTGGCGCCCGCGATGGTGAAGCCTTCCTCATACAGAAGCTGCTTGATCCTGAGGACGGTCTCGATATCCCGGCGCCGGTAGATGCGTTGGCCGGAGCTGTTCTTGGCCGGAGCCAACGCCTGGAACTCCGATTCCCAGTACCGCAGCACGTACGGCTGGGTGTCGGTGATCTCGCAGACTTCCCCGATCTTGAAGAAGAGCTTGTTCGGAATCGGCCGCTGCATGGGCTTGGCCCGCGGGCTCAGTCAGCGGCAGCGCCGAACAGCTTGGACGGTCTGAAGACGACGGACTTCCTGGGTTTGATCACCATCTCCTCTCCAGTCTGGGGATTGCGTCCTCGCCGTTCCCGTTTCTGGCGGACCACGAACGTTCCAAAGCCTGTGATCTGGACCTTCTCACCATCCCCGAGCCGCACCTTGATGGTCTCGAAGATGACCTCGACCAGCCGCGCAGCCTCTCGGTTAGAGATGCCGCCGTGACGTTGATAGACGATCCGAGCGATGTCAGCCTTCGTCACGTGGCGTCTGCTCAACCCCTTGATGATGCGAAAGCTTATGGATTACAGCTACTTACACGGATAACTTCAAGCATTATATGAATGCTCCTGCGAGCTGTCAAGACGAAACCGCGTCAGTGCGGACGAACCCTGACCTTGAGCACCAGAGGTGCTCCTTCGAAGCCGAAGGCCTGCCGGATCTGGTTCTCCAAGTAGCGCCGGTAGGAGAAATGCAGCTCCACGGGGTGGTTGAGAGCTAGCATGAAGGTGGGTGGGGCCACCCCCACCTGGGTCCCGTAGAGGATCTTCAGCGGCTTGTTTCCGGTGGCCGCCTTCGGCGCGTGGGCGGCCAGCGCCTTGGCCAGCAGGCGGTTCAACTGGCCGGTGGTGACGCGGGTCCGCGCGGCCTCCTGCACCCGTTCGGCGGCACGGAGCAGCGCTCCTAGTCCCTGGCCGCTGGCGGCGGACACGAAGAGCACCGGCGCGTAGGCCAGGAACCGGAGGTGATCGCGGACCTCCTGCAGGAAGACCTTCTGCTTGCGGGAGAGGTCCTTCGCCTGGTCCCACTTGTTGACGGCAATCACCGCGGCTCGGCCCGCTTCCTGAACGTAGCCTCCGATGGTCGCATCCATGTCCCGCGGGCCTTCGGCGGCGTCCAGCACCAAGATGGCCACGTCGGCGTGGTCGATCGATTTGCGGGCCTGGACCACGCTCACGTGATCCACGTTCTCCTTGAGCAGGCGGACCCGCCGAATGCCGGCGGTGTCGACGAACAGATAGCGCTTGCCGTCCTTCTCCAGCAGGCTGTCGACGGCGTCGCGGGTGGTCCCCGGAATGGGAGACACCACGGCCCGCTGGCTGCCCAGGAAGCGGTTCAAGAGAGACGATTTCCCCACGTTAGGCCGGCCCACCAGGGCGATCCGCAGCGGCGGCACCTCACCTTCGGGCTCGGCCACCTTGGGCACCTGGGCCAGGACGAGATCGAGCAGGTCGCCCACCCCTTGGCCGTGCTCGGCCGACAGCGGCACCACGGAGTCGAAGCCCAGGCGGGCGAACTCGTGCAGGCCGGGAGCGTCGCCCTCGAGCTTGTTCACCGCCACCACCACCTGCTTGCCGCTCCGTCGCAGCTCGGCGGCGATGGCCTCGTCGTCGGGCAGCAGGCCGGTCCGGCCGTCCACCACCAGAAGCACCAGATCGGCGTCGCGGACGGCCAGCTTGGCCTGCTCGGCGGCCGGGCCCAGCAGGGGGTCGTCGGTAGCCAGGAGCAGCCCGCCGGTGTCAACCAGCTCGAAGGCGCTGCCCTGCCAGGTCACCTGTGCGTAGTTCCGGTCCCGGGTGGAGCCCGGCCGGCCGTCGGTGATGGCCTTGCGCCGGCCGCAGATGCGGTTGAACAGGGTGGACTTCCCTACGTTGGGCCGGCCGACCAGGGCGATCTTGGGAATGGGAAGCAGCGGGGGTATCCTTCACAAGGTCAGGCAAAGAGCTATAATACGTGTGACTTAGAAGGAGGTCCAGCCGATGATCAAGGTGGACATCATCAACGAGGTCTCGCGCGCCGCCGATATCACCAAGGTCAAGGCTGAGGTCGCTGTCGAGGCGGTCTTGGACGCCATGAAGTCCTCGATGATGCGGGGCGATCGGATCGAGCTGCGCGGCTTCGGCGTTTTC
>DATECU010000118.1:0-4832 GCA_035286745.1 Vicinamibacteria bacterium | reverse complement strand
CGGAGATCCTGCTGGAAGCGTTAGACGAAGCCGGCTACCGCCGAGAGGATCCGGTGACCGCCGCCGGCCAACTGGCACGCCGCGGCTTCATCCTCGACCTCTTTCCGCCGGATCGCGAGCTGCCGGTTCGGCTCGAGTTCTTCGGCGATACCCTGGAGAGCCTGCGCAGCTTCGACCCCGAGACCCAGCGGACGGTGGGCGCGATCGAGGCTTTGGAGGTGGTTCCCCTCTCTGACCTCTTCGCCCCCACCTCGGTGGCCGCCAGGCTGGGCGAATTGCTGCCGCAGCGCTTCCCCGATCGGCGCGAGATCCCGGCTCTGGTGGAGAAGCTGGAACGAGGCGTCGCCGGCGACGAGATCCAGGATCTCTTGCCCCTGGTGCCGGGGGCCACCGCACCCCTCTGGGATCACCTGGCCGGCTGGGCGGTGGTGGCCCTGGATCCGGAGACGATCGCCAGCGAGAGCCAGGCCTTTTGGGAGCGCGCCTGCGAGGAGTGGGAACGCCACCCGGACCGCCTCGCCCTGCCCCCGGAAGAGGCCTTGATTCCTCCGGCCAGGCTGCGGGAGCGCCTGGAGGTCCGCCCCAGCCTGCACCTCTTCGAGCTGGACACGGAGGCACGCGGCGACCACCTGGAGTGCCGTCCCAGCCAGCGCTATGCGGGTGATATCCGCCGCCTGCTGGCGGATCTGCAGAAGCCTGCTCGCGCCAGGGTCCTCTATCTCGGCAATCCAGGGCGCGCCGAACGCGTCCAGGACCTGTTGCGCGAGGACGGGCTCTCCCCGGACCCGGCTTCGCCGCTCGAAGTGCGGGTGGGCGCTCTCTCCCGCGGCTTCGAGCTGCTGGCGCCGGCCCTCTTGGTGCTGGCGGACGGCGACATCTTCCCGGAGGAGGTCCACCTCCACCCCAAGGGCCGCCGTGGCGGCCTCAAGGGGTTCCTCTCGGACTTCCGCGACCTGCGCCCCGGCGACCTGGTGGTCCACGAAGACCACGGGGTGGGTCGCTACCTCGGCCTCGAGCTGCTGGAGATCGGAGAGACCCGCCGCGAGTTCATGGTCCTCGCCTACCAGGGCGGAGACAAGCTCAAGGTCCCGGTCGAGGCCTTCGACCGGGTGCAGAAGTACGGGAGCGCCGAAGGGGCCCGCCCCCAGGTCGATCGTCTGGGCAGCGGGCAGTGGGAGAAGGTCAAGACCCGCGTCAAGAAGGCCATGCGCGACATGGCGGCGGAGCTGCTCAAGCTCTACGCGGAGCGCAAGGCCCGCCCCGGCCACCCCTTCACCGGCGAGAGCCCCTGGCAGCGGGAGTTCGAGGCGGCTTTCGAGTACCAGGAAACGCCGGACCAGGCATCCGCCATCCGGGAGGTGGCGGACGACATGTCGAGGCCCACGCCCATGGACCGGCTGATCTGTGGCGATGTGGGCTACGGCAAGACCGAGGTGGCCATGCGGGCCGCCATGCGCGCGGTGCTGGACGCCAAGCAGGTGGCGGTGCTCGCCCCCACCACCATCCTAGCCTTCCAGCACCTGAAGACCTTTCGCAAGCGTTTTGCGCCGTTCCCGGTCGTCATCGAGATGGTGTCCCGGTTTCGTTCTCCCCGAGAGATCAAGGCCACGCTCCAGGCCGCCGCCGGCGGAGCCGTGGACATCCTGATCGGGACCCACCGCCTGCTCTCGAAAGACGTGAGCTTCCGTGACCTGGGCCTGCTCATCATCGACGAGGAGCAGCGCTTCGGAGTGGCGGCCAAGGAGCGCCTCAAGCACCTGCGGACCACGGTGGACTGCCTGCTGCTCTCGGCGACACCCATTCCCCGCACCTTGCAGATGGGCCTCTCCGGCATCCGCGACATGTCGGTGATCGAGACCCCCCCCAAGGACCGGCTGGCCATCCAGACCGCCATCGTCAAGTTCTCGACCGAAGTGATGGCCACCGCCATTCGTCAGGAGCTGGCGCGCGACGGACAGGTCTACCTGGTCCACAACCGGGTGGAGTCCATCTACTCCTTGGCCCACCTGGTCCAGCGTTTGGTGCCGGAGGCCCGGGTGGCGGTGGCTCACGGCCAGCTGCCCGAGACCGAGCTGGAGAAGGCCATGCAGGCCTTCGTCGAGGGTCGGGCCGACGTGCTGGTGGCCAGCACCATCATCGAGAACGGCCTCGACATCCCGAGGGCCAACACCCTGATCGTGAACCGGGCCGATCGCTTCGGGCTGGCTCAGCTCTACCAGCTGCGGGGGCGGGTGGGCCGCGCCGACAAGCGGGCCTACGCCTACCTCCTGGTGCCGCCGGACACCGTCCTTTCCGAGATCGCTCGCAAACGGCTGGCCGCCATGCGTGAGTTCTCCGACCTGGGAGCCGGCTTCCGTATCGCCGCCCTCGACCTGGAGCTCAGGGGTGCCGGTAACCTGCTGGGCGGCCAACAGAGCGGCCACATCGAAGCCGTGGGCCTCGACCTCTACATCAAGCTGCTGGAGCAGGCGATCCTGGATCTCAAGGGCGAGGCTCCCGCCGAGGCCCCGCGCGCCACCCTCCACCTCAAGGTCGACCTCAGGATCCCCGAGGACTACGTCCCCGATGCTCACCAGCGCATGTCCCTTTACAAGCGCCTCAGCCAGCTCCGGCTGCCGGCCGAGATGGGGGGGCTGCGTGGGGAGGTTCAAGACCGCTACGGCCCCCTCCCGCCCGAGGTCGACGGCCTTCTGACCTATGCGGCCCTCCGGCTTCGAGCCAGCCTGCTGGGGCTCGACCAGGTGGACTGGGTGGGATCGGCGCTCCACCTCCGCTGGCTGCCCGCGGCCGTCTCCGAACCCGCAAGGCTGGTGGCTCTGGTGCGAGAGATACCCGGGGCCAGCCTGTCCCCCCAGGGGGTGCTGCGGGTGCCGACCCCGCCGGAGGCCACTCCCACGGCCGCTCTCTCGGCCCTCCTGGAACATCTGGAGGCGAGCCCTCGCCTATAATGACCGTTCGCTCTCTCCTGGCATGAAACGACTCCTCTCCCTCCTGCTTCTCGCCCTAGCCTGCCGAGAGTCCCCGTCTGACCCGGTCATCCTGTCGCTCAAGGGACAGGTGGTGCGGCGGAGCGATTTCGAACGCTACCTGGCCGCCATGGAAGCCCGGAACGGACCCCTGCCCGCGGAGGTTCGGCAGGCACTCCTGGAAACCTATATCGAGCGCCGGGTGTTGGTGTTGGAGGCCCGGCTCCGGGGGTTGTTGCCTCCCGACGCCAAAGACGAAGACGAGGCCGGGGCCGTCCAAAGGCTCGTGGACCAGCAGTTGGCCTCCCAAGTCCAGGTCGGCGAGGACGAGATCGGCCGGCTGCACGCCGAGAACCCCGCCGAATGCACGAGCCCGGAGACGGTGACCCTGCGCCAGATCGTGGTGGCCACGCCTAACATGGCCCGAGACGTGAGGCGGCGGGTGCGCCGGGACCCCAAGAACTTCGACGTGCTGGCTCGCACCACCTCCCGGGCGCCGGAGGCGGCAGCCGGTGGGGCCATGGGGACCTTCGCCCGCGGCCAACTCCCCGAGGAGCTGGAGCGTCCGGCCTTCGCTCTGGAGCCCGGGCAGACCAGCGAGGTGATCGAGACCCCGCTCGGGTACCACGTGCTCCGGATCGAGGCCCGACAAGTCGCCCGCCAGGTGAGCTTCGAGGAATGCAAGGAGCGCCTCCGCGCCACCCTCATCCGTCAGAAGTCGGACCAGGTGGTCCGCCAGTTCGTGGCGGGCCTTTTGGCCCGCGCCAAGGTGAATCATGAAGCTGCCAAAGCACGCCCTTCCCGCCCTTAGCCTGCTGGCCCTTGCCGTCCTGGTTCGAGCCGAGGTGGTGGAGCGGGTCATCGTCAGGGTCAACGGGGACATCGTGAGCCAGTCGGAGTTCGTCGCCCGCCAGGCATCGGCGGTGCAAGCCGCGCGAGTGACTCCGGATCGGGTGGAGGCCTTCCTGCGCGAGAACAACGCCAAGATCCTGCAGCAGGCCATCGACGAGCTGCTCCTGGTCCAGCGGGCGACCGAGCTCGGCTACCGGATTCCCCCTCAGTATGTGAACGAGCTGGTGGACAGCATCATGAAGGAGAACAACATCGCCTCCGAGGACGAGCTGGTCCAGCAGTTGCGCCGGGAGGGCATGACCCTCTCCGAGCTGAAGCGGAACATCGAGCGCAACGTCTTGCGCCAGCAGGTGCTGCAACGCGAGCTGAACGCCAAGCTGGCCTTGACCGAGGCCGACGCCCGCGCGGAGTACGAGGCCAAGAAGGCCGAGTACGGCCAACCGGCCTTCGCTCACCTGCAAGAGATCGTGCTCCCCGCCGATACGCCTAACGCACAAGCACAGGCCCTGGAGCTGGTCAAGAGGGCCCGGGCCGGGGAGGACTTCGCCGAGCTGGCCAAGGCCCATTCGACAGCCGCCAGCCGGGCCTCCGGCGGTGATCTGGGCCGTTTGAACCGAGGCGACTTGCCACCGGAGCTGGAAAAGGCCGCCTTCGCCTTGGCGGTGTCCGCGGTGTCCGACCCCATTCCCACCCCGAGGGGCCTGCTCATTCTGCGTTCGGTGGAGAAGAGCGAGGCCTCCTTCACGCCCTTCGAGGAGGTGAAGGAGGCGATCCACAAGCGACTGGCTCAGGAGCGCATGACGTCCCAGTACGAGGCCTACATGGAGGGACTGCGCAAGTCCGCCCTCATCGACCTGCGAGTCCGCGAGGTGCCGCTCAGCGTCACGGTGGCTCCCAGCTCCCTGCTGGAGCCACCCAGCGCCGCACCGGCGCCGGTCGCCAAGCCCACGTCGCCCGACGCCGAGTTCAACGTGAGCCCCCAGGCGGTACCGGAGCGAGTGGCCCCACCCGCCG
>DATECU010000117.1:0-4623 GCA_035286745.1 Vicinamibacteria bacterium | reverse complement strand
TCGCCACCGCCGCCGCCTGATGCCATGAACGTGCTGATGGTCACGTCCTCCTACCCCAAGTTCCCGGGGGACGTCACCGCGCCCTTCATCGAGTCCATCGCCCGCGCGGTGGCCGCCCGCGGTCACCGGGTGGATGTCCTGCTGCCCCACCATCCCGAGCTGAAGCGGGACCAGGACGAGCCGGTTCGCTTCTTTCCCTATCGCTATGCACCAGGCGACCGCTTTAACCTCTGGGGCTACGCGCAAAGCCTGGAGGCCGACGTGCGGGTGCGCCGCCGCGTCTACCTGCTGGCCCCGCTGGTGGCGTTGGCCCTGCGCCGAGCCCTGGGCCAGCGCCTCGTCGCCAGCCGCTACGACGTGGTGCACGCCCATTGGGTGGTGCCCAACGCCGCCATGATCGCCGATCAGGTGCGGGCGAGTCGTACGCCCTTCGTGGTCAGCCTTCACGGCAGCGACGTGTTCCTGGCCGAGAAGCTCGGCCTGGCGGGAGCCCTCGCCTTCCGGGCGTTTGCGGCCGCCGGCGCGGTGACCGCCTGCAGCTCCGACCTTCGCCGGCGCGCTCTGGCGCTGGGCGCTCTCGCCGGCCGTACGCGCACCGTGCCCTACGGCGTGGACCTGGCGGACTTCTCCCCGGAGCGGTCCGGCGGCAGCATTCGCGAGCGGCTGGGGGTGCCGGGGGGCTCGCTCCTGGTCCTGGCCTTCGGCCGTTTGGTGGAGAAGAAGGGCTTTCGCTACCTGGTCGAGGCCGCCTCCAGCATCCCCGGAATCCACGTGGTGGTGGCCGGCGAGGGCGACCTCCGAGGGGACCTGACCAGGCTGGCGGCGGAACGGCAGGCACCGGTTTCCTTTCCGGGCGCCCTGGATCGGGAGGCGATGGCGGCCGCGCTGGCCGAGGCCGACATCGCCGTGGTGCCCTCGGTGGTGGACCGGGCCGGCAACCTGGACGGCCTGCCTAACGCTCTCCTGGAAGCGCTGGCGGCGGGCCGGCCGGTGGTCGCGAGCCGGCTGGCCGGCATCCCGGACGTGGTCGAGGACGGGGTGAACGGCCTGCTGGTACCGGAGAAGGACGCCGGGGCGCTGGCGGCGGCCCTGTCTTGGTTGGCGGGGGACCCGGGGCTGCGGGCCCGCCTGGGTGGAGCCGCCCGCGCCTATGCCGAAAGCCGGCTGTCCTGGGCCGCCGTGGCCGCGGCCTTCGAGGAGTGCTATGCCCAGGCGGCAGCGCTGGAGCCCCGTTAGGGGCACCGGAAACCGCATCTACGACCGGCGGGAGCGACTGCTGGTGGGCGCCCTCGACTTGCCCGGCCGGCTGCTCGCCGGCGCCGGGCGCCGGCTGGGGTTGCGGCGGGCCGAACCAGCCTCACCCGACGAGGTACGGCAGGTGCTGGTCCTGCGCCTGGACCGCATCGGCGACGTGCTGATGTCCTTGCCGGCCCTGGGCAGCCTGCGCGCTGCCTTGCCTAACGCCACCATCCGGCTCGCCGTCGGCCGCTGGAGCCAGGAGGTGGCGCGGAGCGCACCAGTGGACGAGATCCTGGTCTGGAGCGCTCCCTGGGTGGGGCGCCGCGCCGAGGGCAGCCAGGGCCTGAGAGAGCTGTGCCGGCTGGCCTGGGGACTCCGCTCCGCAGACCTCGATCTGGCCCTCGACCTTCAGGGTGACGTGCGGGCCTCGCTCCTCCTCTGGATGAGCGGTGCCCGCGCGCGCGTCGGCTATGCAAATACCGGAGGCGCCTACCTGCTGACTCAGGTGGTGCCGCTGGACGAGACGGTGTCCTGGGTTGAACAGAACCAGCGGGCGGTGGCCCTGGCCGTCGGCCGGAGGCCGGAGGCGGCGCGGCTCGATCCCTTGACCGAGAGCGATCGGGACTTCGTGGGGCGGCTGCTGCGGGCCCTGGGCCTCACCGCCAAACGGCCACTGGTGGGCATTCATCCCGGTGGTGGCCGGCTGGTCAAACAGTGGGAGATCGCCCGCTGGCGCGAGCTGGCGCTTCGCTTGCAGCGCGACTTCGATGCCAGGATCCTGATCACCGGCTCCGAAGCCGACCGGCCCTTGGCCGAGGCGGTGGGAACCGGCCTGCTGGCTCGGGCCTTGGATCTCACCGGCAAGCTCACGGTCCGCGAGACCATGGCCGTGATCGGCGCGCTCGACCTCTTCCTGTCGCCCGACACCGGCCCCATGCACATGGCCTGTGCGGTAGGAACCCCTTCGGTCGCCGTGTTCGGCCCCTCGGATCCCGTGCGCTACTTCTCGGCCCCCGATGGGTTGGCCGGGAGCCGCCACCGCGTGGTGCGCAGCGACCTCTGGTGCTCGCCCTGCAACCTGATCCGCAAGCCGCCTGACGAATGCGCGGGGCCCGAGCCTCCGGAGTGTCTGCGCCTGGTCAGCGTGGACGACGTCTACCGCGAAGCGGCCCAGTTGCTCAGGCAATCGAGAGGATAGATGGGCGCGGAGCGTCGAGACCGTGTGCAGGCGGATCGATGATGGCTCGGGTCCGGCATGGGTGGACGACAGCGGAGAACGGCGACAGCTACGAACAGCTCCGGCGGCAGACGATCTTCCCCAGGATCGCGGCAAGGGGAGCCGCTGGCTACAGGGGTATCAAGCTCCTGCGGCGATCGCTCCCCGCGGGCGAGGAGTTCGTCGCCGTCATGTGGTTCGAGTTGGTTGCCGGCTTGTGTTCGGAGGCAGTGAGGTGAGGACGGCATGAAGGATACCGGTTTGGCGGCTCGGCTCCGGCAAGCAACGGTGGCGGATCTGGAGGTCATTCTCCACCAGAAGCGCAGCATGTTCGCCGACATCGGCACCGGTGACGAGTCGATGCGCGATGCCATGACCGCGGTGGCCAGGCCGCTCATCGAAGCCGGTCTCAAGGATGGTTCGTACCGAGGCTGGCTGATCGAGGTCTATGGCCGCGTGGTGGCGGGTGGCGGGCTGGCCATCGTGGGCTTCCAGCCCAATCCCCTCGATCTGATGCCGCGGCGGGCCTTCATCGTGAACATGTACACGGAACCGGCCTTTCGCCGCCAGGGGTTGGCGAGGCTCGTCCTGGAGAGAGCGATTGCCTGCTGTCGAGAGGAGGGCTTCGGGTCGGTGTTCCTTCACGCCGCCGAAGCCGGCCGCGCCCTCTATGAATCGCTAGGCTTCAGGCTCGCCAACGAGATGAGGCTCCTGCTGAGTGAGTGACGTTGCCGTCACGCTGTCCGGCGACGTGGCCGCTTGCGGTCGGTCTGCCCCACTTTGCTCACCGACCAGCCCGGTCCGCGATCCTCGCCGGGAGCCTTGCTAGAACCGAGGCCACCCGCAGCAGAGACTCGCCTGCGCTGCTGGCCGCCAAACGCTGAGCCTCGCCGGCCCGGGAAGCGGCGCCGGCGGCGTCACCCGCCAGCAGGCGGCGGCGGGCCTCCTGGCGGTCGCGGTAGGCGGACACCAGAAGCGACATCAGCCCGGACAGGTCGGCGCCGCAGCGACTGCAGGTGGCGGCGCCGCGAAAGCGGGCGCCGCAGGCCGGACAGCGGCCCTGGCCGTAGACGCTCACCGACCCTCGATGAAGAAGAGCAGCTCCTTGAGCGAGGCGATGGCTGGGCCCAGCGCTTCGCCGTCTTGCGCGTCCAGAGCCGTTTCGATGCGTTCGTGCAGGTCGATGGCTTCCTCGCGGTCCTCCTCGTGCATCTGCGGGAGCTGAGCCCGGGAGCGCTCGATCGCGGCCAGAGCCTCGGCCTGGGTCCGGGACCAACCGCCATCGCCGTCCGGCGGGGCTGAGGCTTCCAGCTCGATGGCATCCGATCCCGGAATCGCAGTCTCGCTGGTCGCCTCGTCGTCAGCCGCGGTGTCGAACATGGCGTCCAGCGACCCCGAGCCCTCGAACAGCCGCTCCAGGCGTTCACGGGCAGCGGCCACCTCCTCGGGGGTCTTGGGCGTGAGCGCGTGCCGGATCACGATCTCCTTGGACTTGCCGGTGTGGCGCTCGATGGCGGCCACCCGCAGCAGGCCGTCGAGGTCGAGGCTCATGCGGCAGAGGATCTCGTTGTCGTCCTGGTTCCGGTCCAGACCGACGATGCGGAAGTCGCCTACCGGTATGTTCCTGAGCGCGTCTTCGTCCTCGCCCTGATAGACCTCGATCTCGACCTCGTCCTGGCCCGCGTAGCAGGTCTGGTACGACTCGACCCGGGTGACCGGCAGAGGCGTGTTGCGCGCGATCACCGGGCGGTAGCAGTGCGGGTAAGGCGCCCCGCCGCGGAGTCCGAGGTGGGAGGGCCCGAAAGAGAAAGGCGAGACGTCGACCAGCACGCGCTCGACCGCCGAGCCGCCCAGCCGCGCGGCCAGCACGCCCGCGCCCAACGCCACGCAGAGGTCGGGGTGCACCTCACGATGGGGCTCGATGCCGGTGCGCTCCTGAAGCGTTCGCGCCACCAGCGGCGTGCGGGTGGATCCGCCCACCAGCAGGATCGCGTCCAGGTCGGCGGCGCGGGTGTGCGAGTCGTCGAGCGCCTTGGTGACGCTGACCAGGGTGGACTCCACCAGCGGACGGATCAGGGCCTCGTACTCGTCGCGAGAGACCTCACGGTCGAAGTGGAGCGGCTTGCCGCCGGCCACCAGCAGGGCCTCCTGGCGCAGGCGCGCGTAGG
>DATECU010000116.1:0-18903 GCA_035286745.1 Vicinamibacteria bacterium | reverse complement strand
AGAACAAGGCGGCTTCCTGCGATCGCTGCCATGACTACTTGCATGTGAGTCCCCACTGCTGGGATTGCCACGTGGATCCGAAAGGGGGGCGGTGATGGACAGGAGAGGCTTCGTCAAGATCACCGGCCTGTCCGCGCTTGGCGTGGCGGGGGCGCAGGCGCTGCCCCGGGCCGAGGAAACCGCCTCTCCTCAGGCGGCTCCGGAGGGGAAGCGGCCCAGCCGGCGCTGGGCCATGGCGGTGGACGTGTCGAAGTGCCTGACCGAAAAGGACTGTGCGGCGTGCACCGCCGCCTGCCACCGTGCGCACAACGTGCCTGACCTCAGCGACCCCAAGGACCAGGTGCGGTGGATCTGGAAGGAGCCGTTCCGGGAGGCGCTGCCCGAGCAGCACCACGACTACATGAACGAGTCGCTGCAACACGCGGACGTGATGGTGATGTGCAATCACTGCGACAACCCGCCTTGTGTGCGGGTCTGTCCCACCCAGGCCACCTGGAAGCGCGACCAGGACGGCATCGTGATGATGGATTGGCACCGCTGCATCGGCTGCCGCTACTGCATGGCCGCCTGCCCTTACGGCTCCCGTAGCTTCAACTGGCGGGACCCTCGCCCCTCGATCGCGGAGCTGCGGCCGGAGTTCCCCTCTCGCAGTCGCGGGGTGGTGGAGAAGTGCAACTTCTGCGAAGAGCGTCTGGCCGAGGGAAAGCCGACGGCCTGCGTGGAGGCCTGCAAGGCGAAAGCGCTGGTCTTCGGCGACCTGATGGATCCGCAATCCCCGATCCGCGATCTGCTGAGGACGCGCACCGCGCTCAGGCGCAAGTCGGGCCTGGGCACCGAACCGCAGATCTACTACCTGGTGTGAGGCCCCGATGATCGAGAAGGCGCTTTCGGGAGACCGCAGATACTGGAGCTGGATCCTCCTGCTCCTTACGGTCATTGGGGCCGGGTCGTTCTTCTATCTTCGCCAGCTCCGGTTCGGGTTGACCATCACCGGCTTGAGCCGCGACGTGACCTGGGGCTTCTACATCGCCCAGTTCACCTTCCTGGTGGGGGTGGCGGCCTCGGCGGTGATGGTGGTGCTGCCGTACTACCTCCACAACTTCAAGGTCTTCGGCCGGATCACCATCCTGGGCGAGTTCTTGGCCATCGCCGCGGTGACCATGTGCGTGCTCTTCATCACCGTGGACCTGGGCCAGCCCGCGCGCGCGTTCAACATGATGCTGCACCCCAGCCCGCGCTCGATCCTGTTCTGGGACATGATCGTGTTGAGCGGTTATCTGCTGCTCAACGCGACCATCGCCCAGGTGAGCCTGAACTCCGAGCGCAAGGGGGTGCCACCGCCCAGCTGGGTCAAGCCGCTGGTTCTGCTCTCCATCCCCTGGGCCATCAGCATTCACACGGTGACCGCCTTCATCTACTCGGGCCTGGCGGCGCGGCCGTTCTGGATGACCGCGGTCCTGGCCCCGCGCTTCCTGGCCTCCGCCTTCTCGTCGGGCCCCGCCCTGCTCATCCTGCTCTGCCTGATCCTGCGCCGGGTGACCCGCTTCGACGCCGGCGCCGAGGCCATCCGCAAGCTCGCCGTCATCGTCACCTACGCCATGCTGGCCAACCTCTTCTTCGTGTTGATGGAGTTCTTCACCGCCTTCTACAGCGGCATCCCCGAGCACGTGGCCCACTTCAAGTACCTGTTCTGGGGACTCGAAGGACACGCCGAGCTGGTGCCCTGGATGTGGTCGGCCGAGATCCTGGCCCTGGGGGCGCTTGTGGTCCTGCTGCGGCCGCGGCTTCGAGACCGCACCGCTTGGCTCTCGGCCGCCTGCGTCTCGGTGGTGGTGTCGGTCTGGATCGAGAAGGGCCTGGGCATGATCGTCACCGGCTTTGTCCCCTCGCCACTCGGCAAGGTGACCGCCTACGTCCCCACCGCTCCCGAGCTGCTCATCTCGCTAGGCGTTTACGGTATCGGCGCTTTCCTAGTGACCACCCTCTACAAGGTCGCCCTCTCGGTGCGGGGAGAGGTGGCCTCGTGACCGGGTCGATCGCCGAGACGGCCCAGAACCCCTGAGGACCCCCGGTGAGTGACAGCCGCCGCTCGGTGCTGATCGTAGGGGCCTCGGCGGCCGGCTTGCGCTGCGCTTGTCGTTTGGCGCGGCTGAGGCCCGGGTGGCAGATCACGGTGGTGGAGGCCGGCGCGGTCTTCTCCTACGCGGCCTGCGGCCTGCCCTACGTCCTCTCCGGAGACGTCGAGGACCTGACCGCTCTGCGCCAAACCACCTACGGAGTGGTGCGGGATCAGCGCTTCTTCGCCGAGGAGAAGGGGGTGGCGGTCTTGACCGGCTGGCGGGCCACCCGGGCCAAGCTGGCGCAGGGCCTGCTCAAGATCGAGGGACCGGAGGGTGAGCGCCAGCTCAGTTGGGATGAGTTGGTTCTGGCCACTGGGGCCCGGCCCCGGCGTCTAGCGAAGCAACCCGAGCATCCGCGGGTCCGCTGCTTCCATGGCTGGCAGGACCTGGAGCCGCTGAAGGCCGGGCTGGCCGGTGGTCAGATCGGGCGTGTCGTGATCGTGGGCGCGGGCCCCCTGGGCTGTGAGCTGGCGGAGGCGTTTCACAGCCTGTGGGGCGCCGAGGTCTCCATGGTCGAGGCTGGCCAGGCGGCTTTGCCGGGCGTGCTCGATCCCGAGCTGGGCGGCTGCGTGGCCAGCCATCTCGAAGCGCGGGGAGTTCGCCTGCTCACTGGGCAGCCGCTCGGCCGTCTGGAGGCGGACGACCAGGGTGTCCGGGTGGGCGCGGGAGGGGAGGAGCTCTCGGCCGATCTGGTGCTGGTGGCGATAGGTGTCGAGCCCGAGGTGGAGTTGGCCCGCCGGCTGGGGGTGCGCCTGGGGCCGACCGGAGCCATCGCCGTCGACGAGCGGCTGGCCACCAGCGTTCCCCACCTGTGGGCGGCGGGGGACTGCGTGGAGGTGCGTGATCTCAGCTCGGGGCTTCCCGTGTACCGGCCGCTGGGCTCGCTGGCCAACCGCCAGGGCCGCGTGCTTGCCAACATCCTGGCCGGCCAAGCCGACAGCTTCCCGCCGGTGGCGGGTGCGATGGCGGTCAAGGTCTTCGATCTCAACGTGGCCGCCGTCGGCGCCACCGAGACCGCCCTAAGGGCCCGTGGTGTCCGCGTTAGGTCGGTGTGGGCCACCCTGGACGACCGGAGTCCCTTCTGGCCCCAGAACGCCGAGCTGCACCTGAAGCTCTCGTACGAACCCTCCTCCCGCCGGGTGCTCGGTGTCCAGGCGGTGGGGAGGGGGGACGCGGTGAAGCGGGTGGACGTGGCCACCCAGTTGATCGCCCAGGGGGCAACCCTGGCCCAGTTCGCGCGGCTGGAGCATGCCTATGCGCCGCCTTACGCGCCGGCCGTGGACCCCCTGGCCGTCCTGGCCTTCGCGGCCCAGAACCAGGAAGACGGGGTGGAAGCGGTTTCGCCCACCGGAGCCCTGGAAGCCGCGCTCGACGTCCGCCTGCCCGGGGAACGGCAGCGGAGGCCGGCGCCGGCCGCCGAGGTCCAGGAACTGGCCTTGTCGGTCCTGCGCAGCGGCTCTCCTGCCGCCGCCGGCATCCACGGGCCCGGGATCGTGATCTGCGAGCGGGGAGGTCGGGCCGCCGAGGCGGTCCGCCTGCTCCGCGAGTCGGGGCGCCCGGCTCGCTACTTGGGAGGCGGGCTGGTCTGGCGGGAAGCCGCTCTGGACGGGGGGCGGCGACGGTGAAGCCGCACCTAGTGAATAGGTCGCCGCTGCCGGCTCCCGCTCCCCGAGCCGCCGGAGACGAATCGCCCTGGCCTCGGACGCCGTGTGTATACTCCTCACCGGCCATGTTTCCGGTGATGCTGGACCTTCGCGGCCGGAGCTGCCTGGTCGTTGGCGGTGGCCCGGTGGCCCTGCGCAAGGCGCTGTCGCTCCTCGAACAGGGGGCCTCGGTGACGGTGGTGGCTCCCGAGGTGGTTCCGAGGCTCGAGACCTTGTCGCGAGAGGGTCTCTTGCGCCTCGAGAAGCGGTGCTACTCCGCCGGCGAGGCTGCCGGCTTCGCCCTGGCCTTCGCCGCCACCGACGCCGGCGAGGTCAACCGTCGGGTCTCCCAAGACGCTCAGGCGGCGGGAGTCTGGGTGAACGTCGCCGATGTCCCCGAGCTTTGCAGCTTCCAGGTTCCGGCCCGGGTGCGTCGAGGTGCGCTGGAGCTGGCCATCGCCTCGGGAGGCCAGGCGCCCTTTGCGGTGCGGCGCTTGCGCCAGCTCCTGGAGCGACGCTTCGGCGCCGAGTGGGGGCGCTGGTTGGAGGCGGCGGCCCGCTTCCGGTCCCGGATGCGCCGTTTGGCGATGGGGGACGCCCAACGAGAGGCCGGCTTCGATCGCTTCTTCGCGGAAACCGTGGACCAGGCCAGCCTGCGCGCCCGCGCGCCCAGCGAGGCGCAACTCGAGACCTGGGCACTGGCCAGCGCAAGAGCGACGCCCGACCCTGCGCCTAGCGGCAAGCCGCAAGCGGCCGCTCGGGGATTCGTGTCCCTGGTGGGGGCGGGTCCCGGCTGCCCCGGTCTGCTGACCGTGCGCGGTCGCGAGCGCCTGCTGCAGGCCGACGCTGTGGCCTACGACCGCTTGGCGGCGCCTGCCCTGCCCGGCGATCTCCCGCCCTGGGTCGAGCTTTTCTGCGTGGGCAAGGAAGCCGGCCGCCATCCGGTCCCCCAGGAGGAGATCAACGCGCTTCTGGTTCGCCTGGCCGGCGAGGGTAAGCGGGTGGTCCGCTTCAAGGGCGGGGACCCCAACGTGTTCGGCCGCGGAAGCGAGGAAGCTGAGGCCCTGTCCGCCGCCGGTGTTGCCTTCGAGGTGGTGCCGGGGGTGACCGCCGGCACCGCGGCCCCGGCCTGGATCGGCATCCCGCTGACCCATCGGCGCGAGGCGGTGCGGGTGACCTTCTTGACCGCCCACGAGTCCGGGCAGGAGGAAGCGGCGCAGATGCGCTGGGATCTGGTGGCTCAAGATCCCCACGCGACCCTGGTGGGCTACATGGGGGTGACCGCGCTGCCTGCGGTGGTGAGCAAGCTGCTGGAAGGGGGCATGGACCCCGCCACCCCGGCCGCTCTCATCGAGCGCGGGACCACGGCGGCGCAGCGCTCGGTCATCGCGACCCTCGGCGCGCTGCCGGAGGAGGCGGCGCGGGCTGGGATGCGGCCGCCGGCCATCTTCGTCATCGGTCCCACCGTCGGCCACGCCGAGCGCCTGGACTGGGTGAAGCGTTTGGTGCTGGCCGGCGAGCGGCTGGCGGTTTGCCGGCTGGACCTGGTGGCGCCCCTGGAGGCGGCCGGCGCCGAAGCGGTCCCGGTCGGCATTCCGGTGATGCCGGTCACCCGGGTGATCCTGTCGGCTCTGCCGCTGACCGGCTGCCTGGTCTCGTCTCCGGAGCAGCTCGAAGCGTTAGAGGGGGAGCGGAGCCGGGCCGTGTGCTGGTGTCTGGGGCGAGAGACCGCCGAGCGGGCGCGGGAACGGGGATGGGAGCGAGTCGAGGAACTGGCTGCAGCGGCCGACCCCGCAGCCATCGTTAGGCGTATCGCCGAGCGGAGGCTGGGCGCGACTCCAGAGGCCCCGGGGACGGGGGCGCCGCCAGCTTTGTCTCCGGTGGCGATCCGGAGTACGATCCGAGGCGGCGGCTGAATCCCGGTGGCCCGGGCGGCTGCAAGGGAAGCGCAGCGCCACCCCGGCGAGGCGGTTACAGTGTTGAAGCTGGGCCTTCGGACCAAGTTCTTCCTCTACTCCAACACGGTCATCGCGGTCACCATGAGTTTCGTGGCGCTGCTGGCGGTGGTGTACGACCGCCGGCGGGCCTATGAGGCCATCGAGAGCCGCGGCAAGAGCGTGACCGAGGCGCTGGCCATTCATCTCGCCGAGATGCTGAGCCGGGCCGAGAGGATGCCAGCCGAGGCCAACCTCGCCTACCGGTATATCGGCACCATCATGGCGAGGAACCAAGATCTCATTCGCTATGTGGTGGTGACCGACCGCGGCGGTGCGGTGACCCACGCCAGCAACCGAGCCGCGGTGGGCGAACGCCTGGACTGGGTGAGCGAGGCGGCGCAGGCCGCCACCGAGGTGGTAACCGACGGCAGGGCGGGCCGGGTGGTGGAAGCCCGGGCGCCGCTCGACGGGCCCGCCGGCCGGTTGGGGTGGCTGGCCATCGGTTACTCGCTTGCGCCTATCGAACATGACCTCAGGACCATTGCCGGGCGGCTGGTGGTCATGGCCTTGCTGCTGATGCTCGGCAACTCGGTGGTGACCGCGGTCTACGTGGAGGCGCTGATTCGACCCATCCTGAGCCTGCACCAGATCATGAAGCGGGCCGGTGGAGGCGACCTCACGGTGCGGGCCCGATCCCACCGCGGCGACGAGGTGGGGGAGCTGGGCGCCGCTTTCAACCGCATGATGGACGAGCTGGGGCAGGCGCGGGCTCTGGAGCAGGTGCGGCAGACCCAGCTCGCTCACACCGAGAAGATGGCGGCGGTGGGCACCCTGGCGGCGGGGGTGGCCCACGAGGTCAACAACCCGTTGGGCGGGGTGCTGACCTGCCTCGAGAACATGCGCGCGGACCCCGGCAACCAGGCGATGCGGGAGCGCTATCTGGCCTTGATCCAGGACGGCGTGGAGCGTATCGAGCGCACGGTGGCCAACCTGCTGGACTTCTCGCGCCAGCGGCCGATGCTCTCGGAGCCCACGCCCATCAACCACAGCTTGCGCCACGTGGTGGAGCTGGCCGCCTATCAGCTCCGCAAGGCGAAGATCGAGGTTTGCTTCGATCTGCACGGCGGCGAGCCCATGGTGATGGCGGATCACTTCCAGATGGAGCAGCTCTTCTTGAACCTGGTGCTGAACGCCCTGCAGGCTATGCCGGAGGGAGGAACCCTGACGCTCCGGACCCGGTTGGTCGACAGCCAGGTTGCCGCCGAGGTGCGGGACAGCGGGGGCGGAATCCCACCGGAGATACGGGACCGGATCTTCGATCCGTTCTTCACCACCCGGGAGGTGGGCCAGGGCACCGGTCTGGGGCTGGCAGTGAGCGACAGCATCGTGGCCTCGCACGGGGGAAGAATCGAGGTGGAGAGCCGGGTCGGCGCCGGTTCTGTCTTCCGTGTGCTGCTGCCACGGCTCGACACGCCGGTTGGGGAGGGGGCGTGACGATCTGCGGTCGTCGCCTGCTGATTGCCGAGGACGAGCTCCTGCTCCGGGTGAGCATGGCGGATGCTCTCCGCAAGGAAGGCTGGGTGGTCGACGTTGCCGAGGATGGGCTAGCCGCCGAAGCCCTCTTCGCGCAACACCTGCACGACGTGGTGCTGACCGACCTGGTGATGCCGCGGCTCAACGGCATGGACCTGCTGCGACGGGTGAAGGCGCTGCAGCCGGACAGCACGGTCGTCATCATCACCGCCTTCGGCTCGGTCGACCAGGCGGTGGAGGCGATGCGTGACGGCGCCGCGGACTTCATCGCCAAGCCTTTCTCGGTGGCCCAGCTCCTGGTCCGCCTGGGCAACATCTGCTCCTTCAGGAACCTGCAAGAACAGAACGAGAGGCTGCAAGAGCAGCTCGAAGGCCGCTATTCCTTCTCGAACATCATCGGCAAGAGCAAGAAGATGCAGGAGGTGTTCGAGGTCATCAAGGAGGTGGCCGATTCCGACGCCTCGGTGCTGATTCAGGGGGAGAGCGGCACCGGCAAGGAACTGGTGGCCTCGGCGATTCACTTTGGCTCCAGCCGCCGCGCCAAACCCTACGTGCGGGTGAGCTGCGCCTCGTTGCCGGAGTCGCTGGTGGAATCGGAGCTGTTCGGGTACGAGAAGGGTGCCTTCACCGGTGCCAACCAGCGGCGGGTGGGACGCTTCGAGGCGGCGCATCGCGGCACCCTGTTTCTCGACGAGATCTGCGAGCTGCCGCTGTCGTTCCAGGTCAAGCTGCTCCGGGTGCTGCAAGAGCGGCAGATCGAGCGCTTGGGGTCCAACCACCCGGTCGACATCGACGTGCGGATCGTCTCGGCGACCCTGAGGCCCCTGGAAGAGGAGCTGGCCGAGGGCACCTTCCGCGAGGATCTCTACTTCCGCATCAACACCGTCACCATTCACTTGCCGCCGCTCCGTGAGCGACGCGAGGACATACCGCTTCTGTGTCAGGCCTTCCTGCGCGAGATCAGCCGGGAGCGAGGGAAGGAGATCGAGGACTTCTCCGACGGGGCGCTGGAGCTGCTCGACGCTCACCCCTGGCCGGGCAACGTGCGGGAGCTGCGCAACGTGGTGGAGAGGGCGGTGCTCTTCGCCCGTGGCTCTCGCATCCTGCCCGAGCAACTGCCGGCCGGCTTTCGCCAAACCTCGCGCAAGGGCCCGGCCCGGTCCGGCGGCGGGGCCATGCCGCTGCAACAGGCGGTGGAGCGGGCCGAGATCGAGGCCATACGGTTGGCGCTGGCCGCCACCCACGGCCGGCGCACGGAAGCCGCCGAGCTGCTCCGGATCAGCCGGAAGACACTGTGGGAGAAGATCAAGACCTACGGCATCGTGGCCGAGAGCTGAAGAAACCGGCGCGCAGCCGTCCCGACGGTGAGGAGTTGCCAGGGCGCCCGACGCGCCTTGGAAAGAACCTGGAGGGATGTCATGGCTATCATCACCATCTCCCGCGGCACGCTCAGCGGCGGACAGCGGCTCGCACGCTGCGCCGGCACCAACCTCGGCTATCGAATCATTAGCCGGGAGGAGCTGGTGCAGGAGGCCTCGCGCCGATACGGGGTCACCGAGGCCGAACTGCTCCGCGGGCTGGAGCAGGCCCCGGGGTTCTGGGACCGCTTCCGCACCGATCGCCACATCTACCTGAGCGTGGCCCGAGCCACCCTGTGTCATCTGGTGCGTGACGACTACGTGGTGTACCACGGCTACGCCGGCCACCTGCTGTTGCGGGACGTTGGTTATGTGCTGCGAGTGCGCATCATCGCTCCCATGCGCGATCGCATCCGGGCCGCCCGCGAGGAGCACGGTTTCGGGGAGGGCGCCGCCGAGGCCTACATCCGCAAGCGGGACGAGGAGCGGGTGTCCTGGACCCGCTTCCTCTACGGCATCGAGTGGGGCGACCCCGGGCTCTACGATCTGACCCTGAACCTCGAGAAGACATCGATCGAGACCGCCTGTGGAGTGCTGGCCGCCCTGGTGGACCGGCCCGAGTTCAAGGTGACCGGCGAGAACCGGCGCCAGCTCGCCGACCTGGAGCTGGCGGCCCACACCCACGCCAAGCTCTTTCTGAACCCGAAGGTGGGGGCGGCCGCGGCCAAGCTCGAAATCAAAGCCAAGGATGGCGTGGTCAGCCTCCACGGGATCCTGCCGGGAGACAGCCTGGTCGAGGATGTGATCGCCGCCTGCCGCCAGATGCCCGAGATCCACGAGGTCCAGGCCGACTGGCTGGACTCGCGGGTCGAGCGCGTGTAGACGCGGCGCCCGAAGTGACGTCGGGCGCCGCCACGAACCCGGGGGCCCCGCTCCCCGGGCCCCGGACAGAAAGCGCAACGCCTTGGGACGCTGTCTGTGGCGTCCGGCCGGGCGTTTCGTCCCGTAGACGCCGCCGATTCGGAGTGTTTCGCGGGCCGGACAGCCGCCGCCCCCCACGACGGAACGGGCGCCCTCGCGCCTCGCCGACGCCGCAGTTTCCCGGCTTTCCAGGCCCTCTTGAGCGGTTTGGCGCTGCCCTCCCTGGCCGCCGCGCAAACAGGTGGTGGTGTGGAGTTTGCTTGTCTAACCGCGGAGTCATAAGAGCCCTGGTGGCGAGTGAGCTGCCGCAGAAGGGTGAGTCTGCTTACGATGGCCTCGACCAGCGCCAGTTGCCCGCGAACCCCGGTCTCCGAGGGTCGCAGCCGAGCCGTGTCTCCCTGGCGCCTCTCAAGTCGGGGGCGGCCGTGTTGAGCAGCGCACCGCCGAGGAGTCCTCTCGGCGGGAGCAAGGGTTCGTAGCAAACATGCCAGAGAGGTGCAAATGCCGAGCTTCGTGAATCCAGAGAAATGCGATGGCTGCAAGGCGCTGGACAAGACCGCCTGCCAGTACATCTGCCCCAATGACCTCATGGTGCTCAACAAGGACGCCATGAAGGCCTTCAACCGGGAACCCGAGATGTGCTGGGAGTGCTACAACTGCGTGAAGATCTGTCCGGTGCAGGCCATCGACGTGCGTGGCTACGCCGACTTCGTTCCCATGGGGGCCTCGGTGGTGCCTCTTCGCTCCACCGACAGCATCATGTGGACGGTCAAGTTCCGAAACGGGACTGTCAAACGCTTCAAGTTCCCCATCCGCACCACGGCGGAAGGCAAAGCCGAACCGGCCGGTGGCTGGAAGACCGATCCCGACCTGAACGGTCCGGCCCTGTACACGGAGCCCGACTCGCTGGGTCTTCCCGCGGTGTGGACGAAGTAGGAGGGGAGAAAGAACATGCAGGACTTCAAGACCGTCGTCGTCGATACCGACCTGCTCATCCTGGGTGGCGGCATGGCCGCCTGCGGCGCCGCCGTCGAGGCCGCCCACTGGGCCAAGAAGAACAACCTGAAGGTCACCCTGGTCGACAAGGCCGCCGTGGATCGATCGGGTGCGGTGGCCATGGGCCTCTCCGCCATCAACCAGTACGTGGGCCTCAGGGACGGCCAGAACACCGTCAAGGACTACGTGGACTACGTCCGCAACGACCTGATGGGGGTGACCCGCGAGGACCTGGTGGCGAACATCGCGCGCCACGTGGACTCCTCGGTCCATCTGTTCGAGAAGTGGGGACTGCCCATCTGGAAGGACGAAAAGGGCGCCTACGTTCATGAGGGCCGTTGGCAGCTCATGATCAACGGCGAGTCGTACAAGGTCGTGGTCGCCGAAGCCGCCAAGAACGCGGTGGGCGCCGAGAACATCTACGAGCGCATCTTCATCGTGGGCCCCATCATGGACGGCGGCCAGTGCAAGGGCGCCTACGGCTTCTCGGTGCGCGAGAACACGTTCTACGTCTTCAAGGCCCGCGCCACCCTGGTGGCCATGGGCGGCGCCGTTCACGTGTTCAAGCCGCGCTCTTCGGGTGAGGGTCAGGGCCGGGCGTGGTATCCACCGTGGAACGCCGGCGCTTCCGCCTACTTCACCTTGGCGGCCGGCGCCGAGATGACCTGCCAGGAGGTTCGCTTCATCCCGGTGCGCTTCAAGGACGCCTATGGCCCGGTCGGCGCCTGGTTCTTGCTCTTCAAGTCCCGAGCCACCAATGCGTTTGGCGGCGAGTACATGGTGGAGCGCAAGGACGAGCTCAACAACTGGGGTCCCTACGGCAAGGTCAATCCGATCCCGGCCAACCTCCGAAACTACATGGGAATGCTCGACGTGATCGCCGGCAAAGGCCCCATCTACATGCGCACCGAGGAGGCCATCAAGAAGATCGCCGACCAGACACCGGACGAGAAGCAGTACAAGAAGAAGATGAAGGAGCTGGAGTCCGAGGCGTGGGAGGACTTCCTCGACATGACGATCTCGCAGGCCATCCTGTGGGCGGCCACCAACACCGCCCCCGAGGAGCGTTCCTCGGAGATCGCCGCTGCCGAGCCCTACTTCATCGGCTCGCACTCGGGTGCCTCGGGTGCGTGGGTCAGCGGACCCAAGGATCTGGCGCCCAAGGAGTACTTCTGGGGCTACGACAACATGTCGACCGTCAAGGGCATCTTCTGCGCCGGTGATGCTTCGGGCGCATCCTCGCACAAGTTCTCCTCGGGCTCGCACGCCGAGGGGCGCATCGCCGGCAAGGCGATGGTCCAGTACGTCCTGAACGAGAAGCCCGCAAAACCGGTCGTGAGCGACGCCGAGATCGCCAAGCTCAAGGAGGCGACCTACAAGCCGCTGGCCTTCTTCGAGCAGCACAAGGGCGCAACCACCCAGACGGACGTCAACCCCCACTTCATCCGGCCCAACATGTTCATGATGCGCTTGCAGAAGCTCATGGACGAGTACGCCGGTGGCGTGACCGCGCAGTTCACCACCTCAAAGCCCATGCTCGACCGGGGTCTCGAGCTCCTGGCGTTCCTCCGAGAGGACTCCGACAAGCTGGGGGCCGAGGATCTGCACGAGCTGATGCGCTGCTGGGAGAACTACCACCGCATGTTCCAGGCCGAAGCTCACGTCCGCACCGTGCTCTACCGCGAGGAGACGCGGTGGCCCGGTTACTACTTCCGCGCGGACTTCCCCAAGCTCGACGAGCAAGCCTGGCACTGCTTCGTGAACTGCCGCTACGAAAGCAACAGCGGCAAGTGGGAGCTCATGAAGAAGCCGATCCTCTCCATGTTCAAGCCAGCGACGGAGCCCGAGCTGGTCCGTAGCTGATTCCGCAACAACCTGCCCCAGGCGCCTCCCGGCGCCTGGGGCGCCTAGCCCTTCTTCAGGAACACTGCCATGAGCCAGCCTCTCTGCCCGCACTGCGCTCAGCCCCTCTTGGCCTTCGCTCTACCCGACAACGGTGGCTGGGACACCCCCTTTCATGCCGCATGCTTCAACGACGACTGCCCCTACTTCCGCCGCGGCCGGGAGTGGATGGAGGCTCAGTACGGCGTCAAGGTCTCCTACCGTTTCCGCCTCGATCCGTCGAGCGGACGGTCCTCGCCGCTCGCCGTTTGGTCCCCCCAGGCGCTCCGCGACCGCATCCTCGACGCGGAGATCTCAACCGACGCCCCGACGTCCCATGCGTAGCCGCGACTAACAAAGGAGCCGGCCTTGACTACGTCAACCTGCTCGCAGCCTTCGCCGTCCGGTCGGAGCTCTCAAGCACCCGCGGGCCGCGCCGGAGAAGCCCCGTCCAGTTGGACCCTCCCTGCGGAGTTGGAGGGCAAGAGGCAGCTCACCCCGACCGAGAGCTTCCGCTTCGGTTGCCACCCAGAGGTCGCCTGCTTCACGCGCTGCTGCACCGACGCCAACATCCTGCTCACCCCGGTCGACGTGCTGCGGCTCTCACGGCGTCTCGGTTTGACGACCACCGAGTTCCTGGATCGCCACGCTCTGGTTCCCATCACCAAGGACCTGCAGCTCCCGGTGGTGATGCTGCGCATGGGCGAGGAGCCAGAGCGTCGCTGCCCCTTTCTCGGTTCCGACGGCTGTGGGGTGTACCAGGATCGACCCTGGGCCTGCCGGATGTACCCGGTGGCGATGGCCTTGCCGCCGGCCCGCGCCGGCTTCGAGCCGGAGCCGCTCTACTTTCTCCTGGAGGACGGCTTCTGCCAGGGGCGAGACGGAGGGCGTTCGTGGACCGTCGACGATTGGCGGCGCGACCAGGACGTCGCCGGTCGTGAGGACCTGGAGCGCGGGTTCCGCGACATCGTGTCCCACCCCTGGTTCATCGGCGGCCGCCACCTGGATCCGCGACGCATGGAGGTCTTCTTCACCGCCTGCTACGACCTCGACAAGTTCCGGGCCTTCATCTTCGAATCCAGCTTCCTGCAGCGGTTCGATCTGGACGCCGAGCTCACCGAGAGGCTGCGCCGCGACGACGAGGCGCTGCTTGGCTTCGGGTTCAAGTGGCTGCGCTTCGCCCTGTTCGCCGAGCCCGTGCTGCCGGTGCGTCCTTCGGCCCGGAGAACCGCATGAGCGATCCGAGCCTGCCGCTCTTGGTGGTGGGCGCCGGCATCTCGGGCATCACCGCCGCGCTGGAGGCGGCCGAGGCCGGCCGGCCGGTGGTGCTCCTCGAGAAGGAGGCCTTTGTAGGCGGCCGCGTGATCAAGAGCCATCACTACTTCCCGAAGCTGTGCCCGCCGTCTTGCGGCATGGAGATCAACACCCGGCGGTTGGAGCGGAACCCGCGGGTGCGGGTGATCACCCAGGCCGAGGTGGTGGCCTCCCGCCCGATTCCCGGTGGCCGCGAGGTGACGGTGCGCCAGGCCCCAGCCTACGTGAACGATCGCTGCACCGCCTGTGGGGCCTGCAGCTCGGTCTGTCCCGCCAAGGTGGACGACTCTTTCAACCTGGAGATGGGCCAGGTGCCCGCCATTCGCCTAGCGCACGCGAACGCCTGGCCCCATCGCTACCTGCTGGACCGGCCCGCATGTCCCCCCGAGTGTCGAGCCTGCGTCGAGGCTTGCCCGCACCAGGCCATCGATCTCGCGGCTCGGCCTACCGAGGAGACGCTCCAAGTGGGCGCCACGGTGGTGGCGACCGGCTGGCGGCCGTACCCGATCGCCAAGCTCCCCGAGCTGGGCGGCGGCCGGCACCCCGACGTAATCGCCAACGTCCAACTCGAGCGGCTGGCTGCTCCCGGTGGACCCACCGGCGGCAAGATCCTCCGCCCCTCGAACGGCCAGCCGCCCAGGCGGGTGGCCTTCGTGCAGTGCGCGGGTTCCCGCGACGTCAACCACTTGCCCTACTGCTCGGCGGTCTGTTGTCTGGCCTCGCTGAAGCAGGCCCTCTACGTGCACGAGCAGTACCCCGAGGCCGAGATCGCCATCTACTACATCGACCGCCGTGCTCCCGGTCGCAACGAGGACCTGCTGACCCGGGTGGCGGCGGTCCAGAGTGTGCGTTTGGTGAAGGGGAAGGTGGGCCGGGTGGAGCCGTCGGCCGACGGCGCGCTTCTGCTCACGGTCGAAGACGTGGAATCCGGGCGGCGCCTGGAGGCCTCCGCCGACCTGGTGGTGCTGGCTACCGGCATGGTGCCGAACCTGGACCACGGTTCAGCGCTCGACGTCAAACGCGACGCCGACGGTTTCGGCAGGGACAGCGTGGAGCTGGGCCTGCTGGTTGCGGGGGTAGCGCGGCGTCCGGAGGACGTCGCCTCGTCCGTGCGTGATGCCACCGGTGCCGCGGCCCGGGCTTTGGCTGCGGCCGGAAGGAGGGCCTAGATGGAACGCCTCGGCGTCTTCCTGTGCGCCGGTTGCGGCCTGGGCGATGCGCTCGACCTGGGAGCGCTGGAGAGCGTCACCCAGGAATCGAAGCCGGCCCACTTGAGCCGTCATCCCTGTCTCTGTTCGCCGGAAGGAGTCGAGAGCATCCGCCAGGCCGCCGAACAGGGGAACCTGGAGGGCGCGCTGCTGGGTGCTTGCTCCCACCGCGTCAAGCAGCAGGAGTTCCGCTTCGACCCGGCCAAGTTGGTGGTGGAACGAGTCAGCCTCAGGGAGCAGGTGGTCTGGTCCCATCCGGCCCAGCAGGAAGACACGCAGCAGCTCGCCGAGGACCTGCTCAAGATGGGCTTGACCAAGCTGGCCAAGGCCAAGCCCGCCGCACCGATCACCGACACCCTGGCGCCGGCGGTGCTGGTGGTTGGAGGTGGTCAGGCCGGGCTGGAGGCGGCAGCCGCGGCGGCGGGGCTCGGGCACCCGGTGCTCTTGGTCGAGAAGAGCGGGAGCCTGGGCGGGCACCTGGGCAGGACCCGCGATCGCCTGCCCCAGGGCCCATCGTACGAAGAACTCGAACCCAATCGTCTGGCGGACCGCATCGCCGAGATCCAGGCCCACCCGGCCATCCGGATCTTCACCTCGGCCAGAGTCAGGGCGCTCCGTGGGCAGCCCGGGCGCTTTCAGGCGGAGATCGAGACCCTCAAAGGAGTCGAGAGCGTTGAGGTCGGGGCGGTGGTCCAGGCCACCGGCGCCCGGCCCTATGACGCGCGGCGCTTGCCCCATCTCGGCTACGGGGCGTCGCCGAACGTGGTGACCTCCGAAGAACTGGAGACGATGCTGTTCGCGGGTAGCCTCCGGCGACCCACCGACGGGAAGCTGCCCGAGCGTGTGGTGTTCGTCCAGTGTGCGGGGTCGCGCGACCCCAACCACCTTCCCTACTGCTCGGCCGACTGCTGTGGGGTCACCCTCCGCCAGATGGCGGCGATCCACCGGGACTACCCCCGGGTGGAAACCGTCACCGTCTACCGCGACATGCGAACGCCCGGCCAGCTCGAGCGCTTCTACGCGGCGGTGCAGTCGCACGCGGCGAGCCTCTTCACGCGGGGAGAGGTCGAGGCCGTGGAAGGCAACGGCCACCTCACGGTGCGCCTTCGCGACTCGCTGCTGGGCCCGAGCCTCAGCCTGGACGCCGATCTGGTGGTGCTGGCCGTGGGCATGGTGCCTAACTCGGCAGACGGCGAGGCCATTCGGGCCCTTCGCGATGCTCGACGTCGGGTGGAGAAGGCCGAGTCCGAGACCCAGCGCCAGGAGGCGCAGAAGCTGGTCGACCAGCTCGGTCATCACCAGGGCACCGAGATCTTGAACCTGGAGTACCGCCAGGGCCCGGACCTGCCCTTGCTTCGCTACGGTTTCCCGGACTCCCACTTCATCTGCTTCCCCTACGAGACCCGGCGTACCGGGATCTACGCCGCCGGCGCCCTGCGGGCGCCCATGGAGGCGGGCCAAGCGGCGGAAGACGGCTGGGGCGCGGCGCTGAAGGCGGTGCAGTGCATCAACGCTGCGGCCCGTGGGGAAGCCGTACACCCCCGTGCCGGCGATCCGGAACTGCCGGACTTCTTCCTGCAGCGCTGCACCCAGTGCAAGCGCTGCACCGAGGAGTGTCCGTTCGGCACCCTGAACGAGGACGAGAAGGGGACCCCCCAACTCAATGCCCTCCGCTGCCGTCGCTGCGGGATCTGCATGGGCGCCTGCCCCGAGCGCATCATCAGCTTCCCCGCTTACTCGGTAGACGCGGTGGCGAGCATGATCCGGGCCATGTCGGTCCCCGAGGAGTTCGAGGAGAAACCGCGGATCCTGGCGCTCATGTGCGAGAACGACGCCCTGCCGGCCCTGGACGCGGCAGCCGAGAAGCGGCGCCAGTGGAACCCCTGGGTCCGGGTGGTTCCGGTGCGCTGCCTGGGCTCGGTCAACCTGGTCTGGATCGCCGACAGCCTGTCGCGCGGCCTGGACGGCGTGATCCTGATCGGCTGCAAGCGCGGCGACGACAACCAGTGCCACTACGTGCGGGGCTCGGAGCTGGCCCACACCCGGCTCGGCAACATCCAGGAGACGCTCACCCGGCTGGCCCTGGAGCCGGAGCGGGTGAAGATCGTGGAGCTGGCGCACGACGAGAGCGAGCGGATCCCGGAGATCCTGGACGGCTTTGCGGCCACCCTCGAGGACCTGGGCCCCAGCCCCTTGAAGGGCTTCTAGGAAGGAACCATGACCACGGCTCTTCTGCCTTCCTCAAGCTTCCGTAAGGCGCTCCTGGAGCGGGGCGGGGCCACCGCCGGCAAGTGCTACCAGTGTGCAACCTGCTCCAGCGTCTGTGATCTGGCCCCCGCCGCCGCGCCCTTTCCGCGCCGCCAGATGCTGTGGGCGCAGTGGGGCCTCGCCGATCGCCTGGCCGGCGATCCTTCGGTCTGGCTCTGCCACCAGTGCAACGATTGCACCGCACGCTGTCCGCGGGACGCCCGTCCCGGTGACGTGCTGCAAGCGGTCAGGGGTCTCCTGGTGGAGGACCTCGCCTTTCCGCGCTTCCTGGGCCGGCTGGTCGGCAACGCCGGCACCACCTGGCCGCTGCTCTTGGGCCTTCCCATCCTCTTCTGGATTGCGCTTCTCGCCGCCGCCGGCTTGCTCAGCGTGCCTCAGAGCTTTCACGCCTACGAGCAACTGGTTCCCCACTGGCTGATCTATGCCGTGTACCTTCCGGTGGCCGGCTACGTGGCCGCCGTGAGCTGGGTCAGCGGTCGCCGGCTCTGGCGGGCGCTGGGGGCCGGCGGGCCCCGCTCGGGTTCGTTCTTTGGCCAACTGATGCCGGTGGCGACGGAGATCGCGACCCACAAGCGTTTTGCGAAGTGCGGCACCGCCGCCTCCCGGCGGAGCGGGCACCTGGCCCTGTTCTGGGGTTTCGTCGGAGCGGCGGTGACCTCCGGGCTGCTGATCATCGCCATCTACATCCAGGGGCTCCCCATGCCATTGCCGCTGGCCCACCCGTACAAGATCCTCGGCAACCTGTCGGCCCTGTTGCTGCTGGTGGGTGCCGGGATCTTGGTCGCCAACCGGCTTCGAGATGGCAAGCGGACCGGCGTCTCCACCGCCTTCGATTCGTACTTCGCCTGGCTGGTCGGCCTGGTGATCGTGTCCGGCATCGTGGTGGAACTGGCCCGCTTGCTGGCGGGGGACGGCATGGTCTCGCCGGCGGTCGCCCTCGGCCTGTACGTGGCCCACCTGGGGGTGGTGCTGGCGCTTTTCCTCAGCTTCCCCTACTCGAAGTTCGCCCACCTGCTCTATCGAACGCTGGCCATCGTCCACCAGCGAATGGCGGACAGAAAAGAGCCGACGGCCGCCTAACGTCGTGAAGCTTGATGCGCTCCGGATCACTTCGGCCGGTGGCGGTGGCTCTAGGGAGCCTCCTGTGGGCGGGCCCGGCCTGGGCTGCCGGCTCGCCAGCGGTGGCGCCGCCTCACGCCGGGATCGAGTGCGCGGCATGCCATCCGCAGGGGACCGGACCAGGTGCCCGCTCGACCTGCGCCACCAAGACCTGCCATGCGGCCCAGGCCGCTGAGCTCCGAGACTCCGAGCACGATCGGCGGCACCTGACGGACGCGCGGACCGGCCCCGGTTGTGCCGACTGCCACGGCGGTCATCGCATGGAGAACCCCGCCTCGACCGCCTGCGAGAAGCAGCTCGACAGCGTCTGCCTGCAGTGCCATCCCGCCGGCCGCTACGTGGGCCTTCCCGGGGACACGCCTCGACCTGCGGGTCTGGCGGACAGCATTCACACCCGGGTGCGGGAGACCGCGGGCTGCGCCAGCGCTTCGCTCACCTGCTATGCCTGCCACGGAGCCCACACCGTCCGTCCGCTGTCATCGTCCGACTCGCCGGCCGCCCGATCTCGAGTCGCCGACACCTGCGGCCGCTGCCACCCGAAGCAGCGCGAGAGCTTCCAGGTGAGCGCCCACGCCCAGGGGCTGGCGGGTGGCTCGACCCTGGCG
>DATECU010000115.1:0-2585 GCA_035286745.1 Vicinamibacteria bacterium | reverse complement strand
ACGCCGGATGGTCCCCGGCCCATTGGAGACCTTAACGACGATGGCCAGGTCAACGTGCTCGACGTGCAGCTGTGCGTCAACGTGTTCCTGGGGGTGGAGCTGGATCCCGAGACTGTCGATTGGGCAGACGTCAACCGAGACGCGCGGGTGGATGTACTCGACGTGCAGGCGATTGCCAATGTGGTGCTCTCAGGCTAAGATGCTGCGGCTATGATCAGTAAGATCATCTCGACTGTGTTGCTTGCCGTGCTCTTCGCCGCCCTAACGACGAAGGCGGCCGCGCAGACGCCGATTGCGAATCTGAGCGTCGATAGCGGCTCAGGAAACCCAGGTGAAGTTGGTATTCCCATTTCGGTTCGCCTGACATCCGAGGGAGGGGCAGAGGTCTCGATCGTCAACTTCGACCTGAACTTCGATCCCGGTCAACTGGCAGTTGGTAGTGTCACAATTGGTTCTGCGGCAAGTGCGGCAGGGAAGACGATGACTTCGTCCCAGCCATCCGCCGGGAAGGTCAGGGTGATCATCTATGACCTCGAGGTAAACCCAGATGTCATAGGTGACGGCCCCCTAGCGGTCATTTCCTTCAACGTCTCGTCTGGAGCTTCACCAGGAGCTTCGGACTTGACCTTGACAAGCGTGACGGTCGGCGACTTGGCCGCGCAGCCGGTTGCTCATTCCGAGGCGAACGGCACCTTCACCGTCATCCAGCCCCCGACCAACACCCCCACCAACACGCCGGTCGCCTCCGCCACGCCCACTCACACTCCAACGTCCACCCACACCCCGACTCAGACCAACACCCCGGGCGGCGCAGCGACGGCCACCCGAACGCCCACCCGAACGCCGACCCGGACCCCGACTCGGACCAACACGCCGGTCGGCGGGGCGACGGCCACGCGCACCCTCACCCCCACCATCACCCGCACCCCGGCACCCACCAGCACGCTTCCAGGTGGAGTGACCGCCACACTGACCCCGATCGGACCGGGCACCTCGCCCACGCCGATCGGCAGCCCGCGCCCAACCGCGGAAGACAAAGCTGGCGAGGATCTGGCAGCCACCGCCACCGCCGCCTCCAACCTGATCCTGACCCAAGAGGCAGCCGACGAGCTGGCCAACAGCCTGGAGGGCGCCATCCGGTCGACCGCCACGGCCCTGGCCGAGCTTGACGCAGCGGTGGCCGGGACCGCCACGGCCCTGGCGCCGCCTCCGCCCCCCAGCCAGCCGCCCACGCTGTTCGATTCGGCGCTCGAGTTGGTGACGCAGAACGGCGACCTGCTGCTGGTAGCGGGCCTGATGTTGGCCGCCACCATCATCGTCGGCGCCCTGATCTTCCGGGTGTGGCTCCGCAAACCGCGGGCCGCCGACCCGGCGGAGATCAACAAGCGCCTGTCGGACACGGTTCCCGGAATGCGAAAGAACCCCTGGGACTGAGGGCGCAAACGAACGCTGATTGAACCGGGGGCCGGCGGCCGGGAAGTGCTTAGCCGCCCAAGAAAGCGTTCACCACAATCTGCACGTCCAGCACGTTGGCCTGACCATCCCCATTGGCGTCGGCCCGATCCACGATGGTAGGATCGGTCTCCAGCCCCAACACCACATTGACGCACAGCTGAACATCCAGCACGTCCACCCGGCCATCCTGGTTGATATCCCCTGCCGCCGGCGGGCCGGAGAGGGTCGGGGAGGGGGTGTGAGTCGAGGATGGGGTCGCGGTCGGAGTGGAGCTGGGGGTCGCACTGGCCGTCGCAGTTGGAGTCGGGCTCAGGGTTGCGCTGGGCGTCGGCGAGGGTGAAGCCGTGGCCGTGGCCGAAGGCGTGGCCGTCGCGCTGGGCGTCTGACTGGGGGTCGAGGTGCTGCTGGCAGTGGGCGTCGGGGTCGGCGTGCCGTAGACGAACGGGACTTCCGAAGCCCAGGCCGGCCCGGCCGGAGCGCCGCCGACCCGGAGCGCCCCGTTGCTTGGGCCGGCCGCAAAGCCGGAAGTGTCGTAGGCGGCGGTTCCGGGCGAATCGTCGAAGTGCAGCAGCACCAGCGTACTGGCGTCGGTCAGGAACGGCTGCGCGGCGGGCGAGAAACCTCCGCCGTAGCGCAGCACATTGGAAATCCGTACCTCATCCATCCAGCCGCTGAAGGACCGGAGCGCCGAGTCAACGCCGTGCTTCTCGGCGCCCAGCACCAGGAACGGATCGTTGCTGCAGGTTCCCCCGCAGCCGGTGCTGGGCACCGCGCCGCTCGGGTAGGAAATGTTTCCATCGGGACCGTCGGCCTGCGCCTCCAGGGCACCATCCACGAAGAGCCACATCCAGCCGTCCGAGCGCCGGCGCTGGATCGCCACATGGTGCCACTCGCCGTCGGCCACGCTCGCCGATCCGCAGATGGTGAGCACTCCGGTGGTCTCTCCGCCGACGCCAAAGGCCAGACGGCCTCCCGCCAGGGAAACGCCGTAATCCGCATTCTGCGCAAAGCGATCGCGATCCAGCAGAATGTTGCCCAGCCGCCAGGCGTCCGTGGGACCGCAGGCGATCGCCGGCGTCAGATTCTCGCCGGGCAGCGCTCGCAACCACCACTCCAGCGTGAAATCCTGG
>DATECU010000114.1:0-11213 GCA_035286745.1 Vicinamibacteria bacterium | reverse complement strand
AAGGCGATTTTCGCCGCCGATCCGGGAATCCTCCGTGCCTTCGACCCCGCCGGCCTCGCCGAGACCTTCACCTTCTGGACGGTGGTGCCACCTCAATCGGTGTTCCAGGGGGTGCAAGAGCTCGAGCCCGGCCACCTCCGCACCGTGGAACGCGGCAGGATGCGAGACCGCGCTTTCTGGAGGCCGAGCTACCCCGAGCAAGCGGGCGAGGGGTTCGCCGGCTCCATCGAGGAAGCGGCAGAACGCGTGCGGGACGCCCTGGAGCGGGCGGTGGCACTCAGGATGCTGCGCTCCGATGTGCCGGTCGGGAGCTACCTGTCGGGCGGCCTCGACAGCTCGCTGCTGGCGGCGCTCGGACGCCGGGTGAAGGGCGAGCGGTTCCTCACCTTCTCGATCCGCTTCGAGGACGGTGCGTACGACGAGACGGACCACCAGCGGGCCGTGGTTGCGCTCGTCGGGAGCGACCACCGGGAGATCGTGGTGCGCCGCGCCGACATCGCCTCGGCGCTGCCTGCGGTCGTGGCGCACGCCGAGCGGCCGATCTTGCGGAGCGCTCCGGCGCCGCTCTTCCTTCTCTCCCGCCTGGTCCGCGACGCCGGCATCAAGGTGGTGCTCACCGGCGAGGGCGCCGACGAGATGTTCGCCGGCTACGACATCTTCCGCGAGGCCAAGGTGCGCCGTTTCTGGGGACGTGAGCCGCAGTCGCAACGGAGGCCCCGCCTGCTGGAGCGGCTGTACCCGTGGCTGGCTCGCTCGCCGGTGGCGCAGAAGGGGATGGCCCGCGAGTTCTTTGGCGTCGGCCGCGAGGCCTGGCAGACCCCCGGCTTCTCGCACCAGCCGCGCTGGCGCTCGGCGGCGGCCCTGCAGCGGCTCTTCACAGCCGATCTGCGCCGCGAAGCCGAACGCGCCGACGTGGTGGGCCGTCTGCTCGCCTCGCTGCCCGAGGAGTTCGCCCGCTGGTCGCCCCTGTGCCAGGACCAGTTTCTGGAGGCCCGGACCCTCTTGTCAGGCTACCTGCTCTCTTCACAGGGCGATCGCATGCTGATGGCCCACTCGGTCGAGGGTCGCTTTCCCTTCCTCGACGCCGAGGTGGTGGCGCTCGCCGACTCGCTGCCGCCGTCCTACAAGCTCCGCGTGCTCGATGAAAAGCACGTCCTCAAGCGCGCGGCCGCGGGCCTGGTCCCGGAGTCGGTGATTCGTCGCCCCAAGCAGCCCTACCGATCGCCTGACGCCCTCTGCTTCAGCGGCGGCACGGCGCCGGGGTGGGCCGAAGAGCTGCTCTCGGAGCAAGCGGTGGCGGCCGCGGGTGTGTTCGACCCGACGGCCGTCGCGCGCATGTGGCGCAAGGTGCAGTCCGCCCGCGATGGAGAGGCGCTCTCGAACGCCGACGACATGGCGCTGGTCGGCGTCTTGACCACCGGGCTGCTTCACCAGCAGTTCGTCTTGGGGTCCTCCTGGGCCGCGGGCGGCCTGGAGTTCCGTACAATGGTCGATCGGTTGGCGAGCAGCTCCCCGACCGGGGGCCACGTGAGACCCTTGGAGGCGACCCAGACCCCATGACCCTGCAGCAGCGCGTCAAGCAGTTCATCCTCGACAACTTCTACCTGAGCGATGGTGCCTCGCTCGGCGACGACACCTCCCTGATCGCCGAGGGCCTCGTGGACTCGACGGGCATGCTGGAGGTCATCGGCTTCCTGGAGAGCGAGTACGGCATCGCCGTCCGGGACGACGAGACGACGCCCGAGAACCTGGAGACCATAGGTCGCATCGCCCGGTTCGTGGAGCGCAAGACGCGAGACGCGGCGGCGAGTTGACCAGGTTGAACGTTCTCGCCACCACGTCCTCCCTGCGCTCGCGCCTCCGGCTGTGGAGATGCGCCGAGGTGGGCGACTCGCCCGCGGTCACCGGTCGGATCTGGATCCGCGGCGGTGGCCGTATCCGCCTGGGCGACCGGGTCCGCATCGATGCCGGCGCCGCCCCGGTGGAGCTCCACGCCGGCCCGGGAGCCGAGATCGTCATCGGCGACGACGTGCACATCTCGGGAGGGACGTCGGTCGAGGCCCAGGAGTCGGTCACCATCGGGGACCGCTGCCGGATCGAGGCGTTCTCAAAGATCCTGGACAACCACTTCCACCCGCTTCAGGGCGATCGCCGGGTCAAGCCGCCGTCGGCACCGGTGGTCGTCGGGGCCGACACCTCGGTAGGCTCCCGCGCCATCATCCTCCCCGGCGCTCGGTTGCCGCCGGGCACCGTCGTGCGTCCAGGTGTGGTCGTCCGCGGCCCCGCATCCGCCGCCGCCAACCGCCCCGCCGAAGACGACGGGCTCTCATCCGAGCGCAGGGCGACCTCGCCGATCCTGCGCGCACTGGAAGTGGTTCGCGGAGACCCGATCGGCGCCACCCGCCAGGCGCTGGCCATCCTAAGGGCCCGCTTCCTCTTCCGCGGCTGCGAGCGGGGCGCCCGCCTCTACGCCGGCGGCCGCGTCCGTGTGGTCAACCACGGCCGCATCCTGATCGGCGAGCGATCCGCCTTCGTCGGCGGCATGATCCCCACCGAGCTGATCTGCCATCGCGGCGCCACCCTGGAGGTCGGCGAGCGGTCGGTCTTCAACTACGGCGCCTCCGTCGAGGCGTATGGCTCGGTTCGCATCGGCCGGCGCTGCATGCTGGGCTCTTCCGTCCGCATCTCGGACCTCAGCCCTCAGGGGATAGCGCCCGTCGTCATCCTCGACGACGTCTGGATCGCCCACGGTGCCACCGTCGAGCCGGGGGTGACCATCGGCGAAGGCTCGGTGGTGTCGGCCGGCAGCGTGGTCAGACGCGACGTGCCGCCCCGCTCTCTCGCCGCCGGCAACCCGGCGCGCTGCCTGAGCCTCGGGCTCGCCGTGCCCCGGGCAGCACGCACCGATTGATCGCGAAGTCTGCGCTATGCGAGCCGCTCGCTGCCCAGACCGAGCGCTCCGTGGCCGATTGCTGGCCGCTCCCGTGATCCTGTCCGTTGCGGTAGCTGAGGGCTGAGCGCTGACCGCCGATTGCGTGGCCCTCCTGCCGTCCGACCTGTCACGGCCCGGCTTGCCAGGGCCGGCGGACGGCCCAAGACTCGATGGCCTGTTGAAGCGCGTCCAGGTGACCGGTGAAGAAGTGGTCGCTTGCGGGGACGACCACCAGTTGCTTGGGCTCGGGAAGCGCCGCCACCAGCTCCGCCAAACGCGGCCCGCTGCCGTACTCGTCGCTCTCACCCTGCACGAAGAGCCGCGGGGCCCGGCAGGCGGCGAGAAAGGAGAGATCGGAAACCATCCGTGCCGGGTACCCCAGCGCGAAGAGGGCTCGGACTCGGCGATCGGCGGCCCCGACCCTGAGGGCCATCACCGAGCCGAAGGAGAAGCCCCCCAGGATCAGGGGCAAGCCCGGGTGGCGGCGCTCCATCTCATCTAACGCGGTCTGCACGTCCTCCTGCTCCCCCCGCCCGTGGTCGTGGGTGCCCTCGGAGCGGCCCACCCCCCGGAAGTTGAAGCGCAGCACCGCCACCCCGTGATGCTGAAGGGCCTTGGCGGCGCGGAAGACAACCTTGAAGTGCATCATCCCCCCGTGCAGGGGATGAGCATGGCAGACCACGGCGGCCGCCACCGGCGCCCGCTCCGGCTCCAGGAGGATCGCTTCCAGCCGGCCCGCCCGGCCGGCCAGATCGAGAGTGTGCTGGCTCACCTCAACCCTGCCTCCGCCACCAGGAGAAGAGCAGCGCCTGCAGCAGGGAGAGCAGGAAGAGGACGGGATCGGCGGTCGGGTAGAGCGAGAGGAAGCGGCCGCTCGTCGCCCGCACCAGCGCGGTGAGAGCGACCCCCAGGACCAGATTGATGGCGTAGAACGTAACAGCCCAACCCAAACTCTCGAGCGTCAAGGCCAGCGCCCGTATCAGCCCAGAGGGAGTGAGGCGCAGGCGGTACCGGCCCCAGAGCCAGAGCAGGAGCGAGGAGCAAGCCGCGAGCAGCAGGACCCAGATCGATTCCATGGTGCCTCAGAGATGGCCGAAAGCCCGGTAGTAAGTCCGCGCCAGCCACTCCTGGATGAGGCCACGGGAGAGGGCAAGCCGGGCCAGGGGCTGGTCGGCATCGGGATCGAGATCGGCGCTGGGGGCGGGGATCGCCTCGAAGCCCGCCCGCCTGAACAGGGCCTGAGCCCGCCGCATGTGGAAGGAACCGGTCACCAGCAGCACCCGCCGCCGGCCCGGGCCGCCCAACCGTTCCCAGGCCAGCCGCGCCTCGTGGCGGGTGGTGGCCCCCCGCACCTCCAGCTCCAGGGCCGATTCCGGCACACCTAACTCGCGAGCCAGTCGAGCCCGCACCGACGCCTCGGTCGGTCCGCCGCGCCGGCTGGGGCCCATGAGCAGGACGCGGGGCGCCAGGCCCAGGTGATAGAGGCGGACGCCTTCGACGGCTCGGCGGAGCGAGTGGGAGCCCAGCACGCCGTGCCGCGAGACGCCGGCCCCCAGCACCACCACCGCATCGGCGGGTTCCAGGCGCGGGGCCACCGCCGTCCTGGCGTGCCAGTAGTTGGGCAGCGGTGTGAAGGCCAGCAGCCCGAAGCCGGCGAGAAGGAGCAGGCCCAGGCCGCGCAGCAGGCGGGTCAAGGCTCAGGCCACATGGATCCGGGGTCGTTCCAACTGGTTGAGGATCGCCTGCCGGAGCACCTCCCGGGTCACCGGCGCGGTGTCGCCCTCGCCCAGCGCCAGGTACTTGATGGCGTAGGCCATGGGGTTGCCCTCGGTCCAGCCGAAGTAGGCGTGGGGAATCTGCCGGGTGGCGTCGCGGAGGTGGATGAGCAGCGCCGCAATGGCGTTAGGCACGGCTGGGCTCTTGCAGCGCAGAATCTGGTGCCGGCCCACCCGCACCCCCCGCACGTAGAGGTCCTCCGCGAAGTCCGAGGCGTCGCCCTGGTACACCTCCAGAAAGACCACCGGTTCGCCGTCGTTCAGGCTGTGGTCCTCCCGGGCCTGGGCTTCCTTCCGGTCGTACTCCTCCTCGGTTCGCTTGTCGGGCCGGTGGGCGATCAACCGCACCGGTTCCCGCCCCATCTCCTCCAGGAAGGTCTGGGCGTTGGTGGAGAGGCGCACCGAACGAATGCGAAGCTCGGTGGAACGAATGGTACGCGAGAGCAGCGAGCTGGCGATGATGGCCAGGATGAAGAAGGAGGCGATCTTGATGCCCTCCGGCCGCTCCACGATGTTGACCACCGTGGTGTAGGCGAAGATGAAGGTCATCGCCAGATAGAGAAGGCGCCAGCGGGTGGACCAGAGAGCGATGGTCACTGCCATCGAGGCCGAGGTCATCAGGAACAGCACGCCGGTGGCGTAGGCGCCGCCCTGGGCGTCCACGCTGGCATCGAAGATGACGGTGACCGCGAAGCCGATCACGGTGAAGACCATCACCAGCGGCCGGGTGGCCCGCGCCCATTCCGGGGCCATGCCGTAAGGGGGCAGGTAGCGGGGAACCAGGTTGAGCAGACCGGCCATGGCCGAGGCGCCTGCGAACCAGAGGATGGCGATGGTGCTGACGTCGTAGACGGTACCGAACGCTTCGCCCAGGAACTGGTGGGCCAGGTAGGCCAGGGCCCGGCCGTTGGCAGGGCCGCCCACGGCGTAGGCTTCAGGCGGAATCAGGACCGCGGTCACGAAGCTGCTCATGATTAGGAAGCCGCTCATGATCAAGGCGGCGGTCAGCAACAGCTTCTTGGTGTTGTGGATGCGCCCCCGGGGCTCTTCCGGAGTATCGTTCGGCGCTCCCTTCACTAGCGGCATGACGGCCACCCCGGTCTCGAATCCGGAAAGGCCGAGGGCCAGCTTGGGAAACAGCAGGGCGGCGGCGAGCAGCATCCCCATCGGGTTGCCGTGGCTCAGGAAGAGGGCTTCTTTCCAGCGGACCAGCGCTTCGGGGTGTTGAAGCACCTGACGGAAGGCCTCCACCAGCAACACCGCGTTTAGGCCCAGGTACAGGACCACGATGCCCACCGCCAGCCCAATGGCCTCGCGGAATCCCTTGAGGAAGACCGCCGCCAGCACCATCAGCAAGACCAGGGTGACGCCTACCGGATGGTCGAGGGCATGGGGCACGAACGGGTTCTCGATGATGTGGGCGGTGGCGTCGGCCGCGGAGAGGGTGATGGTAATGATGAAGTCGGTGAGCGCAAAGCCCAGCAGGATGAGCACGAAGCTCTTGCCCCGCCACCGCGGCAGCAGCTCCTCCAGCATCAGGATGCTGCCCTGGCCATGGGGGCTGCGTCCCGCGACCTCGCGGTACACGGGAAGGGCGACGGCCAGGGTCACCAGCACCAGGACCAGGGTCGCCAGCGGGGAGAGGACACCGGCGGCCAAGAGCGCGATGCCGGGCTGGTAGCCAAGGGTCGAGAAGTAGTCGACGCCGGTCAGGCACATCACCTTCCACCAGGGGTAGGTGTGCGCGTGGTGATCGTGATCCGGGGCCTGGCCGCTTTCCGAGAGGTCGGCTCCGGCGAAGAGCCACTTGCCGAAGCGGCGCCGGGTGGAGGTGCGGGGATGGCGGGGGGCCGGAGCTTCGGGGCCCTCTGGGGTCGAAGTCATGAGTTCTTGGCGTCCTCGTGGTGGTCAGCGGGATTCGGGAAGTCCAGGCCGAGCCCGGTCAGGACGGGACCATCGGCAGACTGCCCAACCGGTCGATGATACGGGAAGAGGCGGGCCAGAAGCCAGGCCAGGAGGCCCGCCAGGGCATGGACGGCGAGCCCGCTCCCCGCCCCCGGAAGCAGCCACGGCACCAGCAGGGCATAGGCCCCGAGCACCGGCGTGGCGTAGCGCCAGAAGACCGTCCGCCGCTCCCAGGCGTAGGCGGCAGCGAACAGGGGCAAGGACACTTGGGGACCCAGGCCGGTGGGGGCGATCAGCAGGGCCAGGAAGGAGAGGCCGGCGGCGATCAAAAGCCCGCGCAGGAACTCGAGGGCGGTACGGCCGTGCTCGTAGAGGTAGGGGAAGGAGGCCCCCGCCAGCAAGGCCAGAAGCGCCGCCGCCCCCGGCACCCGGGGCAAGCTCCAGGCCTCCCCGAGGCTCGGCGCATAACTCAGCACGAAGAGCGGGGCGGAAGCGTTGCGCAGCCACTTCAAGGGCCGGCACTGGGGCAGCAGCCGGAGGTCGAGCCCGAGGTAGAGGAGGTAGAGCCCTGGCAGCAGCACGGCGAAGAACGAATGAGTCTTGAAGAGCACCAAGGCGGCCGCCAGCAGGGGGGCCAGCACCTCGTGCAGGCGAAGCCGCGGGGCCGGCAGCCGATAGAGGACGCTGGTCTTGAGGTCGGCCTTGACCCCGGGCAGGAGCGATCGCTCCACCCGCTTCCGGAGCTCGGCCAAGAGAGCCGGCAGAGCTTGCTCCTCAGGCTGGTCCCGAAACGGCGCCGGATCGATCGGCGGGTGGAAGCGCACCCGGATGCGGGCGGGGTGCGGGAGGGACTGGTAGTGCGGCCAGGCCCTGAAGGCGCCGGCGATGGTGGCGGGCACCAGGGGTGCGCCGGTCTCCCAGGCCAGCCGAGCTGCTCCCTCGCGGAGCGTGGGCTCCATCCAGCCGGCCTGCGAGCGCTTGCCTTCGGGGAAAATCCCCACCACCTCTCCCCCTTCCAGCAGAGCCTTGGCCCTGGCGTAGGCTTCGCGGCCCTTGCCCTTGCGGGTGTCTACCGGGAAGGCCCCAAAGGCGCGCAGCAACGAGCCCAAGAGGGGAACCCTGAACAGGGCGTCCCAAGCCATAAAACGAATGGGCCGGGAGACCTGGAGCGAGAGCAGGATGGGATCGAGATACGAGGGGTGGTTGGCCGCCACCACCGCCGGCCCCGCGACCGGTAGGTTCTCTTCGCCCAGGCAGTCGTAGGTGAAGAGGACCCGGAACAAGGCCTCGATGAGGGTGATCAGCAGCTTGCGCATGAAGGGGGCGCTATCTTACCCGCATCTGTGGGAGGCGCGCGCTCCGGCAGGGTTCGGAAGGTTCGGAAGGACGCAGCCGAGGCCCCGCCGGAGCCAGCGGGATAGAATCCGTCGATGCCGCAGCCCTTCGCTCCCTCGCGCGAGGCCCCCTTGGGGCTCTTCTGGCTGTCGCAGGGCATGACCGACGTGCCCGCGGACGACGGCTGGCTGTCGGCACGGGAGGCGGCCTGGATCGCCCGCCTGCGCTTCGCGAAGCGGCGGAGCGAGTTCCGGCTGGGCCGCTGGACGGCGAAGAACGCGCTCGCCCGCTACCTGCGCCTGCCGATGGAGACCGCGGACCTGCGAGCGATCGAGATCGATCGCGCCGACGACGGCGCGCCGGCGCCGCTGCTGGGGGGCCGCCCCGCCGACGCCTACCTCACCATGACCGATCGAGCCGACCAGGCGGTGTGCGTCGTGGGCCCGCCCGGAGCCCGGCTGGGAGTGGACCTCGAGCTGGTCGAGCAGCGCAGCGACGCCTTCATCGCCGACTACCTGACGGCGGGCGAGCAGCGCCTGGTGGCCGCCGCCCGCGATCTCGACGAGCGCTCTCTGCTCGCCAACCTGATCTGGTGCGGGAAGGAGTCGGCCCTCAAGGTCCTGCGCACCGGCCTGCGACGCGACACCCGCAGCGTCCTCGTCTGGTTCCCCTCCCAACCCCCCGCCGAGGGCTGGGCTGCGATGTCCGTACAGGCGGTGGAGGGAACCGTGTTTCCCGGCTGGTGGCGGCGCTACGGGGAGTTCGTTCTCACCCTGGCGGCGACCGAGCGGTTCCCCCCTCCGCAACCGCTGGTCGATCCGCCCGGCCTTGCCACCGCCGTCCCCGCGCACTCCTGGCTCCCGGAGGGCTCGTCGCCGGCCAGAGGTTAGGTGGGCCGGCCCGAAGCGGCGCCTGGTGGGGGGTCGCGCCGCCTGACGGAGGAATGAGTGCCTGGATCCGGCGACCAGAACTCCCGGAGCGGGGGTCCCTCGGCAAGGAGATCGGGGAGCGAGCGCAGGGTCCGCTCGTGCTCGAGGTTGAGCTGGCGTTCGGCCAGGGTGAAATCCGCCTCTCGAAGCAAGGGATTCCGCCAGGTGGTCTCGATCCGACAAACGCCGCGGCCCTCCTGGGCCACCACCGTCACCACGGTGTAGCTGGGCCCCGGTTGCACTTCGGTGAGCACCTGCACCCGGCGCCCCCCGACGCCGACGATCGAGAAGCGGCCCCGGGGAAGACGCAGGTCGTAGCGGCTCGCTCCCGGAACCGGAGCTGCGGGCGGGTCGGGCCTCTCGCCTTGGAGGGGCTCCTCGGGCTCCAGCCCGAGCCGGCTGCGGATCTTCTCGACCAGCCGGCCCATGGGAAAGGGCTTGACGAGGTAGTCGTCGGCGCCAGCTGCGCGCAGCTCGGCGATCTCCTTGGGCGAACGGACACCGGTGAGGAAGATGAAAGGGACCACCAGCAAGGCCGGGTCCGCGCGCAGGCGGCGGAAGAAGTCCCGCCCATCCATGTCCGGCATCATGATGTCGCTGACGATGAGGTCGGGCTCGATCTCGGGGAGACGGGCGAGCGCCTCGGACGCCCGCGCGAAGCAGTAGAGCTCAAAGCTGGGCGGCGTCAGGTAGCGGGCAATCAGGTCTCGGACCGACCTGTCGTCATCGACGACCACGACGCGGCGTGCCCCCAAGGCCTACGCCTCCCAATGTGGGTCGAGCGGCTTGCCTTGCTCGATCAGCGCGCGGTAGAGATTGAAGCGGACACTCTCGGGGCCATTCGCCAGCAGGCCATCCTCCGCCCGGGGATCGGGGCGCCAGTCGAGGTCGAACTTCCAGCCTGCCTCCCCGCGGTAGAAGCGCACGAGGTAGGCACCTCCGGCCCCCTCGAAGACCGGTTGCATCAGCGCCATCCACTCGGCCCGGTCGGCCGGTAAGTCGCCATCCCAACGAGCCATGAACATGGGGAATCCCGGTGCGATTATCGCCGAGCGCAGCCAAGTTGACGAGTCGAGAGGTGCGCTTCTATGATGGAGGGTGATCCGGCTCAGAATCGGAGGCCATCTGACACCCAGCGTCCCCCCCGCGGAGGTGAGCCAAATGGCTGTCAGGAATGGGGGGGAAGCCGCAGGCATGATCCGCGTGCAGGAAGGGACGCGAGCGCGAGCGACCAGGCTGGCCATCTTCGCCCTAGGCGTCGCGGCGCTGGCGGGGACGAGGCTACCGGCGATTGCCCAGGAGACCGCGAGCCCACCCGCGGCGCTGCCGGGCTACACCATCGGCCCCGCAGACGTGCTGCGCATCATCGTCTGGAGAGAGCCCGACCTGACCCTCGAGGTCACGGTGCGAGTCGACGGCATGATCACCTTTCCCCTCCTGGGCGATCTACAAGCGGCGGGGCGGGCGCCCAGTCAGCTGGCGGAGAGCCTCGCCAAGGGGCTCGAGCGCTTCGTCGAGACGCCGCGGGTCAGTGTCGGCGTCAGCCAGGCCAACAGTGCGCGCTTCTACGTGGTCGGCCAGGTGGCGAGGCCCGGGGTGTTCCCCCTGTCCAGTCGTACCACCGTGCTGCAAGCCCTGGCCCTGGCCGGGGGGCTCAGGGAGTTCGCCAAGGCCGAGAGCATCGTCATCGTTCGAGAAGACCAGACGATCGTCTCCGTCAACTACAAGCGCATGGCGGACGGAAAAGACGTGACGCAGAACGTGTCGCTGGCCCCGGGCGATACCATCGTCGTGCCCTGACCCCGCTTGGGGTCGAGAGCGGGACGCGGGAGGGATGGATGAACGAGGACGCCGGCGCCTACACCGGGCCGGATGACGGTGCGCTGACCTGGGCCCAGCTGCGGCGCTTCCTCGAAGCACCGCGACGCCGGCCGCTCATGGTGCTTTTGCCCTGGGCGGCCGTCATCCTGCTGTCGGTGGTGGCCCTCTTCGTCCTTCCCAAGAGGTACCGGTCCTCCACCCTGATTCTCGTGGAGTCGGAGAAGATGCCCGACTCCTTTGTCCCCAAGGTGGCCACCGAGGACCGCGGGGCACGCCTGGAAGCCATCAGGCCTGAGATCCTGAGCCGCACGCGGCTCGAGAGGGTGCTGAAGGAAACCGAGCCCTACCCGGGCATCACCTCCGAGACCCAGGGGGTGGAGAAGATGCGTTCGGCGATCTCCATCAACGTGAGCGGCAACGACGGCTTCACCATCGATTTCGTCCACAGCAACCCCAAGAAGGCACAGCAGGTGGCGGATCGGCTCGCCACCCTCTTCATCGGCGAGACCATCAAGT
>DATECU010000113.1:0-19197 GCA_035286745.1 Vicinamibacteria bacterium | reverse complement strand
CCATTCGCTTGCTGGACGTGAACCGCGCGCTCTTCGTGCCGCTGCCCGCCCTCGACCGCGGCGGCGACCCTCGGCCCGACGGCATCGAAGAGATCGTGATGCGGGTCGCCGACTCCCGTCAGGTGCTGGCCGCCGCCGAAGCAGCTCGGGCAGTGGTCAGGCGCAGCAGCGGGGAGTCGGGGTTCGAGGTGATCGTACCCCGCGAGATCCTGCGCCAGAAGGAGCGCACCCAACGCATCTTCAACGTGGTGACCGGGGCGGTGGCCGCCATCAGCCTGCTGGTGGGCGGCATCGGCATCATGAACATCATGCTGGCCAGCGTGGCCGAGCGCACCGGCGAGGTGGGGATTCGCCGCGCCCTGGGCGCCACCCGGCGCGACATTGCCGGCCAGTTCCTGGTCGAGTCGTCGCTGCTCACCAGCGCTGGTGGGCTCTTGGGCGCCAGCCTGGGGATCCTCGGGTCCTTCGTCATTCAGCACCTGGCCGAGTGGCCGACCGCGCTCTCGCCGCTCATGCTGGTGGCGGCGCTGCTGGTCGCGCTTCTGGTGGGCATCGGCTTCGGCTTCTACCCCGCCTGGCTGGCCGCCCAGCTCGAGCCCCTGGAGGCCCTGCGCCGCGACCAGTGAGGGTGTGATCTGCGTCACACCGGCGGGAGGCGGCCTCCCCCAGACTCAAGGAGACTGCCCTCTTGAGGGAGGTGTGCGATGCCGATCGGTCTTCTTCCCGCCGCTACGGTGCTGGCGCTCTCTGCCGCCGCGCCCCCCATCACGATCCCGGCCACCAGCTCCGACCTGGCCGCCCGCGCCCGGCGGGTGGCGGTGGGGTCGAGCTTCACCCTGACCGACCTGGCTTTGGACACCGCGCTCCCCAAGGCCGCGCTGGAGCTCACGCGCTTCGAGGTCTTCGCGCCAGACGCCAAGATCGTTGTTCACCGGGAGAAAGGCGAGGAGATCCTACCCGCCCCGGCGAACGCCTATTTCCGCGGGCGGTTGGCGGGCGACCCGGACTCGACGGCCATCCTCACCGTGCGGGCCCAGGGTGGTGTGCGGGGACTGCTGGCCCAGTCGGGTCGAGTGTGGGTGATGGAGTCCGGCGGGGAGGGCCGCTTGGCCGCCGCGGCCATCGACTTCGCGCGCGACGTTGCCGAGCGCGATTTCTCGTGTGCCACCGACCACCTGTCGGACCCGCGGGAGAGCGTCCCGGGAGCCGACCCGCAAGGCATCAAGCCCTCGATTCCCGAGTGGGCGCCGGCCACCCACACCGCGCGCATAGCGATCGAGAGCGACAACGAGTTCCTGGCCAAGTTCGGCGGCAACACCACGAACGCCACCGACTACATCGGCGACCTCTTCGCCTACTCCTCGACCATCTATGAACGCGATCTGCGCACCACCATGGTGGTGAGCTCCGTCAGCTTGTGGGTCTCGACCGATCCCTGGGCGGAGACCTCGACCAGTTGCGGTCTCTTCGAGTTCGGCCGCTACTGGAACAACAACAACGGTGGCATCAGCCGCACGGTCGCCCACTTCCTGAGCGGGAAGAGCAACGGCGGCGGCGTGGCCTGGGTGGGCGTGCTCTGCTCGGGGGCCTTCAACTACACGGTGAGCGGCTGCTCCACCATTTCCGGGACCAGCAACTTCGGGGGTGGCTACGGCTACAGCGGTGACATGGACGGCAACTTCAACATCAATAACCCCGCCATCGTCTGGGACATCGAGGTGGTCTCCCACGAGATCGGCCACAACTTCAACTCGCCGCACTCCCACTGCTACGCCAACATCGACGGCAACGCCAACCCGGTGGACGCCTGCTACGCGGGCCAGTGCGGGAGCACCGGCTGCTACTGCGGAGGCACCAGCCTGCCCGGCCTCAACAGCCTAACGGGTGGTACCTCGGGGGGGCGCAACGGCACCATCATGAGCTACTGCCACCTGTTGAGCGGTGGACTCCCCAACATCGCGCTCACCTTCGGGACCGAGCACAAGTACGGCATTGCCGCCAGCCGGGTGCCCACGCGGATGTACTCCCACGTCACCGGCGTGGCCGCCGGCAACCCAAGCTGCCTGGCCTACCAGGCGGGCTCCTCGGACATCATCTTCCGCGACGGCTTCCAGTAGGCGGCGACGGAAACGCGCCCCCAAGGTACCGGGGGCGACAAGCACGCAGTACAAGGAGGATGCAGCGCTTGGGGGCCTCGGCGGGTTGTGGAAGAACGGGAGGAGCGGATATCGGCTGTACTACACGCATCAATGCAAGTGCCTTGGAAGCACCTACAAGCTGACCATCGACGTGTTTCTCGCCTTTGAGGTTCGGTATGCTCCCGGCGACTTGGCCCGGCGCGCTCACGAGCAGCGTCACGTGGACCGTGCTTTCACGAACTTCATCGACCTTTTCTACTACCTCATTCCGTACGAACACAAGGCCTACTCTTCAGAGGCGGAGTGTGAGGCAGCGTTTGAAGAAGTCACGACGTACGTCCGCTCTCGCGAAGTGGAGTTCCGAGAAAAGGGGACAGCCGGCAATAGGCTGGTACATCTTCTACTATGTGTTCCACTGACGGCGGCGGGCCAATGGGACGCCGCTCTGGTTGGCTGGTCATCTCCGTGGCCTTGACGGCTGTCGTTGCTGCCGCAATTGCGCTGGCAGTTGCAAAGGACCGCTGTCGGAGGCAGGTCTTCTTCGGCCTGGACGCCGGGGATGACGAGCGAAACCCCGGCGAGGACGTGGCGGCAATGATCCGACGTCTCGGCCCGGCGGCGGTGGACATCGTTGGCGGGCTCGAGGAACTCGCGATCGCCGAGCGCCTGGAGGGGGATCCCAACCTGGCAGGAGGTCCGGGGCCTGACCGCGTGCGAATGCTCGTCTGGTCCCGCGGGTGTTTCCTTGGGGAACCGACGCGGCTAGTCGTGTTTGTAGATCCCGCCACAGGAGCGCTGCTGAGGGGGAAGCGCAGACCGTTGGTCTTTGTAACGCGTCCGCTGCTGTAGCGGCGGGAGCGAGCGCCGCGTGTTGCGCCTTCGGAGGCCGTGATACCGGTCTCTACGACTGTGAGGGTTGGTGCGGGTACTACGGTGGCGATCCGAGGTAGTCAGTCCCGTTCGGGTGGCGCTGGCAGTTGCTGCGCTGGGCTTCTGCGCCGAGGCTCGTGCCACAGACCAGGAAGGTGCCGGCGCTGAGGTCGTGGTCAGGAGTAGGGTGTGCCTTGACGCCGACCGCCGCGTGGTGACGTTCGCTCTTTCCTGCCAATCAGAGGCACGCATCAGTCTCTTGCGCGAGTCGCTTCCCTGGGAACACCATGCCAGCATGTTGTTGCAGGCTGCCCGGCTAGACCGTGCCGTGCCGTGGCTTGAGCCAGCCTTGCCGGTTTCAGACCCGAGGGGTGGGACCATCGACTGCACTCGCGCGACGAGGCTGTCAGGCGAGATATCCGTGTCCGAGCGCTTCCCCGATTTCGAGGCTGTTCTTCGCGACACCGACATTGCGGTCTTTTGGGCCTTCCGCGTAAGGGCGCGCGGCCATCGGTCGAACGCCCTGGCCGGTGCGTTCATCCAGTCGCGGCGCGGGGGTCGCAAGGAACCCGGTGAAGCCAGCTGCAAGGATCAGATACTGGTGTTTAGCCAAGAGTCTGGGACTGCCGGGTAGTGTCCTCTTCAGGGTGTCATCCCCGTGATCGTGATCGCAGCTGTGGGGGCGCGGGCGGCCGACCTGAAGCGCCCGCCAGGCTGCCAATGGGGTGGCGCTTGACGTCTGCCTTTGGTGCCAGTAGTTGAAATGAGACGAGTGCTCACAATCGTATTCGCTGGCGCTCTAGCTGCCTGCAGCAGGCCCATGCCGATCACTCGCGGCATGACTGAGAAGGAGGTGCTGGAACGCCTCGGTGAACCGAAGGCCACCGAGAAGGCGCCGGACATCTCGGCTGTGCTGCTCCCCAAGGATCCAGACTGCCGTGTCAAGCCCGACAAGGTCCTCCTGTACGACAGATGGTTCGGCGAGTCGGTTCTTGTCCATCTGAATAGCCGGGGCAGCGTTGAGTGCGTCGAGACGGGGAGGATGGTGATCTACGAGACGCACGTCTCACCTGAACGAGTGAATGCTCGTTGAGGCACCAGGGCCAGGGGACGCACCCCCCGACGGCACTCCGCCGGCGATCTTCGGGAGGGCCCCCGCTCGGGCTCAGGGCAGCGGGTCGCGGAAGCGCTCGCAGAGGTCGACCAGGGTCTTGACGCCAAAGCCCAAGGCGCCGGCCTCGTAGTACTTCCAGTCCTTGTCCTTGAACATGGGGCCGGCGATGTCGAGGTGGGCCCACTTGGCCTTCTCGGGCACGAACTCCCGGAGGAAGAGCCCAGCGGTGATGGCTCCGGCCAGGCCGCCGGAGGCGATGTTGTTGATGTCGGCGTAGGGGGTCTTCAGGGACTCCTTGTACTCCTCGACCAGCGGCAGCTCCCAGAAGCTCTCGCCGTGGTTCTCGCCGGAGCGGATGATGCGGCGGATCAGCTCCGGATCGTTCCCCATCACCCCGGCCACGCTCGGACCTAACGCGCGTACCACGGCCCCGGTCAGGGTGGCCACGTCCACGATGTGGCTGGCCCCCTCCTCGCCGGCCCGGGCCAGGCCGTCGGTCAGGACCAGCCGGCCCTCGGCGTCGGTGTTGTCCACCATGATGGACTTGCCGTTCTTGGCGGTGAAGATGTCGCCGGGGCGCTGGGCGTTGGCGTCGGGGAGGTTCTCGGCGCAGCAGAGGATGCCCACCACCTTCACGTCGGGGCTCAGCTTGCCGATGGCTCGCATGCTGTAGAGGACGGCGGCAGCCCCGGCCATGTCGCCTTTCATCTCCCACATGTGATCGCCGGGCTTCAGGCTGATGCCGCCGGAGTCGAAGGTGATGCCCTTGCCCACCAGAGCCAGCGTCTCCGCCGAGGCCTTTCGCGGCATGTGGCGCAGGATCACCATGCGCGGTGGGTGAGCGCTGCCCTGGCCCACTCGCGTGAGGCCCTGGTAGCCGCGGGCCTTGAGGCCGGCGGGGTCCAGGATCTCCACCTCCAGGCCCACCTCCTTGGCGATCTCGTCGGCCCGGGCGGCCAGCGCCTCCGGGGTGATGACCGAACCGGGCTCGTTGATGATGTCGCGGGCCCGGTTCACGTTCTCGGAAACCCACGCATAACGGCCGCGGCGAGCTTCCGCGTCCACCTGATGGTCGGGGTGGACCAGCACCAGGAGCTGGGCTTCCTTCTCGAAGAACTCGTCCTTCTCCTGCTTGTAGCGGTCGAAGCTGTAGCTGCCCAGAAGCGCTCCTTCCACCACCTTGCCCACGAAGGGCGCGGCTTCAGCGGCGTTCAGGGTGAGCCCTACCTTGGCCCAGCGATAGTCGCGGGCCAGGCGCAGGGCCCGGGCAGTGAAGGTCTTGACGTTCTCCCACAGGTTGAAGGCGGGGAGGCTGCCGCTCCAGTAGACGACCAGGGCCTTGGCCGGCGCGCCCTCGGGGAGGGTGACGAAGTACTCGCGCTTCAGGGTCTTGGCCTTGAAGGCGGCGGCCGCTTTCTCCAGGTGGGCCGCGATCCCCGCGTCGTCCACCGCGTGCAACGTTTTCTGCTCGTCCAGCACCACGGCCAGGAGGTCGACAGGGGTCTTGGAGAGGGGAATGAAGGCAAGCTTCAGATTCATGAAAGCCTCGCTTCGAAGAGCACGTCGCGGAAGGTCCGGCGGAGCGAGGATTATACTTCGGGCGTGTCCCCTGGCAAGGTCGCGGTCTTCGGCGTGCCCACGGCGGCAGGCGCCGGCCGCTCGGGTGTAGAGCGAGGCCCATTCGCTCTCCGCGAAGCGGGCCTGCTGGCGGCCCTCAAGGACCAAGGCCTGGCGGTCGTCAACCTGGCCGACCTCTCGCTCTTCCCCTTCCGGGACGATCCCGAGCATCCGCGAGCGCGCAACGCGGCCGGCGTGGCGTGTGCGCTTCGCGCCGCGGCCGACGAGATGCCGCGAGCGCTGGCCGAGGGTTTCACCGTGGTCTTGGGCGGCGACTGTTCCTTGGTCGCCGGCGTGGCTGCCGGCGCCTCACGGTTTCTGGGCCAGCCGCTCGGTCTTGTCTACCTCGACGCCGACGCCGACCTCAATACGCCCGAAAGCACGCCGTCCGGACGGCTGAGCGGCATGGCCCTGGGCCTTGCCCTCGGCCGGGGGCCCAGCGAGGTGGTGACGGCCGTGCAGCCCGGTCTGGCACCCGAGCACGTCTCCCTCTTGGGCTTCCGCGCCCTCGACGCGGGGGAGAGAGCGGCGGTGGGCGACCTGGGCCTGGCGCTGCCCGCGGTGGCGGTGCGGAAGCTGGGCCCGCGGGCCGCCGCCGCGCTGGCGCTCGACGGGGTGGAGAACGGCGACGGGCCGATCCTGATTCACTTGGATGTCGACGTCATCGATCCGGCCGAGATGCCGGTGAAGGCGCGCTCCACACCCGGCCAGGCTCTCTCGCTGGCTGAGGTCTCGGACCTGCTGGCGGCGCTCTGCGCATCGCCGCGGGTCCGGGCCATCGAGGTCGCGGAGTTCGATCCTGCCGGCGACCCCCACGGGCTTTTCGCGCGCCATCTGGTCGCCCTGGTCGTTCGCGCGGTGACGCGGCAGCTCAAGGCCCGGAAAGCCTGAGGGCTGAAGCACCTGCCGGCTTGCCTTGATCTCCTGAGCGGCGTATTGTCGGGGCGACTTCATCCTCCAGGAGGTGTTCCATGGGACGCAGGATTCTGGCTCTGGGCCTGACCTTCGGGTTGTGCGCCCTGGGCAGCGACGCTTTCCCCCAGGCACCTAGCGACCCGGAGGTCGCGAAAGGCATTCAGCAGGTCGAACAGGGGGACTACGACGGGGCTATCTTCACGCTGGACGGCGCGGCACGGCGATTGTCGGCCGATGCCAAGAAGAGCAAGGAGCTGTCCGAGGCCTACCTCTACCTGGGCATAGCGTTCCTGGGCAAGGGCCACGAGGCGGCGGCCAAGGCCAAGTTCCGGGAGGCGGTGACGCAGATCAAGGACCTCTCGCTTTCCCCGGACAAGTTCGCGCCCCGCGTGATCGATCTTGTGGAGGCGGCCAAGGCGGAAGCCAGAACCACGCTGGCCGGGGCCAAACCGGTGGTTGCGGCCGCTCCGCCCAAGAAGGGCGGGGGCTCGAAGAAGGTGCTGCTGATTGGTGGCGCCGTGGTGGTGGCCGGGGGTGGCGCGGCGCTGGCCCTGGGCGGGGGCGGCGACAGCGGTTGCGACACCGTGTGGATCGAGCGGCAGGGCATGCTGACGCAGCCCAATAGCGAGGGCGCGGAATTCCCCGCTGGCCCCGCTCAAGCCGGAGGCTGGAGCGCCGAGGTCAACTGGTCCGGGCCGACCCCGCTTCCCAACGTGGACGTGTTTGTCAACGTGGAGCCTTCCCAGGACACGGTGGCAACCGGCAACCTGGAGGCACCCGGGAAGCGGGTGGCGCGCTGGCAGGGAGCCGCAGGGGCGCGCTATCTCATCAAGATCTTCCTGGAGGAGCATGCCACCGCGGCCGTGAACTACAACGTGATCATCTCCGGACCCTGTCTGTAGCGACCGCGACGTGCCATGAACTGTCCCTCCTGTCAGGCCGACAACGAGGCTTCGGCCACCGCCTGCTCGAGGTGCGGCACCGGCTTCGGACAAGCGCTCACCTCGTACGTGATCACCGTAGACCTGCGGCCGGGGACGGTTTTCCATTCCCGCTACGAGATCCTCTCCCCGCTGGGCAAGGGCGGCATGGGCACCGTGTACAAGGCCCACGATCGCACTCTGGACGAGACGGTCGCCATCAAGGTCCTGCGCCCGGACTTCGCTCAGGACCCCAGGATGGCCGACCGCTTCAAGTCGGAGATCAAGCTGGCGCGCAAGGTGCGCCACAAGAACGTGTGCACCATCCATGACTACGGCGAGGAGCAGGGCCTGCTCTTCATCTCCATGGAGCTGGTCGAGGGCGTGGACCTGAAGCACATCCTGCGGGAGAAGGGGGCGATTCCCGCGGAGCAGGCCTACGACGTGGGGATCCAGGTGGCGGAGGGCCTGCAAGCGGTGCACGACGCGGGGATCGTCCACCGGGACCTCAAGACCCCCAACATCATGCTGGATCCCCAGGGGGTGGCCCGGCTGATGGACTTCGGCGTCGCCAAACGATTGGGAGAGGGCACCCTCACCGCCACCGGCCAGATCGTGGGCACCCCGGAGTACATGAGTCCGGAGCAAGCCCAGGGCCACCCGGTCGACTACCGGAGCGATATCTACGCTCTGGGTATCGTGCTCTTCGAGATCTTCACCGGCCGGGTGCCCTTCCGGGGGGAAACCCCCATCTCCACCATCCTCAAGCACCTGAACGAGCCGCCGCCGCTGGACGGGCCGGCGGCCGCCCGCATCCCGCCCCGGGTCAAGGCGGTGCTCCAGAAGGCCCTGGCCAAGGAACCCACCCAGCGTTATGCAACCTCTCGGGAGCTGGCCGAGGCCCTGCGCGACGCTCGCTCGCCCAGCCGCCGCCAGCAACCCATCGCCACCGAGGTGCTGGAAGCTCCCACCGTGCTGGCGCCACCCCGCCGGGCGCCACCCAAGGCGCCTGCGCCCCGCCGTCCCCAACGCCTGCTCTGGGCGGCCGGCGGCTTGGCGGTGGTGGTCCTGGGGTTGCTGCTGGGGCTGCCCCTGGTCTGGGAAGGCTGGCCCTGGTCGGCCAGACCCTCACCTTCGCCTGACGCGGAAGCCAGTCCCGGCCCGGGGGGGAGCGTCCAGCCGGTGACCCCCGACACGGTGGCGCCCTTCAGGTCTCCGTCGGTGCTGATCGCCGACTCCAGCGGCTCGTCGCCAGCCCCGGCCGCCGCGGTCCCCGCCACCCAGCCGGCGGCGCCTCCGGCCGCCGAGGTTCGAGCGAAGGCGGCGCCTCCTCCGAGCCCGGCGGCGGCTTCTTCACCTCGCCCCTCGCCGCGGGCCACGCCAGCCCCCGCTCTCGCTCTCCCGGCGGCTCCGCCCAACACCGTGCCCGCCAGCACGGCGACGCCCGTCGCCGCGCCGGCCGAGCTAACGGGGTCGCTTCTGGTGGCCGTGAAGCCCTGGGCCGAAGTGACGGTGGACGGGGAGCTGAAGGGCAGCACGCCGCTCAACGCCATCTCCCTGCTGGCAGGGGCCCACCAGGTGCGAATCAAGCATCCGGGCTACGAGATCCTGGAACGCCAGGTCCTGATCCGCGCCGGCCAACAGGAGAGGCTGGTGGTGGACCTCACCACCCACGGCGTCCGCAAAAATCGTTAGCTGGGTCGATCACGCCGCCGGCCTTTGCGGAAGGCCAGGTAGAGAGCGGAAGCCAGCAGGCCGAGGCCTAGGGCGATGGCCAGGGCGAAGACGCCCACCGTGGAGTGGAGGATGCTGCGCCGGTCAAGGGTGGCGCCGAAGTCGAGGCCGCGGCCGTCGAGGGCCAGAGCAACCTCCTGCCGCCAGGCCACGATGTTGCCGCGCTCCACTCCCTCCGCCGCGTTCTTGTGGTCGTAGACCTTGGCCGGTAGGTGAAAGCGTACGGCCATCAGCCCCTCGGCCTGGTTTCGCCCGGCGCCGGCGGCCACCACCGGCCGGACCCAGGTCCCCTCCAGCCGCAGCCGATGGTCTTGGGGGCGCAGGCCAATCGTCAGGTCCGGGAAGGCCGCGGTCCTGCTCAGCTTGTTCACGTCGTCGAAATCGGCGGAGAGAAACAGGTAGTCCCGGCCGTCGCGTCTGGTCAAGGTGACCCGCTTGACCCGAAGTCCCGAGCGTTCGAAGAGCGCCCGCGCCGCTTCCCGGGTGGCGGTGGCCTCTACGGCGCCGGCGCGGCCGAGGCCCTTGAAGGCGTTCCACAATCCCGGCCGGCCGGTCACGTAGACGGTGCCCGAGCCGTCGACCCGCAGCCAGAACTCGTGCTCGTACTCATACACCAGGCAGCCCTGGAGCAGGGCGGCCAGGAAGAGCAGGCCGGCGACGCGAAGCATCCGACTCACGGGAGGCGCATTCTAATCCAACCGCGATAGAATCCGCCCCGACCCCATGCCTTCACGCGAGAAGACCGTCTACCTGGTGGACGGGAACGCCCAGATCCACCGAGCCTATTTCGCCATCCGTGGCCTCGCCACCAGCCGCGGCCTGCCCACCGGCGCCACCTACGGCTTCACCACCATGCTGCGCAAGCTGGTGGCCGACGAGCAGCCGGAGTGGCTGGCCATCTGCTTCGACATGGCGGGGCCCACCTTTCGGCACCAGCAGTTCCAGGAGTACAAGGCCAACCGCAAGAAGATGGAGGACGACCTGGTCGTCCAGCTCCCCTACGTGCGCCGGGTGTGCGAGGTGTTCCGGCTGCCCATCGTCGAGGTGGAGGGCTTCGAAGCCGACGACACCATCGCCACCCTGGCCCGGCAAGCGGTAGGCGCAGGCCACCGCGTGGTCGTGGTCTCCGGCGACAAGGACCTGCTGCAACTGGTGAGCGACCAGGTTCTGGTGTTGAACCCCGGCCGCGAGGGCACCGGCTCGACCCTCTACGATCGAAAGCTGGTGGAAGAGAAATTCGGGGTCCCGCCGGAACGGGTGGTGGACGTGCTGGCCCTGGTCGGCGATGCCGTCGACAACGTGCCCGGCGTCCCCGGGATCGGCGACAAGGGGGCTCGCGATCTGGTGCGGCAGTTCGGCACCGTGGAAGAGGTGCTGGCGAACGCCGGCGACGTGAAACGTGCCGCCTACCGCGATGGGCTCCTGAACCACCGCGACCAGGCCCTGCTCTCCAAGAGCCTGGTGACCCTCCGCTTCGACGCCCCGGTTCGCTTCGAGCCCGAGGCCTGGCGGCTCGGTCCCCCGGATCTCGCCGCCGCCCACGCCCTCTTTCAGGAACTGGAGTTCGCCGCCCTGGCGCGCGAGTACGCCCCGGAGCCCACCGCCACCCAGACCACGGTCGGCGTGGTCCAGACCGAGGCGGAGCTTGCCGGCTTCATCCAGCAAGCCCGGCAGGCGGGGCGCCTGGCCCTGTCGCTGGTCCGCTCCCACCGCGAGCCCATGCGCGCCCGCCTGCTCGGTCTGGGCCTGAGCTGTGGGGGAGGGCGAGCTGTCTATCTGCCCCTAGATCATTCGCCCCTGGAGATGGCGGACGCGGTGCCCAAGGCCCGTGCCGTGGAACTGCTGAAGCCGCTTCTCGAGGACGCATCGGTCGCCAAGCTCTCGGCCCGAGGCAAGCAGGATCTCCTGCTGCTGGCCCGCCACGGCATCCGCCTGGGCGGACTGGCCTTCGATGCCGTGCTCGCCGCCTACCTCTTGAACCCCGGCCGCCGGAGCCACTCGGTGGAGGAACTGGCCCAGGAACACCTGGGGGAGCGGCCGGCCCCCTCGGGCGGCGTGCTGGAAGGCGAAGCGGCGGGGGTATCGTTAGACGTGGCCAGTCGTGGCTCCGGTCAGGAGGCCAGCCTGCTGCTGCGCCTGACAGCGCCGGTGACCTCGAAGCTCCAGGAGGAGGGCCTGGGCTCCGTCTGCGCCGAAATGGAGCTGCCACTGGTTCCGGTTCTGGCCGCCATGGAGCAGTGGGGGGTCAAGGTCAACACCGCCTTTCTGGGCGAGCTGTCCCGGGAGATGGAAGGCCGGATCGTCGAGCTGACCCGGGAGATCCATGCTCTCGCCAACGGCGAGTTCAACATCAACTCCCCGGCTCAGCTTCGCGAGGTGCTGTTCGACCGGCTGGGCCTCAAGGCCGGCAAGAAGACCGCCAAGACCAAGGCCGCGTCCACCGCCGAGGACGTGCTGGAGGAGCTGGCCCAGCTCCACGAGCTGCCCCGAAAGATCCTCGACTATCGTTCGGTGCAGAAGCTGAAATCGACCTATGTCGACGCCTTGCCGGATCTGGTCAACCCCGAGACCGGCCGCATTCACGCGTCCTTCAATCAGACGGTGGCCGCCACCGGCCGCCTCTCCATGGCCGACCCCAACTTGCAGAACATCCCCATCCGCACCGCCGAGGGCCGGCGCATCCGCGAGGCCTTCGTCGCCGAGCCGGGCCACCTGCTGCTCTCCGCGGACTACAGCCAGATCGAGCTTCGCATCCTGGCCCATCTCTCTCAGGACCAGACGCTGATCGAGACCTTCCGCCGCGGTGAGGACATCCACGACCGCACCTCACGCGAGGTGTTCGGCCCCTTCTCGCCTATCGCACCCGACGAGCAGCGCCGCCGCTCCAAGATGATCAACTATGCGCTCCTCTACGGGAAGACCGCCTTCACCCTGGCCAAGGATCTGGGGGTGTCGCGGCGGGAAGCCGAGGATTTCATCGAGGCCTACTTCTCCCGTTATCCGTCGGTGCGGCAGTTCATCGACCGGACCGTCGCCGAGGCCAGGGAGACCGGTCGGGTGAGGACACTGCTCGGACGCCTGCGGCGCCTACCGGACCTCAAGTCGGGCAACTTCCAGGTGCGGTCGGAAGCCGAACGGCAGGCCATCAACACCCCGGTCCAAGGCTCGGCCGCCGACCTCATCAAGAAGGCCATGATCGGCCTGCACGCCGAGCTGACCCGCCGGCGAATGGGCTCGCGTCTGATCCTTCAGATCCACGACGAGCTGCTGCTGGAGGTGCCGGAAGGCGAAGGCGAGGCGGCCCGCGCGCTGGTGAAGGAGGTCATGGAAGGCGCTCTCACGCTCGACGTGCCCCTGGTCGTCGACGCCCGGCTCGGCGCCAGCTGGGCCGACGTGCACTGAACGGGCGTGAACAAGCGGCGCGCGGCTCTCGAACGACGCTCGATCCGGGCGGTTTCCTAGCGGGTCGGTGGACTCGGCTCTTGTCTTGCCCGCAGCAGTTCGCGCGCAAAGTAGCGGGCGTGAGTTCGCATGGCGGTTGCGCGATCCGGCGCACTCAGGACTACGACCTCGACATCGGGATCATCCTTCTCCAGCCTCTCGCGGGCGTTTCGGACCATGCTCGCATTCGCGCGGTCCGAGCCGAGGTCCTCCCACTCGATAAGCTCGCCGCTTGACCGCCGGTACACCAAGAGGATCTGTGTCATTCAGGACTCGCTAGCCGCCGTTCGAGCAACCCGTGAATCAGCGGCACCTGCTCCGCCAGAATACCACGCAGGTCGCTGACCCCGGCGTGGACAACCTTCGCCGCGATCTACCGCAAGAAGCCCAAGCGTGCCAGGAGATGCCACAGGCCTTGGGCCAGCCACAGCAGGCCCACCAGGCGGAAGAGCCAGAGCACGGCGGCGGTGCCGATCAGGGCCTGGATGTGGACCGGGAAGGGAACCCTGGGCTCGGCGGCCAGCGGCCCCCGGGAGACCGCCAGCCAGCCTAACGGAAGCACGGTGAGGGCCACTCCCAGCCGAAACCCGGCCACCAGATCGGCCGGCAGCAGCGGCGCCAGCCAGCCACCGGCCGCCAGCGGCATCGCCACCAAGAAGCCGGCGAGTGTCCCCAGGATCCCGGCCAGCAGCGGGCGGCGGTTCCGCTCGGCCCAGCCGAAGGCGCGACCGACAGCCCCGGCGTGGGCCTCTCTGCACGCGGCCCACACGGTGGACCCGAGGGGCTCGACCAGCCGCACCGGCGTCCCGGGCGCGGAGACCGAGCCGCCGCAGTAGAGGCAACGACGGGCGGCCCGGGCCAGGGCGAAGGGCCGTGCGTAGAGCCGATGTGTCAGCATCAGCCCGACACCCAGTGCCAGGGAGATCCCGACACCAAGAGGCGCGCGTGTGAAGAGAACAAGCACGACTGGCACCGGCAGGAAGAGGAGGATTCCGAGCAAGCGGTCGGGCATTCGTTCTCCGTGGCCGGCGATCGTAGCATGCGTTCGGGACTTTCCCCGTGCGCTCCGGGCACCTCTCCTGAAGCCGCGGCGCCTTCCGTTCGGATGGCGATGGGGCAGCGTTCTCTCAAGTAGCGACGGCTGAACAGCCGAGGATGCATCGAGGGACCTGGCACAGCCGATGCAGTGGCGCGCTGGCGAGCGCTGGCCTCCACCAGCGCCTGGCGAGGCGAGACGTGGGTGGTCAACAGTCGCGACGCGAGGATTCGGAGCGGCCGGTCGCCCACGCCCGCTGCGTTGTCATCGGTCCCTCCGACCTGATGCCGGAGTTGGGGCGCACCATCGTGTGGCGAAGCGAGGTGCAGCGAGTCTTCGCCCCCGATCGCCAGGCCGGCCTGGAGGCGACTCGCTCCGCCCGGCCCAACCTGGTGATCGTCGACGGAGCCGACCGGGCGGCCACCCTGTCGCTGGTCCGGGACCTCCGCGACCAGCCCGGCACCCGCTCCATCGCCATCGCCGTCTTGAGCCGCGACCCCGCGGTGGCGGACGAGGAGGACCTGCTGGAGGCGGGGGCCACCCTGGTCTTGAGCGAGCCCGTGGACCCCGAGCTGTGGGACGCCCGCCTGCAGGAGCTCTTGGAGGTTCCGCGGCGGCGCGCGGTGCGGATCGCGGTGCATCTGGCGGTGTGGTCGTTCGGGGGCGGCGACCCGCCGATCGAGGGCGTCGCCCTCAACATCAGCATTCACGGGATGCTGCTCGAAACCCGGCAGCCCCTGGGGGTGGGAACCAAGCTGGACCTGCGCTTCGCGCTGCCCGGAAGTGCGGGCGAGCTGAGGGCGGTGGCGCAGGTCACGCGTCTGGCGGGCCAAGTGAGCTCACGCTTCCGCTATGGCGTTAGGTTTATGGTGTTGCGCGGCGACGCCCGCACCCGCATCCGAGGGTTTGCGGAGCGAGCGACCCTGAGCGACCTGGCGGTTCGCCGCCGGGGCGAGGGCGGCGAGACCGAGGAGTGGGAAGCCGAGCTGCGCCGCAGCGAGGCCTGGAAGAACGCGGTGCTGGAGTCGGTGCTCGACGGCCTGGTGACCACCGACCACGAGGGACACATCCTGGAGTTCAACCGCGCGGCTGAGGCGGTCTTCGGTTTCACCCGGGCCGAGGTCATTGGACGGCGCTTCGCCGAGGTGTTGGTGCCGCTTTCGCTCAGGGAAGCGCATCGGGGCGGCATGGCCCGCTTTGTCGCCGCCGAGGGGCTCCTGGACCGGGGACGGATCGAGACCCTCGCCCTACGCCGGGACGGCAGCGAATTCCCGGTGGAGCTCACGGTCTTCCCGCTGCACCTGGACCGCCGGCGTCTCTTCACCCTCACCCTGCGCGACATCACCGAACGGCGAGCCCTGGAGGCGCAGTTCCGTCAGGCGCAGAAGATGGAGGCGGTGGGTCGCCTGGCGGGGGGCGTGGCCCACGACTTCAACAACCACCTGGGGATCATCTCGGCTTATGCGGAGCTGCTGGCCCGTGGCCTTCCCGGCGGCTCCCGGGAGCGAGAGAAAGCCAAGGCCATCGTGCGGGCCGTCGAGCGGGCGGCCGGCCTCACCCGCCAGTTGCTGGCCTTCAGCCGCAAGCAGGCGCTGGAGCCGCGGCTGATCGCCGTCAACGCCCTGGTGAGCGATCTCCTGGGCATGCTGAGGCGGCTGGTAGGTGAGGACGTCCAGCTCGTGAGCAGGCTCGACCCCGATGCGGGCTCCGTGAAGGCCGACCCGTCCCAGATGGAACAGGTCATCATGAACCTGGTTGTGAACGCCCGCGACGCCATGCCCCAGGGAGGCAAGATCAGCTTGGAGACCCGCCGCGAAGGCAACGAGGTGGCGCTGTCGGTCCAGGACACCGGTCTGGGCATGGCCCCGGACACGCTGCGCCACATCTTCGAGCCCTTCTTCACCACCAAGAAGAAAGGCACCGGCCTCGGCCTGGCCACCGTGTATGGCATCGTGCGGCAGAGCGGCGGCCAGATCGCGGTGGAAAGCCGGCCCGGCCACGGGACCCGTTTCGACATTCTCCTGCCCAGCGCCGCCGGCATTCCTCATCAGCAGTCGGCGGAGGCCGCCGGCAACGGTGTGGGGGCCGAGACGGTGCTGCTGGTGGAGGACGAGGACGAGCTGCGCAAGGTCACTCGCGAGGGCCTGGAGCTGTCCGGCTACCGCGTGCTCGAAGCCGGGAGCGGCGAAGAGGCTGAGGAGGTGAGCCGAAAGCACCTGGGCCCCATCCACGTCCTGGTGTCGGACATCGTGATGGGCGGGATGTCCGGGCCCGAACTGGCGGCTCGCCTCTCCTCCTCGCGCCGGGAGACGCGAGTTCTCTTCACCTCGGGCCACGCCGACGACACCTTGGGGGATCGGGGCGCCTCGGGCAGCAGTGCGCCGCTCCTGCCCAAGCCCTTCACCCCGGCCTTGCTGGCCCGCAAACTCCGCGAGCTGCTCGACGAGCCCCCGACCTAGGGCCAGCGCTCGCCGCGTTGGGCGGCCTGGTAGGTCTGGCGGGTGCCCGGCCGGCCATCGAGGTAGGAAGGGTCCAGGCGCAGAGCCTCGTCGAAGGCAGCCCGAGCCTCCGGCAGTCGGCCTAACGACATGAGCGCCATGGCCAGGGTAGCCTGAGCGGTTGCGTCGCTCGGGTCCAGGCGCAGGGCCTCCCGGAGCGGAGCCTCGGCGGCGGCGGGATCGGCCGCGAAATGCAGGAGGGCCGAGCCGAAGCGCAGTTGGGCCCCGGCCTCGGCGGGCCGAGCCAGCGCGGACTCGCGGTAGACGGCGACCGCCTCCTCGAAGCGCACCAGACCGATGAGCCTCACTGCCAGCGCCTGACGGAGGACCTCGGCTCGCCAGGGGGCCGGCCCCAAAGCCAGCGCGCTCCGACAGGCGGCGATGCCCTCCTCTTTGGTCTTGGCCAAGCAGCGGTAGGCGGCGTCGATGACGGCCACCGACTCCTTGCCCCGCCCGGCCCTCGCTGACGGTGCTGGCGGCGTGGCGGTGGCCGCAAGCAACGGGACGGCGAGCAGGAGTAGGCTTGGCACCGTCACTCCCGCGACCTCTTGAGCACCTCGAGCGCGTCGTCCCCGAAGTGCTTCACTACCAATCGGCTCCAGGTGGGCGTCTTCCGGCTGTTGACCACGTATTCGTTGAGCGCGGCCAGCAGCTTGGGCTCGTCCTTCCGAACCGCGAAGCCAATCCCGGTGGGAGCCCCGAGCATCAGTCCGAACTGGAGATCGGGAGCCGTCTTCTTCTCCACCATGGCCCAGATCACCGACATCACGACGGCGGAGACGGTACCGCTCTGGAGCGCCTCGAACAGCTTGTCGCCGGAGGCGTAGGAGTCGTCGAGGTGGGCCTTGGGGACACCGGCCGCCAGGGCTTCCTCCGCCCAACTGCTTCCCTTCAGCACCCCCACGCGTTCGGCGCGGAGCGCCTCCAGGGTCAGGATGGGCGGGCGCGGCTTCCGGTTGACGGCCAGGTGGCGGATGGGGAAGGTCTCGGCGGTGAACGCCACCAGCTTCTTTCGCGACTCGGTCGCCACCAGGCCGCCGGCGATCACGTCGCCCTTCCCCGCCAGCAGCCACGGGATCCACTCCGCCGTCGCCGGCACGGTGACGATCTCCATCTTGAGGCCGTGGAGGGTGGCGAAGCCCTGGAGCAGCTCCCGCTCCAGGCCGTTCGGCTTGTCCAGCGCGAACAGCTCCTTCAGGCCCTCGGCTTGGACCAGCACGCGCAGCACGCCAGGCGTCTGGACCTCGAACCCCTCCTGGGCCGGAGCCAAGACCCCGAGTGCGCTCAAGACGGCGGCCAGCCCGAGAGACCGAAATCGCGATGCCATGACACCTCCCGCCGCCCGTGGCGGCGGTGAGTATTGTATGCCCGCCTTGCCGCTGGCGACCCGGCCGTCTCGACCACAACCGCGCGGGGGATTCGAGCCTAGCCCCAGCCCCCGAAGCCTCCCCCCGGCGACTGGGGGTCGAAGCTGGTCCGATTCTTCGTCCGCTTGATTCGCATCGCGACTCCGACGTTCACTCGCCCGGGTCGGCTCGTACGTGGAGCACCTTGGCGATTGCTTCCAGGCGCGGGGCAAGGTGTGCCGACAACGCACCGAAGACCACAATGAGCCACCCGAGCCCAAGGATGACCTCGATAGCCACGAGGACCTGAGCCCCCTGCGACCTGGCCACGATGACCGTGTTGGCTGTGCTCGCGGTCATGAGGGAGAAGTAGACGAAGTCCCAGAACTGAGGGGCTGGAGGCAAACCGTCAAACGCGCTTGGATTCGAACGCCAGAGCGCCCCGTAGAAGCCCCCAAACGCAAAGGTGAGACAGAGGTAGCCAACTGCAAATGCGGCCAACGGGATACCCATCTCCCGCAAGTACGGCCACAACTGGTCGAAGAAGAGCACTGCTGGTCTGAACCAGAGCCCCAGGGCTCTCCCAGGCATGGCCGTTCCGCAACCCACGAGGGCTCCGGCCAGGAGGAAGGCTCCCTTCAAGGACAGGTCTGGAGGGTCGTAGGCGACCGACACAACGAGCCCACCGGAAAAGCCAAGCCCCGAGCCCATCAGGAGCGCCGCGAGCTTGAGGTTCCCTTCCGACTTGAGAGAAGAGCCTTCGCCGAACGTGGAGCCCACAAGGGCCCCCCCACCGAGGCCGGCCGAGATCGACAGGAACGCCAGGGTCGCCCAGGTTCCTAATCCGAATTCCAGAAGCAGCTTGGTTCCAATGATCTCGCCCTGCGCCCAGATGGTGCTACAGATCAGCCCGCCCGCCAGACCCCAGGCAACCTGTGAACGTCCAACCCGAGAGGCTGCGTAGCCGAAAAGGACTGTCCAGATGATTGCGCCAGAAAGCACCCAGCCAAGGCCAAGGCGTCCTGTCATGGCCACGCCCAGGGGCGCGACGAAGGCGACAACCACCGCGACCGTCGCAAGGAATCGCAGGTTGAGCAGGCTGCCCAAGGCCTTCAGCGGTGACTCGATCATCGACAACCTCCGCTACGGAGCCTCGACGCCGACGCATCGCCCGCCGACCCCGCCGCCTCACCTGAGCCTCCAGGGTGGCAGCGCGCCCTCGTCGGGTGCAAACGGTTGATACTCACTCAGGCCCACCTTGGCCCAGCGGGCGTGGACGCGACGAAAGGAGAGTACACCCGCCACCATCTCCGGAGAAGGAGCAATCTACGAAAAGGCACACAAGCACTACCTCTTGGACCGGCCAGGAGGAGACTACCCGGGAGGCAGCCTCCCCCCCTGTCGTCTCGGTGGTCGTCTCGGCGGCCGCCAGCGCCAGCGCGCGCGAGTGAAGGTAGTATCCTCCGGCCGACGCGCGTGCTCGACTTCACGGACCATCGCTGGGAGTTGGACCGGAACCGCTACGTCTACGCGGTGGTGTCGAGGCGGGCGCGGGGGCTGTCGATCGG
>DATECU010000112.1:0-3495 GCA_035286745.1 Vicinamibacteria bacterium | reverse complement strand
CCGTCGCCGGCCCACACGCAGCAGCAGGTCCACCAACTGCAGGTCGCGCGAAAAGACCACGCCGCCTCGGCGCAGGTGGCGGAGGCTCAGCAGGCTGGCCCGCACCAAGAAGGCGAGCCGGGGCAGGAGGAAGGACCCGGGCCGATGCCGAACCGGCAGCCGCCGCACCGCGAGCTTTGGCTGGGGTTCGATCCCAAAGAGACCCAGGATCTCGGGGGTGGCGCGAGGATCGCTGTCCCGCACCACCAGGGTCGTATCCAGGCCCTGCTTCGCCAACGCGGCCGCCGTCTTCAGGATCTGCACCCCGTTGGCCCGCTCCAGCGGGAAGCGGATGTCGGCCGGGATCAACAGGCTCTGCATCCGCGTCTTCAGGGCTTCTCCAGCACGCACTGGATGTGGCCGATCATCACGTCCTGGGTGAAAGGCAACCTGGCCAGCAGGTGGCGGAGGGCCGCCGGCAGGGCGCGAAAGAAGCCGGTCAGGTGCCGGTCCTCTCGGAGTAGCCGCAGACCCGAAGCTTCGATCCAGCGGCCCAGCCGCCGCACCGTCACCTTCTGCAAGAGATCGTCCCGCTTCTCCTTGCCCTCCGCCGCCAGGGCGATGAAGGTGTTGGCCTCCTTGGGCTCCCTCAGGGTCCATGGCGCGTAGCGGGCCAGCGCGCGAAAGACCGCAAACGCCAAACGCCTGCCCAGCAGGATGTGGAGGGGGATGGGCAAGCGCAGCCGCGGCAGGTGCGCTCCCGCGAAGGACAGGAAGGGTGCCGTCGAAAGGTAGAGCACGCCGCCCGGTCGCAGCACGCGCCGGCACTCGGCCAGGTACTCGAGGGCCGAGCCCACGTGCTCGATCACCGAGTGGCTGAACACCAGATCGAAGCAGCCGTCGCGGAAGGGCAGCCGGGTGCCGTCGGCCTGCAAGAAGCCGGCGTTGCCGATCGACCTCTCCCGCGCCAAACGCGTTCCAGCGTCCCGAAAGCGGGCATCCAGGTCCAGGCCCACCGCCAGGGTCGCTTCCTCGGCCAGCGAGAGCGCGGTCCCGCCGCCGCCGCAACCGGCGTCCAGCACCCGCCCCCCCAACCTGACCCCGGCCCGCTCCAGGGCCTCGATGACCTTGGCGCTCCTCAGGTACTCGAAGACGGCGTAGTCGTACTCGCTCCGGAAGCGCAAGGCGGCGGCGGCGGCGATGGCCGGGTTGTCGATCCGCCTCAAGCTGCCAGAACCTCCCGGTAGAGGGCCAGGTAGCGATCGGCCACGCCGGCCAGGCGAAACCCCTCGCTGAGCCGCGATGCGGTTTGCGGCAGCGTGCGGCGGGGCCGAGCCAGCGCCGAGAGGACGGCCCGGGCCAGCGCCTCCGGGTCTTGCCGCGGCACCACGCTCACGTCCTCGCCGAAGATGGAGGCCAGTTCCAGGCCGCCCGGGTTGTCGGTGCTAATAACCGGCGTGCCCGAGGCCAGCGCCTCCAGCGCCACCGTCGGGGTGGCCTCCAGCACCGACGACAGCACGAACAAGTCGGCGCCGGCCTGAAGCCGAGCCACTTCTTGGTTGGGGACCAGTCCCAGGAAACGCACGGCCTGATCGAGCCCAAGCTCCCGCGCCTGGGCCCTTAGTCGCCCCTCTTCGTCGCCGCAGCCGGCGATGAGCAGGGTGGCGTCCGGCCGGGCGTCGCGGACCCGCCGGAAGGCGGCCAACAAGGTGGCCTGATCGGCCAGCGGGTGCAATCGTTTGACGTTGAGCAGCAAGGCCCCCCCGCTCGGCACATAGCGCTGCCGCACCTCCTCCCGCGCTTCGGCCGACAGGGGAGAGAACTCCTCCGCCACCGGCGGGTAGACGACCGAGGCCGCCCGCAAGGGCACCGCCAGCTCCCGAGCCCGGGCCAGCAGCGCCTGGCTGTAGAAGGTCACATGGTGCGCCTCACGATTCATCCGCCGAAACCGCGGCTCCTTGCCGTCGTGGTGCCAGATCTCGGTGCCGTAGTGGGTGAGCAGATAGGGCCGCCGGTGCCGCACCGCCAAACGCGCACTCACCTGGTTCATCCAGGTGTTGGAGTGAATGTGAACCACCTCTGCCTCTCGGATCAGAGGTCCCGCTTTCCACCACACCTGGGCGGCCTCCATCGTCTGGGGCACCCGCGTCTTCCGCCAGCGTCCCCGCCGGCGGGTGATGTAGGCGGTGTCGGCGCGTCGCTCCCCGGTCGCGAAGGTGAGAAAGCGCACCTGGTGACCCCGGCGGGAGAACGTCTCACCCAGCAAGTGAGGCAGCAAGGCGTTGGCCGCCTGGTACGGTGGCAGGTGGGGGGTCACCATCAAGAGGCGCACGACGCCTCCCAGCCGGTGGCGAACTCGGCGTAGGTGCGCCCGACCGCGCCCAGCCGTTCCGTCAGGAACTCGAGGAGCCGAACCAGGTCGTCTAGAAAACGTTGGACGCTCGCGCTATCCGGAGTGTAGGGGCTGCCCCCGGGCAGGATCTCGCTGGAGTGGAAGATCAGATTGAAGCAGGGCGCCCGGCGTGCCGCCAGGTTGGAAGCGAAGGCCAGCATGTCGGGAAGCGAGGTGTAGGAGGGTCGCAGCCACACCGGCCGCAGGCCCAACCGCTTGAAGTAGCCGCGGTAGGGGATGGCCGGCAGGCAGGCGTAGGCCCGCTCCAGATTTTTGGGGAGAGCCGGCCGAGTGGCGGCGGTGATGGGGATCTCGAGGACGCAGGAGGCGCCCGGCCTGCATACGTCGCCGTAGTCGGGGTGGTAAGGACCAAGCGGCGCCCCCGCGAAGCGCATCCCGCCCTTCCGGCGCTCGTTGAAGAGCGGGTCCACGCTGCTGTCGACCGCATAACCCAGCCGCTCCAGGATGGGGAGGGTGCGCCCGTCGAAGCCGTTGCGGCCGGCCCGGTAGCTGCGGGGCCGCACCCCGAGCTGGTTCTCGATGGTGAGCGTCAGCTCGGTGAGCTGTCGCTCCAGCAGCTCCAGGGGAAGGTTGTGGGGGTAGGTGTGGGCGGCCAGGTCCTGGGGGCGAAAGGGCGGGGAGGACCAGGGGTGGAGGTGGCTGCCGATCTCGCAGTTCCCGGAGCTTGCCAGGGTCCGCAACACCTCGGCGCTGGCGGGACGAGTGGCCATCTCCCAGGTCACCAGGTAGGTGGGACGAACGCCGAAGCGCTCGAACAGGTCTTGCAGCGCCGGTAATCGTTGGGCGTTCTCGACATCGAGACGCGTCCGCCCCGCCGCCGACCATTGATCGTCGGCCTCGGTGTCGATGCCCACCAGCACGGCCGGGCGATAGGCGGGTTCGGTCATCGATCCATGTCGCTGTCGCCGAACACCACATGCCAGCGGCCCAGATCCTGGAAGACGGTCCCGGAGGCGGTTCGGCTCCGCACGCAGAACTGCATGGGCGATCGGCCGGCCCGAAAGCCGTGGCGACGCAGATCGCCGGCCAGGGCCCGGTTCATGCTGAAGGCCTGGGCCCGCGCCACTCCCGCCGCCCGGAAGTCGTCGAGGATGGCGAAAAGC
>DATECU010000111.1:0-2340 GCA_035286745.1 Vicinamibacteria bacterium | reverse complement strand
GCGAAGCCGGTGGCGGTCGGGGGATGGGCGTGAACCACCGCCCCCACATCGGGCCGGCGCGCGTAGACGGCAACGTGCATGGCGGTCTCGGTCGAGGCGCGGCCGTCGCCCTGGCAACGACCCTGCAGATCGGTCTTCACGATCATCTCGGGGGTCAAGAACCCCTTGCAGATCCCGGCCGGCGTCAGCCACAGCTGGTCGCCCTGGCGAACCGAGAGGTTACCCTCGTTGGCAGCGATCAAGCCGCGGGCGTAGAGGCGCCGCCCCACCTCGACCATGTCGGCGCGGATCCGGGCCTCGTCCATACGTCAGGCGGTGCGGGTGCCGGCGAGGGCGCGGTCCCGGCAACTGGCGGAGCAGAAGTGCTCCTCGTGTCCGGCGACCAGGGCCTTCAGGGCCCGGTCGCGAGGGACGAAGGTGTTGCAGATCCGGTCCCGGACCAGGTCGCCCTCGACCCGCGGGCGAGCCGGGGAGTCGTCCCGGAGGCCACGAAGCAGTCCGGCGACAAAGCGCCCGACCACCCGGACCAGCAACAGGATGCCGATGACGCGAAGCAGCAGGATGAGGACGGGCATGGTCTGGACTCCGGCAGGCGCCGAGAGGGCCAGCATAGTCGCTCCCGCGCCGGCCGGTCAACGCGGCCACTCGACCCCGTTTGGTCGGGGGACTAGAATCGCCTCAAAGAGGAGGTTCCGTGATCAAGCTGAAGCGGATCTTGGTTCCCAGCGACTTTTCCGACACCGCCCGCCACGCCCTCAGCTACGGGCTTTCTTTTGCCGGCGAGTACCAGGCCGAGTTGATCCTGCTCCACGTGGTCGAGACCATCCCGGTGGGTTATGCGAGCGACCTGTTCCCGGTGCCCATGGCGGAGGTCTTCCAGGAGATGACGGGCTACGCCACGGAGGAGCTGGCCAAGCTCGGGGCCCAGGCTCGAGACAAGGGCCTCGCCGTGCGCGAGATGGTGACCCAGGGCAAGCCGTCGGCGGAGATCGTACGGGTGGCTCGCGAGGAAGGCGTGGACATGATCGTGCTGGGCACCCACGGCAAGGGAATGCTGGACAAGGCCCTGTTCGGCTCCACCACTGAACGGGTGGTGCGCAAGGCCCCCTGTCCGGTGCTCACCGTGGGCGCCACCGAGCACGAGTTCGTGTAGGCGGGGGCTCTCGGCCCCGAGCCCCGGTCCGAACCGCAACGACTCCGGACCCTGCGTGGAGCTGCTAGCGCGCGCTCCAGTTGACGTCGGACCAGCGCAACAGCAGCGAGCCGACGGTGAAGCCGGCACCCACCGAGGCCAAGAGCACCAGATCGCCCTTCTGGAGCCGTCCCTGATCGAGGGCGCTGGCCAGGGCCAGCGGGATGGTAGCGGCGGTGGTGTTGCCGTAGCGGTGGATGTTCTTGATCACCCGCTCCGCGGGCAAGCCCAGCCGCTCCTGGGCGGCATCGATGATCCGGATGTTGGCCTGGTGGGGCACGAAGAGGCCCACTTCGCTTGGCTTGATGCCGTTGCGCTCCAGAAGGTGCAGGCTCACCTCGGCGAACTTGCGCACCGCGTACTTGAAGACGTGGGCTCCCTCCTGACGCACGAAGTGCATGCGCTTGTCGACGGTCTCGTGGGACGCCGGGCGCAGGCTGCCACCGCCGGGCATGTTCAGGTAGCTGGCCCCGGTGCCATCCACCTCGTTCAGGAAGTCGATGACGCCGTTCCCGTCGTCCGCCGGCTCCAGGAGCACGGCACCCGCTCCGTCGCCGAACAGCACGCAGGTGGCGCGGTCCTGGTAGTCGATGATGGCCGTCATCACATCGGCCCCGATCACCAGCACCTTCTTGTGAGTCCCGGCCGCCACGAACTGGGCTCCGGTGGTGAGCGCGTAGACGAAGCCGGAGCAGGCGGCGGAGAGGTCGAAGCCCCAGGCCCGGGTTGCCTTGAGTTTCTCCTGCACCAGACAAGCGGTGGCGGGAAACACCATGTCCGGGGTGACGGTGGCGACGATGATCAGGTCGACCTCGGCGGGGTCGACCCCGCGCCGCTCCAGGGCCTCTCGGGCGGCGGCGACTGCCAGCTCCGAGGTGCCGGTCCCGGGCGCGACCACGTGCCGCTGCTCGATGCCGGTCCGGGTGCGGATCCAAGCGTCGCTGGTGTCCACGATCTTCTCGAGATCGGCGTTGGTCATGACGCGCTCCGGAACTGAGCGGCCGAGCGCGGTGATGGCGGCCCGTCTGGGATTCATCGAAGAGCTCCTCGCGGCGAACGGCCACCGGCTCAAGGCCGTACGGCCCGCCAAAAAGAAGCCGCTATTATACGCAGCGTCGGAGGACGCCGCGTTCCGTGCCCGGGGCCCC
>DATECU010000110.1:0-11973 GCA_035286745.1 Vicinamibacteria bacterium | reverse complement strand
AGGCAACAAGTTGTCGCTTCTCTTCCGACGAGACGACCAAGGGGGCACGGCCAGTCATCTTGGGCATCAAGGAGCAGCCTACGCCAAGCCTGACTAACCGGCAAGTGCTTTGTTTACCTTTTACAGAAACGCTATACTAGTAGCGCGGCCGCGCTCAGCTGGGTGGGAGCCGATCGAGCAGCCGCTCGGCGAGCGCCGGGCCCTTGCCCTCGTCCTCGTGCTTGAAGAAGACGTAGGCCTCGCGCCAGGGCTGGCTCAGGACCTCTTCCGCCCACTCCGCCAGGGCGGCATCGGCGTACTCGGTCCGCCGCAGCCGGAGATAGCCCCAGTCCGCGGTCACCTCCGAGGGTGTCCTTCCCTCGTCGGTGTCGGCGAAGCAGAGGGCGGCCCCGGCTGCCCGCAGGGCCTCGTAGACATCGTCCGAGAACCACGACTGGTGGCGAAACTCGAGGGCCGCTCGTTGCCCGGCAGGCAGCAGGGCGAGGAAAGCCTGGAGCCGGCTCAGGTCCTTCTTCAAGAAGGGGGGCAACTGGAAGAGCAGCGGGCCCAGCTTGGGCCCCATCACCGACGCCGTCTCGACGAGGTAGGCGACAGAGTCAGCTACGTCACCCAGGCGCTTCTCGTGGGTGATGCGTTTGGGCGCCTTGAGGACGAAGCTGAAGCCCTGAGGGGTGTCTTCGGCCCACTTGGCGAGCGCCGGGCGGGCTGGCATTCGGTAGAAGGTGTTGTTGATCTCGACCGTCGAGAAGCGGCCGGCGTAGAAAGCCAGCATCTGGGGGTCTTTCAGCTTCTCGGGGTAGAAGCTGCCCTTCCACTGCTTGTAGGCGAAGCCGCTGGTACCGACCCGAACCTTCATGATCGAGATCCTGTTACTCTATCGCACCATGGAGGCCACCGGGTTCTCGCTCTGGCTGATGCCCGAGGGTGAGGCCTTCACCGGCTTCGGTGACCTGATCGCCCGCCTGGCCGCCCAGCACCGGACGCCGGCCTTTCCGCCGCACCTCACGCTGCTCGGCGGGGTCTCGGTCCCGGAACCGGTGGCGGTGGCCCTCTCGGCGCGCCTGGCGCAGTCCATCGCCTGCCTTCGGCTGGAGACCGCGGGGGTGGTGCACTCCGACGCCTACTTCCGGGCGGTGGCGGTCCGGGTGAAACCGGTGCCGGAGCTTTCGGATCTCCGGTCGCGCGCCCTGGCGGCGCTCGGACTCGAAGGCGGGCTCGCCTTTGACCCGCACCTGAGTCTGCTCTACGGCGATCTGGCGGCGACCGAGCGAGAGGCGATCGTGGGCCAGGTGGGGCGGGGGTTCCCCGACAGCTTCGAGGTCTGCCGGCTCGACGTCTACGCGACCGCGGGGCGTCCGGAACACTGGAGCCGGGTGGCCCGCCTGCCACTGACCGGGGGCCGGTACACCTAGCGGGCGCTCTCCAAGCGGCCGAGCGCGGCCTGCAGCGAGGCCCTGACCGCCTCCGGAGCGGTCCCGCCTCGGACCGCCTTGGCGGCCACCGCTTGCGCGGGGTCGAAGAGGTCGGCCAATCGCGCGGCCACCGCGGGCGCCTGCTCGGGCAGCAGGCGCGCTGCCGTCTCCGGGAGCGAGACGCCGCTCCGTCGCGCCTCGGCCACCAGCGACCCGACCAGAGCGTGCGCCTTGCGGAAGGGCAGGCCTCCGCGCGCCAGCGCCACCGCCAGGCCGGCCGCCATCGTCTCCGGAGCGCCGGCGGCTCGGGCCATTCGCTCCCGGTCGGGAGTCAGGCCGGACACCACACCGGTCATGATGGCTACCGAGGCGGCGGCGGTGTCCGCCGCGTCGAACACCGCCTCCTTGTCCTCCTGCAAGTCCTTCTGATATCCGGTAGGCACGCCCTTCATCAGGGTCAAGAGCCGGATCAGGTCCGCGTCGACCCGCGCCGCCTTGCCCCGAATCAGCTCCAGGGCATCGGGGTTCTGCTTTTGAGGCATCAGGCTGGAGCCGGTGGTGAAGGCCTCGGGCAGAGCCAGCAGACCGAACTCCGGCCCCGAGAACCAGATGAGATCCTCGGCCAGACGGGCCAGGTGGGTCTGGAGCTGGGCACAGATGAAGACGAACTCGGCGGCGAAGTCGCGGTCGGTGACCGCGTCCAGCGCGTTCTCGGAGACGCTCTCGAAGCCGAGGTCGCGGGCCAGGGCCTCTCGATCCAGCGGCAGCGCGGTGCCGGCCAAGGCCCCGGAACCTAACGGCAGCACGTTGACGCGGTGCCGGGCGGCCAGCAGGCGCTCCCGGTCGCGCACCAACCCCCAGCAGTGAGCCGCGGCCAGGTGGCCGAAGGTGATGGGTTCGGCGGCCCGCGTGTGGGTGAAGCCGGGCATGACGGCGTCGGCGCCGTCCAGCCCCTGGGTGACCAAGGCCTGGACCAGGCCGGCGGTGGCCGACAACAGGTGGTCGGTGGCGCGGCGGATCCACAGCCGGAGCGCGGTCACCGCCTGTTCGTTACGGCTGCGCGCCAGATGGGCCTGGCCCGCCAGATCGCCCAACAGCTCGCCGAGGCGTGTCTCCACGAAGCTGTGAACATCCTCGGCGTCCAGCTCCAGATAGCTGGGCTCCCGTTCGGCGCGGGCCAGGATCTCAGCCAGGCCGTGCTCGAGTCTGCCGGCATCTCCGGCGCCGAGGACCCCCGCCCGATGGAGAGCGCGCACGTAGCCCGCGGAAGCCGCGATCTCCTCCGCCAGGAGCCGCTTGTCGAAGCCGAACGACCGGTTGAACTCCCAGAAGGCCCGGTCCGGTTCGGCGCTGTAGTTCCCGCCCCAGAGTTTCATGGTCATTCAACTGCGGTAGTGGGCGTTGATGTCGACGTAACCGCGGCTCAGGTCCGAAGTCCAGATCCAGCCGGAGGCGCGCCCCTCATTCAGGTGGATCCGGATGCGCACCGGATCCTCCAGCATGGCCTGGTGGGCGGCAGCCTCGTCGTAGTCGCGCGCGGCTCCTCCCTGACACACCCAGACGTTGCCCAGGTGGATGTCGAGGCGGCTCACGTCCAACTCGACCCCGGATCGGCCGGCTGCGGCCAAGATCCGGCCCCAGTTGGGATCGCCCCCGTGAAGGGCGGTCTTGACCAGGGGGGACTCGGCCACGGTACGGGCAACCCGATCGGCCTCGCTCTCGGCGCGGGCGCCCTCCACCCGCACTGCGGCCACTCGGGTGGCCCCCTCGCCGTCGCGCACGATCATCTGCGCCAAACGCGATGCGGCTTCGGTCAGAGCGCCCCGAAAGGCGTCGTAGTCCTTGCCATCCTCCAGGATGGCGCGCGCCGGCAAGGCGCCGCTGGCCAGGATCAGCGCCATGTCGTTGGTGGAGGTGTCCCCGTCCACCGTGATGCGGTTCAAGCTGGCGCCCACCGCCTCCGAGAGCGCGCGCCGCAGCAAACCCGGATCCAGTGCGGCGTCGGTGGTGAAGAAGGCCAGCATGGTGGCCAGGTTGGGAGCGATCATGCCGGCGCCCTTGGCCATGCCCCCCAGGTGTGCCGTCTGACCGTCGAGCAGGAACTCGACCATCACCTCCTTGGGGTGAGTGTCGGTGGTCAGGATGGCCTGGGCGGCCGAAGCCCCTCCTTCGCGCGCGAGGCGGGCCACCACCTCGGGAATCCCCGCCCGCAGTTTCTCCATGGGCAGCGGGACCCCGATGACTCCCGTGGAGGCCACCAGCACCTCGCTCGGGCGGCAGCCCAAGGCTTGCGCGGTGAGAGCCGCCGTCTCTCGGGCGTCGGAGAGGCCCCTGTCTCCGGTTGCGGCGTTGGCGCAACCGGCGTTCACCACCACCGCCCGGGCCTGGCCGCTGCCCAGGTGCTCTCGCGAAACCAGGACCGGCGCGGCCTGGGCCCGGTTGGTGGTGAAGACGGCCGCGGCCGACGAGCCCCAATCGGCCGCGACCACCGCCAGGTCCAGGCCCTGGCTCTTGATGCCGGAGGCCACGCCAGCCGCCCGGAAGCCTAACGGTGCTGAAATGGCACCCAGGGCCGCCGACTTCCGGGTCGGCTCCTCCACGCCGGAGCCTCGACTCACTCGCCGGCTCCCACCGGCTCGCCCACCCCCTCACGGGTCAGGGCGCGCACGCGCTCGGGCAGGCCGAAGAGACGAATGAACCCCGCCGCGTCCTGGTGGTCGTAGGCCATTCCCTGGCCGAAGGTGGCCAGATCCTGGCGGTAGAGCGAGCGCGGCGAACGGCGGGCGATGGCCTCGGCGCGTCCCTTGAAGAGCCGCACCTGGACCTCGCCGGTGACTTCCCGCTCGGTGAAGTCGACGAAGGCCGCCAGCGCCTGGCGCAGGGTGGAGAACCAGAGGCCGTCGTAGATCAGTTGCGCATAGCGTACAGACACCGACTGCTTGAAGTGCAGGGTGTCGCGATCGAGGACCAGCCGCTCGATCTCCCGGTGGGCGACGTGGAGGACGGTGCCGGCAGGGGTCTCGTAGACGCCGCGCGACTTGATCCCCACCAGTCGGTTCTCGACCAGATCCAGCCGGCCCACCCCGTGGGCGCCGGCGATGCGGTTGAGCGACTCCACCAGGGCCACCGGACCCAGCCGCTCCCCGTCGAGCGCGACCGGTGTCCCCTGCTCGAAGGCCAGGGTGACGACTTGTGGCTGGTCGGGCGCATCCTGGGGATCGACCGTAAGCTTGAACATCTCCTTCCGCGGCGGGTCCCACGGGTCTTCCAGGTTGCCGCCCTCGTGCGAGAGGTGCCACAGGTTGCCGTCGCGGCTGAAGAGATCCTTCGGGCTCTGGTCCACCGGAATCCGGTGGGCCGCCGCATAGGCGAGCGCATCCTCCCGCGAGCGGATGTTCCACTCGCGCCAAGGCGCGATCACGCTGAGATGCGGCGCGAAGGCGCCGTAGGTCACCTCGAAGCGCACCTGATCGTTGCCCTTGCCGGTGGCGCCGTGGGCCAGGGCGTCGGCGCCTTCCTGAAGGGCCACCTGGACCTGGTGGTAGGCCAAGAGCGGCCGCGCCAGAGCGGTGCCCAGCAGATAGTGGTCCTCGTAGACGGCACCCGCGGCCAGGGCCTTGAAGGCGTAGTCGCGAACGAACTCCTCGCGCAGGTCCTGAACCACGCACTTGCTGGCGCCGGTGGCCAGCGCCTTACGCTTGACGGCCTCCAGGTCGTCGCCCTGCCCCACGTCGCCGCAGTAGGCGACGATCTCGGCTCCCCCGTAGTTCTCCTTGATCCAGGGGATGATGATGGAGGTATCGAGCCCTCCCGAGTAGGCCAAGACCACCTTCTTGATCGTGCTCATCTCGCCGCCGCTCCTTCCCGCGGGGTGTCGAGGACCCGCGCCATCTTGATGTCGAACGCCTCGGCGCCCTCTGGTTCCCACAACAGCGCCGTCTCGTCGCAGCCGAGGTTCATGGGACAAGCGGCGCAGTCGGCCGCCAGCTTGTCCAGGAAGCGCTCTCGCCGGGTCACCGTGAACCCCATGGACGCGAAGAGCGAGACCCGCCGGGTGAGCGTCAGCACCTCCAGAAAGCCGCGCTCCTGGGCCTGGTCCATCAGGGCGCGCACGATCCGGCTGCCGAGCCCGTGGCCGCCGCAGTCGGCTCGGACCGCCAGCGAGCGGATCTCACCCAGGCCCGGCCCCAGGGGCGACAGGGCTCCGCAGCCCACAAGCTCGCCACCCCGCTCCGCCACCAGAAAGTCGCCGAGGCGAGCCCGCAGCGAGGCCTCGGTGCGGGGCAGCAGCAGGTTGCGCTGGGCATAACCGTTGATCAGGTCCAGCAGTGCGGGAACGTCGGCTTCCTGCGCCTTACGCAGATGCATGAGCGGTGCCCTCCAGTGAGCGGCCGGCGCCGGAAGCCAGCACGTCGGTGAGTGCGGCCAGGAACTCCCGGATCTCGGCAGGCTTGATGGAGAGGGGCGGGAGCAAGCGCAAGACGGTGTCGCCGGCCTTGGTGGCCAGGATGCCCCGCTCCCGCAGGCCCTTCAGCACCTCGCCGGCAGGGCCCTTGAACTCGATCCCGATCATCAAGCCCAGCCCCCGCACCTCGGCGATGGCTTCGGGGTACTGCTGGGCCAGCCGCTTCACCCCCTTGACCAGGGCCCGCCCCTTCCGCGCCACCGCCTCCAGGAAGCCGGGTGTGGTGAGCCGCTCCAACACCGCCAGGGCGGCGGCGGCGGCCACCGGGTTGCCGCCGAAGGTGCTGCCGTGGTCTCCCGCCTTGAGAGCCGGCGCCAGGTCCTCCCTGAGCAGCACCGCACCCAACGGCAACCCACCGCCTAGCGGCTTGGCCAGGGTCAGGAGATCCGGCCTGATGTCCGCGTGCTGGTAGGCGAAGAGCTTGCCGGTCCGCCCTAGGCCGCTCTGCACCTCCTCGGCCACCAGCAGGGCGCCCCTCTCCCGGGAGATCTCGACCAGGCCGCGAAGGAAGTCGGCTCTCGCCGGGCGCACGCCGCCTTCGCCCTGAACCGGCTCCACGAAGACGGCGGCCGTCTCCGGCCCGATGGCCGCACGGGCCGCCGTCAGGTCGTTCCAGGGGCAGAAGCGCACGCCGGGGACCAGCGGCTCGAAGGGCTCTCGGTAGGCGCGCTTCCAGGTGAGCGACAGGGCCCCCAGGCTGCGGCCATGAAAACCACCCTCGAACGCCACCAGCTCGAAGCGACCCTGCGGCTTCCCGATGCGACGCGCAAACTTGATGGCGGCCTCCACCGCCTCGGTGCCCGAGTTGCAGAGGAAGACCTTGGCCGGAAAGGCCAGCGACACCAGCCGTTCCGCCAGCTCCGCCCCCGGCTGGCTGTGATAGAGGTTGCTGGCGTGGATCAGCCGCGCCGCTTGCTGCTTGATGGCGGCTACCACCTTGCGATCGGCGTAGCCCAGGCCGTTCACGCCAACCCCGGCCGCGAAGTCCAGGTAGCTCCGGCCGCCGGCATCGGTCAGCCGCGAGCCCTTGCCGGACACGATGACCAGATCGCGGTCGTAGACGGGCAGCAGCGCGCTCATGCCCGGAGCTCCTGGGCCACCGCCCAGGTGATGCGGGTTCCCGGAAAGCCGCCTTCCAGCCGAGCCCGACCCGCGATCACCACCTCAGGAATGCCGGCCCGTGAGGCTTCGAGGGCCACCTGCACCTTGAGGGCCATGCCTCCGGCGATGGTGCCGTCCTCGATCAATCGTTCGGCGTGAGCGGCGTCCAGTTCCTCGACCGTCTCACCCTCCACCTGCACTCCCGCGACGTCCGAGAGGTAGACCAGGCTGCGCGCGAAGAGGGCCCGGGCCAGCCCGAGCGCCGCCTCGTCGGCGTTGACGTTCAGGGCCTCGCCGGAAGGTCCGTTCGACACCGGCGAGACCACCGGCAGCAGGCCCGCGTGCCAGAGGGCGAGGATGGCCTCGGGATGCGCGGCCACTCGGGTCCCCACCCGGCCCAGCTCCGGCGCCGGCTGGGCGGTGAGGAGACCGCCGTCTCGACCGGACAAGCCGACCGCTTTGACGCCAGCCGCCGTCAGCTCCGAGGCCAGGCCCTTGTTCACGACGCCCGAGAGCACCATCTCCACCACCTCCATGGCCGCCGGCGAGGTCTCACGCCGGCCCTCGACGAAGCGGGACTCGATGCCGAGGACGCGCAGCATGCGTTCGACGTGCCGGCCGCCCCCGTGGACCAGGAGCGGATGGCCACCCGAGCTCCGGACCTCGTCGGCCAGCGGGCGGATGAGGCCGGGGTCCTCGAGTGCGGGGCCACCCACCTTGTAGACACGCACGTCCAGCCGGCCTTGCGCTCCAGCGTTCAGAGTCCTCTTGGCTCCCATGGCTCAGGCTCCGTTGGCGCGGGCAAGACCCGTGGTCTCGGGCAGGCCCAGGGCCAGGTTCAGGTTCTGGACGGCTTGTCCGGAAGCCCCCTTCAGCAGGTTGTCCAGGGCCGAGAAGACCACGACCTGGCCTGGCGCCGCCGAATGGACGCTCAGATGGCACTCGTTGGTCCCCACCACCTCGGAGAGCCGCGGCGGCCGCCCGTCGCCGACCCGCACGAAGGGCGCCTCTGCGTAAAACGAAGCCAGCACCTGACGCAGCTCATCGGCTGGGGCCTGGCTCTGCAAGTACAGGCTGGACAGGATCCCGCGCCGCACCGGCAGCAGGTGAGGGCAGAAGGTGAGCGCCAGATCGTGGCCGGTGGTGTCCCGAAGCACCGCCTCCATCTCGCCCAGGTGGCGGTGGCTGCGGCCGGGGCTGTAGGCCGAGAAGTCGTCCAGGAGCTCGCAGAACAGCAGGTCCTCACGCAGGGTCCGGCCGGCGCCGGTGGCGCCGCTCTTGGCGTCGACCACGATCCCCTGGGACGCCACCAGGCCGGAACGGAGAAGCGGGACCAGCGGCAGCAGCACCGAGGTCGCATAACAGCCGGGGTTGGCGATCAGCCGAGCCTGCCGCAGCCGGTCGCGGTAGATCTCGGTGAGGCCGTAAGGTGCCTGGCCCAGCAGCGCCGGCGAAGGATGATCCTGGTGGTACCAGCGCGAATAGGAAGCGGCGTCCGGCAGCCGGAGGTCGCCGGAGAGGTCGATCACTACCGCCTGCGGGTAGCGCTCGCGCAGGGTGGCGGCGTAGGTGGCGGAGACACCGTGGGGCAGGGCCAGCAGGAAGGCGTCAGCCGGCTGATCGAGGCCCCGTTCGTGGGCCAGATGGCCGGCACCCGAGCCAGTCGAGAAGACCACCTCGACGCCGGGATGCGCCGAGAGCAGACGCACCGCCTCTCGCCCCACATAGCCGGTGGCGCCGAAGACCCCGACCCGCGCCCGCTCGATACCCGCCTTCGCCATCCTCTTGGCCCGCCTTTCCACTCCCCAGAAACAAAAAGCCCGCTGGATCTCGTCTCCAGCGGGCCGTTCGATCTTTCGCTTGTGTCTTGAGCGCTAGATCGGGCTCTCCCGCCGAGACCACGGGCTTCGAGGGCGTCGAGGCTCTGGTCGCGTGGCAGGGTTGAGCATCATGACAATCTCGAATGATACGCCCCCTGGGCCGGGTGTCAAGAGATCCTTCGTTCTTTCGTGTCGTCTCACCGGAGACTCGCGGTAGCATTGGGCTTTCTTTCGAGGTGTCTTCATGAGCGAAATCCGAAGCCTGCCCCTGACCCACCTGAGCGAAGACGAGGTGATGTTCCGCGACCAGGTGCGACAGTTCGCGGAGAGCGAGATCCGCCCCCTGGTCGCCAAGATGGACAAGGACGCCCAGATCCCCCGGGAGCTGATCAAGAAGTGCTTCGATCTTGGGATCATGGGGATCGAGATCCCCGATCCCCTGGGCGGTGCGGGTTCGACCTTCTTCATGTCGGTTCTGGCCGTCGAGGAGCTGGCGCGTGTCGATGCCTCGGTGGCGGTGCTGGTGGATGTGCAGAACACCCTGGTCAACAACGCCATCCTGCGTTTTGCGAACGACGAGCAGAAGGCCCGCTACTTTCCCAAGCTGGCCGGCGAGTGGGTGGGTGCTTATGCCCTCTCCGAGGCGGGCGCGGGCTCCGACGCCTTCGCCCTCAGTTGCCGCGCTGAGGACAAGGGCGATCACTACCAGATCACCGGCCGCAAGCTTTGGATCACCAACGCCGGGGAGGCCGATCTGTTCATCGTGATGGCCACCCTGGATCCGAGCCGGGGCCACAAGGGCATCACCGCTTTCCTGGTCGAGCGCAGCTTCCCCGGCTTCAGCGTAGGCAAGAAGGAGGACAAGCTGGGCATCCGCGCCTCCTCGACCGCGGAGCTGATCCTGGAGGGCTGCCGGGTGCCCAAGAGCAACCTGCTCGGCGAGCTGGGCAAGGGCTACAAGATCGCCATCGAGACGCTTAACGAGGGACGCATCGGCATCGGGGCCCAGATGGTGGGGGTGGCCCAGGGGGCCCTCGATCACGGCCTGAAGTACGCGCAGGAACGGGTGCAGTTCGGCAAGCCCATCGCCGAGTTCCAGGCCGTGCAGTTCTTGCTCGCGGAGCTGGCCACCGAGCTGGAGGCCGCGCGCCTTCTGACCTACAACGCCGCCCGCATCCGGGATGCCGGGGAGAGCTTCATCAAGGAGGCCGCCATGGCCAAGCTCTTCGCTTCGCGCACCGCCGAGCACGTGGCCTCCAAGGTGATCGAGGTCTATGGCGGCTACGGCTTCACCCGGGACTACCCGGTGGAGAAGTACTTCCGCGACCAGAAGGTGGGCCAGATCTACGAAGGCACCTCGAACATGCAGCTCATGGTGATCGCCAAGCAGATCCTGGGGAAGATGTAGTCCCGCCGCCCGGAGGCCCACCTGGGCCGGAACCGGCCGGCGGGGCGGCCCTCAGATCACCGGCTGGTCGGCACTGAGCTTGAACTGGAAAGTGCGCTGCCAGCCGGGCAGGATGCTGACCTTACGTTCGTACTCGCAAGCGATGGTCCGCCGGTGTTCGGTGGTGGTAATCCGGCAGGTGGTCTCGTTCACGTACTGCTCGATGTTGTGCTCCGCGGCCGCCTTGACGAGAAGGCGCATGACCTCCGCGTCCGAGTACCGGTGCTTGGGAACCCGGGCCAGCTCCACCAGCCGATCGTCCATCGAGTAGTTGGCGTAGTACACCGGAATCAGGTTCCAGCCCGCCCAGAGCACCGCCACCAAGAAGGCGAGCCCCACCACCGACCCCAGCTTGCCCTCGCCTCTTTCGTTATTTGCGCGCATAGAACTCCTCAGCGGATCATGTGGAAGAACCGGCTCCAGCGGGTCTTGCCGAAAGCCGCCAGGGTATCCCGAATCCAGTCCACCGCACTCGTGTTCCGGTACTCCTCGCGTGAGGCCTCATAGGACCAGTACACCAAGAGGGCGCGCCCCTTCACCTGATCCTCCGGCAAGAACCCCCAGAAGCGACTGTCCCGGCTGTTGTCCCGGTTGTCGCCCAGGACCAGGAGCTGCCCCGCCGGCACCACCTGGGGTCCCCAGTTGTCCTTGTTGTCGTGGAAGCCATAGTCGGGATCGCCGGGCCGGAGCGGGGGCTCCAGGAATCGCGCGTAGGGCTCGTCCAGAGGCTTGCCGTTGATGAACACCGCCTTGCTGCGAATCTCCACCGTCTCGCCGGGCAGACCGATCACACGCTTGATGAAGTCGCGGGCCGGATCCTCCGGGAACTTGAAGACCACCACGTGTCCCCGCTGGATGGGCTTCTTGGGCAGGATCGCTCGCTCCCAGGCGCCCCCCGACGGCGAGTAGATCACCTTGTTGACCAGCAGGTGATCGCCGATCAGCAGGTTGGTCTCCATGGAACCGGTAGGGATCTTGAAGGCCTGGACCACGAAGGTGCGGATAAAGAGGGCCAGGATGACGGCCACCACCAGCGACTCGAAGTACTCGCGGTAGACCGACTTGGGAGGCCCCGCCGTTGCCCCCGCCGATGTCTGCTGAGCCATTAACCGATTCTAGCCAGATGGGCCGGGGATGTCGAAGGCAGCGCCGTCATTCATCCACCCGCAGCACCGCCAGAAACGCCTCCTGCGGGATGTCCACGGTCCCCACGCGCTTCATTCGCTTCTTTCCTTCCTTCTGCTTCTCCAGCAACTTGCGCTTGCGGGAGATGTCGCCGCCGTAGCATTTGGCCAGCACGTTCTTGCGCAGCGGCTTCACCGTCTCCCGGGCGATCACCCGAGAGCCGATGGCGGCCTGGATCGCCACCTCGAACATCTGGCGGGGGATCAGCTTCCGCATCTTCTCGACCAGGCTGCGACCCCGCTGGAAAGCGCTGTCCCGGTGCACGATCAGGGACAAGGCGTCCACCGGGTCGCCGTTCACCAGCACGTCCAGCTTGACCAGAGGAGAGACCCAGTAGCCGGTGATCTGGTAGTCGAGCGACGCATAACCCCTGGAGGCCGACTTCAGCCGGTCGTAGAAGTCGAGCAGGATCTCGTTCAGGGGCAGCTCGTACTCGATCATCACCCGGGTGGGGGTGATGTAGTGAATGCCCTTCTGGATCCCCCGCTTCTCCTGGCAGAGCTTCAGGATGCCGCCCACGAACTCGTCGCCGGTCAGCATGGT